>NZ_JBIVXJ010000047.1:0-39340 GCF_044769185.1 Pseudomonas sp. NPDC090592
GGGAGCGGGCTTGTCCCGCGAAGCGCCGCGCGGGCGGCGCTCGATCTCACAGGCGCTGCATATGTTGTGGCGGACACCTCAAACCCAACACTATCTATAGACAGGCCCATAGCCCAACCCGAGACCAGCACCACAACTCCTCCTCCCCTACCTCCTGACCAACCTGGGCAACCCCCGCGAAACCGCCGGAATCCTCAACCCCATCAACACAACACCGATAAAGGCATAAACCGCCCACTCCCTCAGGTCCGAGCGAACGATCCACAGGAAATGCAGCAAACCCAGGCCAAGCACGGCATACACCAGCTTGTGCAACCTCTTCCACCGTGCGCCAAGACGCCGCTGGCTATACCGGTTCGAGGTAACCGCCAACACCAACAACCCAACAAACCCCAGCGCCCCAACGATAATGTAAGGCCGCTTGCGCAGCTCCACCGCCAGCTGCCCCCAATCCAGCCCCAGGATAAAGAACAGGTAAGCCAGAATGTGCAGCACAATATAGGCAAACACCCACAACCCCAGTTGCCGGCGCACGACAATCCAGCCCGACCAGCCCGTCAGCTTCTGCAACGGTGTCATGCCCAGGGTCACCAGCAGAAAGGTCAGCGCCCCAAGCCCCAGACGATCCATCATGATCTTGCCGGGATCAGGGCCCAGCAGGTTCATCGCCGCCTCATACAACCACCACGCGGGGAACAGGCACCCCACCACAAAGATCGCCAGGCGAAACCAGGGATAGCGCATCAATAGTTCTTCCGCAGGTCGAGCCCGGTATACAGCGACGCCACTTCATCGGCATAGCCATTGAACATCTGTGTCTCGCGCACATTCGGGCTGAACAAGCCGCTAGGCAAGCGCCGCTCGCGCGCCTGGCTCCAGCGTGGGTGATCGACGTCCGGGTTCACGTTGGCATAAAAGCCATACTCGTCCGGTGCCAGGCCTTCCCAGGTAGTACCCGGCTGCTCTGCCACCAGACTGATACGCACGATCGACTTGATGCTCTTGAAGCCATACTTCCACGGCACCACCAACCGCAATGGCGCACCATTCTGGTTGGCCAGCTCCCGCCCATACATGCCAACGGCCAGAATGGCCAAAGGATGCATCGCCTCATCCAGACGCAAGCCCTCTCTATAAGGCCAGTCGATCAGAGCAAACCCCGAGCGCTGTCCCGGCATATGCTCGGGATCCTTCAATGTCTCAAAACGTACATAGCGCGCCTTCGAAGTCGGCTCGACCTGCTTGAGCACTTGCGCCAAGGGGAACCCCAGCCATGGAATGACCATCGACCAGGCCTCGACGCAACGCAACCGGTAGATGCGCTCTTCAAGCTGGTAGGGTTTGACGAAGTCTTCCAGCGCATAGCGCCCAGGCTTGCCGACTTCACCATCCACCACGATCGACCACGGCTCGGTCTGCAGGCTGTCGCCATTGGCCGCCGGGTCGCCCTTGTCGGGCCCGAACTCATAGAAGTTGTTGTAGTGGGTAGCATCCTTGAACGGGGTGATTGCCTCACCCTTTACAGTGACTGCCTGCCATTGCGTGGCCGCAAGCTTCTCGCTGAACCAGCCAGGCGCCTTGCCCGCCTCGACATCGGCATAACGGCTGGCTTCGGCCGCCTGCCCAATACCTGGCAATGCGCCCAGGGCCAGACCGGCCAGCGAGCCACCCAACAGGGTACGACGGGAAAGGTAGATGCCTTCGGGCGTGATCTCCGATGCCTTGCACTCGGAAGACCTGGGTAGCTTGATGAGCATGGGCGGCTCCATAGCACTGGGTAACAGATGTACCAGTAAGACTATGGAGCCGGAAGGTTATTCCAGCATTAAGCGATTTTCACGCTTTGCGCCGGCGCGCCTTGAGCAGGAACTGGATCGGCCCCGAGGCAGCATAGGCGAGGAAGATCAGCAGCAGGATGCGCGGCGGGTCGCTGAACACCACGGCAAACACCAGCACTACCGCCAGGATGGCAACGAACGGCACGCGGCCCTTCAGGTCCAGCTCCTTGAAGCTGTTGTACTTGATGTTGCTGACCATCAGCATGCCGGCGGCAGCCACCAGCAACGCCACCAGGAACGACAACTTGGAGCCCTGGATACCGTAGTCGCTGAACGCCCACACGGTACCCGCCACCACACCGGCAGCAGCCGGGCTGGCCAGGCCGATGAAATAGCGCTTGTCGGCAGTGCCAACCTGGGTATTGAAGCGGGCCAGGCGCAGCGCTGCACCGGCTACATAGATGAAGGCGACCATCCAGCCGACCTTGCCCATGTCACCCAGCGCCCAACCGAAGGCCAGCAAGGCCGGGGCCACGCCGAAAGCGACCATGTCCGACAGCGAGTCGTACTCTGCACCGAAGGCACTCTGGGTATTGGTCATGCGCGCCACGCGGCCGTCCAGGCCGTCGAGCACCATGGCCACGAAGATGGCGATGGCGGCAAAGGCAAAGTACTTGCTCGCCTCGCGCGGGTCACCGGCACTCAGGGCGCTCTGTGCGCTCATCGAGCTGATGATGGAATAAAAGCCGGCAAACAGGTTGGCGGTGGTGAACAGGTTGGGAAGCAGGTAAATACCGCGGTGGCGCACTTTGCGCCCTTCGGCGTCATGCCCTTCTTCAACGTGCTCATCGACAGGTAGCAGGCTTTCGGCGTCGGAGGGCTTGTTCGGCTCTTCGGGACGTTCGCTCATGGAGGGTACCTTGCAACAGGATGGAAAATGTTCGACACGGGCCCGCGAAACAGGTTCTGACAGCAGGCCACTGGTCTGCTTTATACCAGAAGCTGACTGCCAGAACGAAAAAACGCGGCCGAAGCCGCGTTTTTCATCTATCGATAAGACTTAGTTCTTGGTCTTGTCGACGATTTTGTTAGCCGAGATCCACGGCATCATCGAGCGCAGTTGCTCGCCGATGATTTCGATGCCGTGAGCGGCGTTGTTGCGGCGCTTGGCAGTCATCGATGGGTAGTTGGTAGCACCTTCGGAGATGAACATCTTCGCGTACTCGCCGTCCTGGATGCGCTTCAGGGCGTTGCGCATGGCCTTGCGGGATTCTTCGTTGATGACTTCCGGACCGGTAACGTACTCACCGTACTCGGCGTTGTTGGAGATCGAGTAGTTCATGTTGGCGATGCCGCCTTCGTACATGAGGTCAACGATCAGCTTCAGTTCGTGCAAGCACTCGAAGTAGGCCATTTCTGGCGCGTAGCCAGCTTCGACCAGGGTTTCGAAACCGGCTTTGACCAGTTCGACGGTACCGCCGCACAGAACGGCTTGCTCACCGAACAGGTCGGTTTCGGTCTCGTCCTTGAAGGTGGTTTCGATGATACCGGTACGGCCGCCGCCAACGCCCGAAGCGTAGGACAGGGCGACGTTCTTGGCGTTGCCCGAGGCGTCCTGGTAGATAGCGATCAGGTCAGGGATACCGCCGCCTTTGACGAACTCGGAACGTACGGTGTGGCCCGGGGCCTTCGGCGCGATCATGATCACGTCGAGGTCGGCACGCGGAACAACCTGGTTGTAGTGGATCGAGAAACCGTGGGAGAAGGCCAGGGTAGCGCCTTTCTTGATGTTCGGCTCGATTTCGTTCTTGTACAGAGCGCCCTGGAACTCGTCCGGGGTCAGGATCATGACCAGGTCAGCCGCAGCGACAGCGGTAGCAACGTCAGCAACTTTCAGGCCGTGGGCTTCAGCCTTGGCAACGGTAGCCGAACCTTTACGCAGACCGACGGTAACGTCTACACCGGAGTCTTTCAGGTTGCACGCCTGGGCGTGGCCTTGGGAGCCGTAACCGATGATGGCGACTTTCTTGCCCTGGATGATGGAAAGGTCGCAGTCTTTATCGTAGAAAACTTTCATGAAAATACCCCTGGTTATATCTCGGCCCCTGCGGAGCCATCGCTAATTTTTGAATTTAGATGCTGAGCACTTTGTCGCCACGGGCAATGCCGGTAACGCCGCTGCGCACGGTTTCGAGAATCGATGCAGTGCCGATTGCCTGGATGAAGCTGTCCAGTTTGTCGCTGGTACCGCTCAGTTGTACGGTGTACACGCTGGCGGTCACGTCGACGATCTGGCCACGGAAGATATCCGTGGTGCGCTTGATCTCGGCGCGCTGGGCACCGGTGGCCTTGACCTTGACCAGCATCAGTTCACGCTCGATATGAGCGCTTTCCGACAGGTCGACAAGCTTGACCACTTCGACCAGCTTGTTCAGGTTCTTGGTGATCTGTTCGATCACTTCGTCATGGCCAACGGTGGTCAGCGTCAGACGCGACAGGGTCGGGTCTTCGGTCGGCGCCACGGTCAGGCTTTCAATGTTGTAGTTGCGCTGGGAGAACAGGCCGACCACGCGGGACAAAGCACCTGGTTCGTTTTCCAGCAGCAGGGAAATGATGTGCCGCATATCAGGTACGCTCCGTCTTGCTCAGCCACATGTCACGCATCGAGCCATCCTTGATCTGCATCGGATAGACGTGCTCACTGCGGTCAACCGCGATGTCGATGAACACCAGGCGGTCCTTCATCGCAAACGCTTCTTCCAGCTTCGGCTTGAGGTCCTTCAGGCTGGTGATGCGGATACCCACATGACCATAGGCCTCGGCCAGCTTGATGAAGTCAGGCAGCGACTCGACGTACGAATGCGAGTGACGACCGTTGTAGGCCATGTCCTGCCACTGGCGGACCATGCCCAACACACCGTTGTTCAGGTTGACGATCTTCACCGGCAGGCCGTACTGCATGCAGGTGGACAGCTCCTGGATGTTCATCTGGATGCTGCCTTCGCCGGTCACGCAGGCTACGTCCTGGTCCGGGAAGTTGAGCTTGACGCCCATCGCCGCCGGGAAGCCGAAGCCCATGGTGCCCAGGCCACCGGAGTTGATCCAGCGGTTCGGCTTGTTGAAGCGGTAGTACTGCGCCGCGAACATCTGGTGCTGGCCCACGTCGGAGGTGACGAAGGCATCGCCATTGGTCACTTCGCACAGGGTCTCGATGACTTTCTGCGGCTTGATGACATTGCCGTCGCCCTTGTCGTAAGGGAACAACTCGCCATCGCCACGCCATTCGTTGATCTGCTTCCACCAGGCATCCAGCGCAACCTTGTCAGGCTGCTCGCCGATTTCCTTGAGGATGCCGAGCATTTCGTTGAGCACGCTGTCGACCGGGCCTACGATCGGCACATCAGCCTTGATCATCTTGGAAATCGACGCCGGGTCGATGTCGACATGAATGATCTTGGCGTTCGGGCAGAACTTGGCCGGGCCATTGACCACGCGGTCATCGAAACGCGCACCGACGGCGAAGATCACGTCGGCATTATGCATGGCCATGTTGGCGGTGTAGCTGCCGTGCATGCCGAGCATGCCGAGGAACTGCGGGTCGGTCCCCGGGAAGCCGCCCAGACCCATCAGGGTGTTGGTGACAGGCAGGTTCAGCGACTTGGCAATTTCGGTCAGGGCTTCGGAGCCACCGCCGAGGATCACGCCACCACCGGCGTAGACGATCGGGCGCTTGGCTGCCAGCAGCATCTCGGCAGCTTTGCGGATCTGGCCGGAGTGGCCACGGACCGCCGGGCTGTAGGAGCGCAGCTTGACCTTTTTCGGGTAGACGTATTCGAACTTCTCAGCCGGGTTGGTCATGTCTTTTGGAATGTCGACCACGACCGGACCTGGGCGACCGGATTGCGCCAGGTAGAATGCTTTTTTCAGAACTTCCGGGATCTCGGTCGGGTTCTTGATCATGAAGCTGTGCTTCACGATCGGCCGCGAGATACCGATCATGTCGGTTTCCTGGAAGGCATCGGTACCCACCATGGTGCTAGGCACCTGGCCGGACAGGATGACCATCGGAATCGAATCCATATAGGCGGTGGCAATGCCGGTAATGGCATTGGTCGCGCCCGGGCCGGAGGTTACCAGCACCACACCGGCCTTGCCGGTGGCGCGGGCGTAGCCGTCCGCCATATGGGTTGCCGCCTGCTCGTGACGAACCAGGATGTGTTCCACTTCCGGTTCTTTGAACAGGGCGTCGTAAACATGCAGGAGAGCACCACCAGGGTACCCGTAGATGTGCTTAACGCCTTCGTCACGCAAGAAGCGGACGACCATCTCAGCGCCAGATAAAAGCTCCACGTTGTTCACCTCTAAAACGCCAGAATACCGTCCCTAGTGGACGGGTCTTAATAGGTTTACTGCCAAGCAGAGCATGAGCGAAAACGTCAGCACTGACTGAGCAAGTATTGGGAGCGCCCCAGAGTGTTGCGGGGTTTTCCCACCCAGCGCGAGGTAACGCGTTGCGGGGTGTAACAGGTCGGCGCGGGTGTGCACCTCATGATCTGCTTAGCGGGTCTGCTTCTGGCAGTCCCTCTACAGCGGAAGTTGGATTCTTGTGATTCGGCGCCCACAAGTCAAGAAAAATTATTGCCAATTTTTCCCCAAGATGAATTCCTGCCACCACTAAAAATCGCTTCAGCAGCAGAAAAAATAAGATTTCCATAAAAAAGGGCCACAATCTGCGGCCCTTGAAGGAAAAACTGAAGAAATCAGGCGGAAGGAGCGATCAATTGGTCAAAAGCTGCCAACAGCCGGCGCAGCTCGCGACTTTGCTCCGGCCGGTCGGTAAACACGGTTTCGGCCATGACCAGGATGCTGGAGGCATTGGGCAGCGGATGGCCCAGCTCGATGATGATCTTCATGCGTGGCAGGAAGATCCATTGCAGCCACTGCTCGAAACTGAGGCTATCGACCGCGAACGGCACTGTGCTGGCCAGCGCTTCGTCGCTGGGTGGCTCGTCATCCCACCAGCCTTGCACCTGCAGCTCACGTTCGATCAGCAGCAGGTGGTCGGCGATATCCAGAATGCGTGGTTCGATCATCACGAATTGACCCGTGCCTTTTGCCGGGCCAACGCTGCGCCCGCGCTGTCACCCTGCTTTTCTCGGGCCTGGGCAATGGTATTCCACAGCTCGGCCTGCAGGCTTGGGCGGCCATTGGCGTAGGTCAGGGCACGACGCGCCAGCTGCTCGGCCTGCGCCGGGTCACCTTGCGACAGGCGCACCTGGGCCAGGCGATACAGCACTTGTGGCTCGCGCGGGGCAATGCGCTGGGCACGCTCCAGGCTCGAAGCGGCGCCATTGAAGTCACCACTGCCCTGTTGGGTCTGCGCGGTGGTCAACAGTGCCAGCACCGGCCCGTCCAGTTGCTCGTCGGCCGACAGGCCACTGGCGCTGCTGCGCGGAATACCGGTCGGCGCGCTGGTGCTTTGCGGCGCACTGTTCATCGACGCGATATCGAACGGTTCGTCGGCGATCGGGTTGGGGTTTGTAGTCATCGGCCCCGAAGTGACCGGGCCGGTGGTAATCGGCCCTGGGGTAATTGGCGACGTACTGATGGGGGCTGTACCATTGGCCGCCGGGAACGTCTGGATGCCTGATGCCCCAGCGCCCTGCGGAATCATCACGGTGACGCCGGAGTCTTCTGGCAGGGACTGCGCCTGCGCGGTCCCGTTGTTGATGCCTGCCACCGGGGCACGGGTTTGCACACGCTCGCTGTTGGAAACGCGGGTGCTCGAATCGACCACCGGAATATTGCCACGCGGTACGCTGGAGCACCCCTGGAGCACAGCCAACGCCGTCACGGCAGGAAACAGCCACTTGTTCACGTCACACCTCATCAATGCAGCCTGTGCTTAATTCATCCAGCCCTTGACCCAGTCCATGACCGATTCAGCTGGATCCTGCTCGCCGCCACAGGTCGCGCCGGCGGGCGGTTCACTGCCGCGAATATACGGCATCTGCACCGCTCCCGGACAGCTGCCATCAGACCCATGGCCAGTGTAGGGGTCGATCCAGGCCTGGACCACGTTGTCAGGTTGCGGCATGTCCAGCGGTAGCGGGTCGGCCTTCTTCATGAAGCTGGTCCATACCTGCAAGGCCCCGGTGGCACCGGTAAATGGCGTTTTGCCGTTATCGTCACGGCCCATCCACACCACGGCCAGCAGGTCCTGGCTGAAACCGGAGAACCAGCTGTCGCGCGAGTCGTTGCTGGTACCGGTCTTGCCGGCCAGGGTCAGCGAGCGCGGCAGAGTGTTGTACACCGAGCGCCCGGTACCTTCACGCATTACCCGTTGCATGGCGTTCTGCACCAGGTAGATGGCGCCCGGGTCGAAGGTTTGCTGGATCTGGAACGGGTAGCGCTTGAGCGGCTCGCCCTCGGCGGTGAGCACGCTGCGAATACCGCGCATCGGCGTGTTGAAACCGCCGTTGGCGATGGTCTGGTACATGGTGGCGACCTGCATCGGCGACATGCCACCGGCACCCAGCAACATGGCCGGGAAAGCTGGCCAGTCGACATTGACCCCCAGTCGACCAATGGTCTTGATCACATTGGGCACACCCACTTCCAGGCCGAGCTTGGCGGTCGACAAGTTGTACGAGTTGGCCAGGCCCTGGTACAGGTAGATGGTGCCATGCGGGCGACGGTCGTAGTTTTGCGGGCGCCAGACCTGGCCGTCGGCCCCTTTGACCGAGAACGGCTCGTCCTGCACCCAGCTGGTCAGGGTGTACTTGCTCGGCTGCTCCAGCGCGGTCAGGTACACCGAAGGCTTGACCAGCGAGCCAATCGGCCGCACAGCGTCGATGGCCCGGTTGAAGCCGGCAAAACCGGCCTGGCGGCTGCCGATGAGCGCCTGCACTTCGCCAGTTTCCGGGTTGGTCACGACCATTGCCGATTCCACCTCGTCAGCGCCCTTGCGCCCGGCCAGGCGCTTGAAGGTCTCGCTCATCGAGGTTTCGGCCTTCATCTGCAGGATCGGGTCGAAGCTGGTGAAGATGCGCAGGCCTTCTTCGGTCAAGTCCTCGTCGCGGTAGTCCTGGCGCAGCTGACGCTTGACCAGGTCGAGGAAGGCCGGGAACGAGCTGTCGGCCAGGCTGCCACGCTTGGTGACGCCCAGCGGCATCTTCTTCGCGGCATCGACTTCTGCCTGGCTGGCCACGCCCTGCTCGGCCACCAGGTCGAGTACCAGGTTGCGGCGTGCCAGGGCGCGATCAGGGTAACGTCGCGGGTTGTAGTAGGACGGCCCTTTGACCATGCCCACCAGCAAGGCGATCTGGTGCAGCTTCAGCTCGGACAGCGGCTGGCTGAAGAAGAACTGGCTAGCCAGGCCAAACCCATGTACGGCACGCTGGCCATCCTGGCCTACAAACACCTCATTGAGGTAGGCCTCAAGAATTTCACGTTTGTCGTAGTGCAACTCAAGCAGCATGGCCATCATCGCCTCGGTCAGCTTGCGGCTGAGGCTGCGTTCGCTGCTGAGGTAGAAGTTCTTCACCAACTGCTGGGTCAGGGTACTGCCGCCCTGGCGCATCGAACCGGACGAAGTGTTGACCCACATTGCCCGGGCGATGGACTTGGGCGACACACCATGGTGGCTGTAGAAATCGCGGTCTTCAGTCGCCACCAGGGTTTCGAGCAGGTACTTGGGTACCTGGTCGATCTTGATCAGGATGCGGTCCTCGAGGTTTTTCGGGTAGATACCGCCGATCATCAGCGGTTCCAGGCGCACCACGTCGAGTGCCTTGCCGTTGGCGCCGGCAAGGCCCGCCACGTAATCACCCGAGAAACGCACGCGCACGAATTGCGCCGGCTCCATGCCCTCATAGAACTGGAAACCTCGGGTGTTCAGGTCGACGGTATTACCGTTGATCGCCGCCGCACCCGGCCCGTTGGCCGCGCTTTCACGCCGGTAACCGAGCGCATCGAGCTCGGTGAGGAAGTCGTTCTTGCTCAGTTTCTGGCCGGTGAACAGCTCCAGCGGCCGGGCATACACCTTGGCAGGGATGGTCCAGCGCTTGCCGGAGAACTTCTCCTGGACAACGGCATCGAGGTAAACCGCGAAGCCGGCAACGATCACCAGGCCTACCAGGCTGAGCTTCAAAGCCCAGCCCAGCCAGGCGCGGGAGCGGCCGGTCGGGCGTTTCTGAGGGGTACGGGGATTTCGGGTTCGGGTCATGGCGGCGGATTATACGCACTTTATAAAGGCTGGGCAGACGGCCCGGCGGTAGGCAGGGACGGCACCATTGACCATAATGGCGCACTCGAATTCCCTGCCCCGGATGGATTTCCCGTGAGCCAAGCCCTTATCACTGCGTTGCAGAACCCAGCCCTCTACCCTCACCCCGTGGATGGGTTCCAGCTCATCGAGACGCATATCTCCTGGGTACTGCTCACCGGCGAGTACGCCTACAAGATCAAGAAACCGATGAACTTCGGCTTCCTCGACTTCACCAGCCTGGACCAGCGCCAGCATTTCTGTAACGAAGAGTTGCGCCTGAACCAGCGCATGACCGACGACCTGTACCTGGAAGTACTGCCGGTTACCGGTAGCGTCGATGCGCCGCAGATCGGTGGCGAAGGCGAGGCCATCGAATACGCGCTGAAAATGCGCCAGTTCCCCCAGGGGCAGATGCTCAGCACCCTGCAGGCCAACGGCGAACTGAATGCCGCGCACATCGACCAGATGGCCCGGCAAATCGCCGAGTTCCACCTGCAGACCCCCAAGGTACCGGCCGAGCAGCCCTACGGTTCGCCTGAAAGCGTCATGGCCCCGGTCGAGCAGAACTTCGAGCAGATCCGCCCATTCCTCAGCGACAAGGCAGACCTGCAGCAACTGGACAACCTGCAGGCCTGGGCACGGAGCAGCTTCGAGCGGCTGCAAGGCCTGTTTGCCTCGCGCAAGGCCAATGGCTTCACCCGCGAGTGCCATGGCGACATCCACCTGGGCAACGCTACCCTGATCAATGGCCAGGTGGTGATCTTCGACTGCATCGAGTTCAACGAACCGTTCCGCAAGACAGATGTGTGGGCCGACACCGGCTTCCTCGCCATGGACCTGGAAGATCGCGGCCTCAAGTGCCTGGCACGGCGCTTCATCAGCCAGTACCTGGAGCTGACCGGGGATTATGAAGGCCTGGAAGTGCTCAACTTCTACAAGGCCTATCGCGCCCTGGTACGGGCCAAGGTCGCGCTGTTCAGCATGCCGGCCAACGCCGATGGCGTACAACGGGCCACCACCCTGCGCACCTACCGCAACTACGCCAACCTGGCAGAAAGCTACAGCGCCATTCCTTCGCGCCTGCTGGCCATCACCCATGGCGTTTCGGCAGTGGGCAAGAGCCATGTAGCGATGCGCCTGGTGGAGGCCCTGGGCGCCATTCGCGTGCGCTCCGATGTCGAGCGCAAGCGCCTGTTCGGCGAACAGCCGCAGGCTGAAGCCGGCCAGCTGAGCAGCGGCATCTACGACCAGAACGCCAATGCAGCAACCTACCAGCGCCTGCACGAAGTGGCGGCTACGGTGCTGCGTGCCGGCTTCCCGGTGGTGCTTGATGCCACCTACCTGAAACGTGAGCAGCGCCAGGCTGCGGCAGAGGTTGCCAGCCAGACCGGGGTGCCGTTCCTGATCCTTGATTGCCATGCACCGGATGCGGTGATTGCAAGCTGGCTGGAACAGCGCCAGGCAGAGAACAGCGACCCGTCAGATGCCACACTGGAAGTGGTCAAGGCCCAACAGGCCAGCCGTGAGCCGCTGGATGCGCAGGAGCGGGTGCAAAGCACCCAGGTCGATACGCAGACCGCCGGCAGCATGGACCAGGTGATCGAGCAGATTCGCCAGCGCCTGCCTGGGCTGTAAGTTCGCCGCTTTCCAGCGCCGCCCTCTTCGCGGCTAAAGCCGCTCCCACAGGTAATACGCCAGCCTTGAGGCTTGCACCGGACCTTGTGGGAGCGGGTTCACCCGCGAAGAGGCGGACACATGCCTCATCAGCACAACTCGTCACCCCCGATGGCAAAAGGCCGCGCATTTCCCAACCCCCGCTACACTCCTCTCTGACCTGCTCGCGATTTATACCCAAGACCCGTTCAGCCATCGCAAGGAGGCTAGATGAACGATGAATTGCAGCACCTGAAGAACCTTGGCAAGACCTCTGCGCAGTGGCTGCATGCTGCCGGCATCCACAGTGCATCGGACCTGCGGCGCCTGGGTGCAGTGGGTGCCTACCAGGCCGTGAAGACCCGAGGCTTTCGCGCATCCAAGGTGCTGTTGTATGCCATTGAAGGCGCCCTGCTGGACATGCACTGGAACGATTTACCGCTCGAACGCAAAGAAGCGCTCAACCAGCAACTCGACGCAAAAAGCCCTGCGCAAAAAAATCCAAAATAATCGTGGAAAAGGGATTGACGGCTAAATGAGAATTGTTATGATTATCACAACTGGTCGCGAGACTGGTTGGATAAACTAAGAGCCCCTGGTTCGGACTCTCAGATTATCTCCTCATCAGGCTAATCACGGTTATTGACCCGGCATTTTGCCGGGTCTTTTTTTGCCTGTAGGTTTTGCACTGCAAGGCCTGGCCCTATCGCCGGCAAGCCGGCTCCCACAGGGGTACCACCAAACTCAATGATGGCGCTGTACCTGTGGGAGCTGGCTTGCCGGCGAAGGGCCAGTGCAAGTAACGCTACTGTCGCAGTTGCGCACAGTAATCCTGCTCCGGCATCGCCGCCGTGTACCACACGTAATCAGCCTCGTCTGGCTCAACCTGCTCGCCCACCTCGGCAAGCAGCAGCACCTTGCTCTCCCCCGATGCGCCCAGGTCAGCCAGATGCAACGGCACGCCCAGGTCCTTGCGCGCGTGATAAGCCCCGGCAAACAGTAACGCCGGCTGCGGTGCTGCCAGCAAGCGCTCGGCCATGCGCCGGTCGCGCTGTTGCTGCACGGCCAGCATCGCCGGTAACTGGCTTTCAGGCAGCATGCCGCAATGCCCGGCGCGTACCTGCTGCAGCAAGGCAGCCTTTACCGCCGGTGCATTGGACTTGTCGCCCTTTAACGAAGCTGGCTGCCGATAGGCCTGGCGCATCTCGCCAGGCGACAGGTTGGCCGCCAACAGGGGTACTCGCTGCTGCAAGGCTTCACGCACGGTCGGCCCGTACAACTGCCAATCCCAACCCTCCTGCCAGGCCAGCGCCTTGGGCAAGTCTGCCGGCACGGGCTGCCCCTCGACCTTGTCGACCAGCGGTTGCTGCTCGGGCTGGAGCATTTCCAGCAACAGGCTGCCTTGCGCACGCTGCGCCTGCAAAGCGCGCAGCAGCCAAAGTTGCAGCGCATGATGGTCCGGGTTGTCGTGCTTTTCGCCCACCAGTACACGGGGCGCGCCTGCCAGGCGCTGCACGAGCTGCTCAGGGCTGATCACCTGCCCGCTGGCTAAGTCGATAATGTGCCCCAACTCGGCATGCGTGCGCCCCTCACTGCTCTGCCAGGGGGGCAGCGGTGGCAGGCTGGCCTGGCAGCCACCCAGCGCCAGCAGCAGGCACAGCGAGAAACCGAAAAGCAGCGGATGACGCATTGGCAGTACCTCCATGTCATTCACACATTTGCCTGGCCTGCACCGCTCCCCCAGGTTCAAAGTGAACCCGAAACCAGTGCAGTACCTGTGGGAGCGGGCGTGCCCGCGAACACCGGCAAAGCCGGTGCCATCCACCGCGTTGCCTGCTTCGCGGGCACGCCCGCTCCCACATGGATTCGCGCCAGCTTTTAGAGATTGAGCAAGACAGTTGCTCCCACAAGTACCCCGCAACATGCATCTCAGCGGGCGATGATCAGCGGATGCCCACGCTCCGGGTGCGCCTGCACCAGCACGTCAATCCCGTATACCGCCTTCAATGCCGCCGGCGTCAGCACGGCCTCAGGCGAGGCAAACGCATGGCAGCGGCCCTGTTCCAGCAAAAGGATTCGATCACAGTAGCGCGCTGCCAGATTCAGGTCATGCAGAATCACCAGCACTGCGGCGCCACGGTCAGCGAAGCGGCGCACCGATTCCAGGGTAGTGTGCTGGTGCAGTGGGTCGAGCATCGAGGTCGGCTCGTCGAGCAGCAGCGTACAACCCTCCTCGCCAGGCCATAGCTGCGCCAGCACGCGGGCCAGGTGCACCCGCTGTCGCTCGCCACCGGACAACGCCAGGTAACTGCGCTCCACCAGGTGCCAGGCATCCGCCGCCTGCAACGCTGCTTCGACAATTTCCGCATCGCGCCGCTGCCCGGTGCCATGAGGCATGCGCCCCATGCCCACCACTTCCTCGACCCGGAATGAGAAACCCAGGCTGGACACCTGTGGCAGTACCGCCAGGCGCTTGGCCCGCTCCTGTCCAGGCCAATCGGTCAAGGGCCGCCCCTGTAGCGTCACCCGCCCACGGTCGGGCGCCAGCTCGCCACACAACACGCTCAGCAGGCTGCTCTTGCCAGCACCGTTGGGGCCCAGCACACCTACCACCTGCCCAGGGTTCAGCTGCAAGTGAATGTCGTGCAGCACCTCATTGCTTCCCCGCCGCAGGTGCAGGCCTTCCACTTGCAACATCAGCTGCGCCCTCGTATCAGCAGGAACAGAAAGAACGGCGCACCGATAAAGGCCGTGACAATACCAATCGGCAACTCGGCAGGCGCCAGCAGCAGCCGCGCCGCCAGGTCGGCGAACAGCATCAGCACGCCCCCCGCCAGTAACGATGCGGGTAGCACCACACGATGATCTGGCCCGGCCAGCAAGCGCACCAGGTGCGGCACCACCAGGCCGATGAAACCGATCAGCCCCGCAGCAGCCACTGCCGCCCCCACGCCCAGTGCCGTGCAGAACACCAGCTCGCGCTTGAGCCGCTCCACATCGACACCCAGGTGACGCGCCTCCGACTCACCCAGCAACAGGGCATTCAGCGCCTTGGCCCGGCGTGGCAACCACACCGCCACGCCTGCAGCTACCAGCAACAAAGGCCATAGCCGCTCATAGCTGGCGCCATTCAGGCTGCCAAGGTTCCAGAAGGTCAGGGTGCGCAGGGTGGCATCGTCGGCAAGGTAAGAGAACAGCCCCACGGCCGCACCACCCAGCGCGGTCATGGCTACCCCTGCCAACAGCATCGTCGCCACATTGGTCTGGCCATCGCGCCGCCCCAGGCGGTAGACCAGCGCAGTGACCCCAAGCCCCCCGGCAAACGCGCAGAACGACAGCAGATAGGGCGCGAAAGCATCCGGCATGCCGCCAAACCAGGCACCACCGACAATGGCAACCGCCGCCCCCACGGCTGCCCCGGCGGCAACCCCCACCAGCCCTGGGTCGGCCAGCGGGTTGCGGAACAGCCCCTGCATGGCCACCCCGGACAGCGCCAGCACCGCGCCCACTGCCAACCCCAGCAGGGTCCGCGGCAGGCGAATCTGGCCCAGGATCATCTCGGCCTGCTGCAGGCCGTCAGCCGCAATCGGCAGCCCCAGCAGGCGCAGGCCGGCACGCAGGGCATCGAACAGCGGCAGGCTGACCGGCCCCAGCGCCAACGACAACCACACCGCCAACAGGCATAACAGGCTCAGGCAAATGAACAACGTACGTGGCTGGACCCGCTGCTTCATTGCGCGAAGCTGGCCTTGGCTGCCGGGTAGAAGCTGGCTGCCAGCGACGCCAACGTCACCGGCAAGCGTGGCCCAAGCCCGCCGACCAACAGCGTCGGGTCAAGCGATACCAGGCGTTTCTCACGCACGGCGCGGGACGCCGCCAGTGCGGGGTTTTCTTTCAGCAGCGCCTGCAAGGCCTGCTCATCGGCCAGCGCCCGGTCCGAAAACACGATCACATCCGGGTCCAGCGCCGCCAAGGCTTCATTGGAGAAGTTCTTGTAGCCCTGATGCTCTGCCAGGTTGTGCCCACCTGCCTGCCCCAGCAGCCAGTCACCTGCAGTGCCCTGCCCCGCGATCAACGGCTTGGCCCCGGCATGCCCAACCAGCAGCAACACCCCAGGGGCTTTTTGCCCGGCCTGAGCCTGCTTGACCTTGGCCTGCAAGGCCTCGATCTGCTGGTGGTAACCCGCCGCCAACGCCGAAGCTTGCTGCTCTGCGCCAAGCAACTGCCCCAGCTGCTTGAGGTTTTCATCCACCGCCGCCAGTTCGGCCTTGCTGGAGAACAACTCGACCCGTACACCCGCCTTGCGAATTTGCGCCAGCACCGGCGGCGGGCCCATTTCCTCGGTTCCCACCAGTACATCAGGGCGCAGGCTAAGGATGCCTTCAGCCGACAACTGCCGCTGGTAGCCCACGCTAGGCAGTGATTTCAACGATGCCGGGTGCTGGCTGGTGGTATCCACGCCAACAAGCCGCGCTTCACCGCCCAAGGCGGTTATCCACTCACTAAGCGCGCCGCCGGCGCTGACCCAGCGCTGCGGCAGCTCGGCCGCCAGGGCCTGGGTAGAGAGCACAAGGCTTGCGCACAGGGCGAGCAAGGCGACAGGACGGCGCATCATCGGGTTCCTTCTGAAGGCGGACCGCACGCCTTGTGGCGGGCGGCAGAACTGCGCACCATAGATGGTCGGGCGCAGCGAATGCGGGCAATTTGATAATTATTCGCATTGACGCGTCAAGCCACTATCTGTTTCATGAGCCATCCTTGCCATGCACTTCCTTTGTACCTCACACGGCCTGGCCGAAGGCCAAAGCCGCGCCTTCAGCGTAGACGGCGTCGAACTGTTCGGCGTGCGCCGCCAGGGCCAGGTGTTCCTCTACCGCAACCGTTGCCCGCACCGCGGCATCGGGCTGAACTGGGCGCCAGATGCGTTTCTCGATGACAGCGCCAGCCTCATCCATTGCGCCCACCATGGCGCGCTGTTCCTGATTGAAAATGGCGAGTGCGTGTCGGGGCCCTGCGAAGGTGAACAACTGCAAGCCCTGGGCTGTCGCGAAGACAGCCAAGGCATCTGGCTCACGGCGTGAGCAACACAGGCAGACGTCGATCAATCACGATGCCTTGTGCATCCAGCCGGGCGCCGTATGCCAGCACCTCCACGCCATCCGCCACCGCAGCACGCAGGGCCTGGGCGTAGCCTGCGTCGATTTCCTCGGCCGGGCGCACGGCGTCGACACCGGTCAGGTTCACACAATACAGCTGCACCGCCCGTATGCCCTGCCGGGCCAGTTTGGCCAGCTCGCGCAGGTGCTTTGCGCCACGTTGGGTTACTGCATCGGGAAAGGCCGCGACAAGGCTGTCGGGGTAGCCCAGGGTCACGCTTTTGACCTCGACATAGGCCGGTACCCCGTCAAACTCCAGGCGAAAGTCGATCCGGCTGCCTTCCTCGCCGTAGGCCACTTCGCGCCTGAGCGCGGTGAAACCGGCCAGTTCGGCAATGACACCGGCCCGCAGCGCCTCTTCAACCAATGCATTGGCCCGCCCGGTATTCACACAGGCCAGCCGACCCTGCGGGGTCTCGCTGATCTCCCAGGTGCCCGGCAGCTTGCGCTTGGGATCGTTGGAGCGGCTGAACCACACCTGCCCGCCTTCACGCATGCAGTTGAGCATGGAGCCGGTGTTCGGGCAGTGGATGGTCAACTGTTCGCCGCCGGGCAGTTCGATATCCGCCAGAAACCGTTTGTAGCGGCGCAGCAGGCGGGCCTGTTCAAGTGGGGGATAGAATTGCATCAGCCTTGCCAGCTCCGCAGGCCACGGGCAATTCGCTGTACCGCTTCTTCCAGGCGCGGCAGGCTCTGGGTGTAGGCAAAGCGCACATGGTGCCCGGCCAGGTGACGGCCAAAGTCCAGCCCCGGCGTGAAGGCCAGGTGCTCGGTTTCCAGGAAGTGTCGGCAGAAGGCGAACGCGTCACCGCCAAAGGCGCTGATGTCGGCATACAGGTAGAACGCCCCTTGCGGCTCCACGGCAATGCGGAAGCCCAGTTCACGCAGGGCGGGCAACAGGTAGTCGCGGCGACGGGCAAACTCGGCGCGGCGCTCTTCGAAAATGGCCAGGGTTTCGGGTTGGAAACACGCCAGCGCGGCATGCTGGGCCATGCTGGGCGCGCTGATGTACAGGTTTTGCGCCAGCTTTTCCAGGTCAGCCACTGCGCCAGGGGGTGCCACCAACCAGCCGAGGCGCCAACCTGTCATGCCGAAATATTTGGAAAAACTATTCAACACGAAGGCCGAGTCGTCGACTTCCAGCACGCTTGGCGCGTCCATGCCATACGTGAGGCCATGGTAGATCTCATCCACCACCAGGTGGCCGTGTCGCTCATGGGTGGCGCTGGCAAGGCTGGCCAACTCTTCTCGCCCCAGAACAGTACCGGTCGGGTTGGCCGGCGATGCGACCAGGGCGCCGACGGTGTCTTGGTCCCAGTACCGTTCAACCAGATCGGCGGTCAGCTGGTAGTTCACCTCCGGGCCCACCGGCACCAGCTGCGCCCCGCCCTCGACCAGGCGCAGGAAGTGCCGGTTGCACGGGTAGCCCGGGTCGGCCAGCAGCCAGTGCTTGCCCGGGTCAACCAGCAGGCTGCTGGTCAGCAGCAGCGCGCCGGAGCCACCCGGGGTAATGAGAATGCGCTCCGGGTCGATACCCAGGCCATAGCGCTGACGGTAAAAACCGGCAATGGCCTCGCGCAGTGCTGGCAGCCCGCGTGCAGCGGTGTAACGGGTGTGACCGGCAGCCAGCGCGGCCTGGCCGGCAGCAATGATGGGCGCCGCCGTGGTGAAGTCTGGCTCGCCGATTTCGAGGTGAATCACGTCGTGCCCGGCCACCTGCAGCTCGTTGGCCCGGGCCAGCAGTGCCATGACGTGGAAGGGTTCGATGGCGCGGCTGCGCGCACTGTAGGGGTGGGCCATGACCTTCTCTCAATTGGGTCTAAACTGGAGATTCTACCTCTGCACGCCACCGAACGTGCGGCTCACGTCGGTGTCAATAAGCAGGATCGGGCGGGGTAGCGCACCCCCGATCTATCTGGTAAGTTCGGCGGCTCGCAGTCGCAGGGCCGGCGGTCGCCGGAGATGGAGCAGCCTGCGCATTGGATCAGATGAGTGAGAGGCGGTCTATTCATGTCCACCGTAGAAAAGCAAAAAACCGGTCAAACCATGTACGGTGTCGAGCCCTATAAAGAGACCAAGGGCGAAGAGTACATGGGTGAGCCCATGAAGAAGCACTTCATCAAGCTTCTCAATGCCTGGAAAAGCGAGCTCATGCAGAGTGTGGATCGCACCGTAGACCACATGAAGGATGAAGCTGCGAACTTCCCGGACCCGGCCGACCGTGCCAGCCAGGAAGAAGAATTTGCTCTTGAGCTGCGCAACCGCGACCGCGAGCGCAAGCTGATCAAGAAAATCGACAAGACCCTGCAGAATATCCAGGACGAAGAGTACGGCTGGTGCGAATCCTGCGGCATCGAGATTGGTCTTCGCCGCCTGGAAGCCCGCCCAACTGCGGACCTGTGCTTCGATTGCAAGGAACTGGCAGAGAAAAAGGAAAAAACGGTCGGCAAGGCCTGATCGCCTTCCTATCCAGATGGGGCGCTTCAAGCGCCCCGTTTCATTTATATGCCCTGCCTGACCATGACCGACTCCCGCTACATCGGGCGCTTCGCCCCTACTCCCAGCGGCTTCCTGCACTTCGGCTCGCTGGTAGCTGCCCTCGCCTCCTGGCTCGATGCCCGCGCTGTCAACGGCCGCTGGCTGCTGCGCATGGAAGACACCGACCCTCCCCGGGAAATGCCCGGTGCCCGTGATGCGATCCTGCAGACCCTGGAGCGATACGGGCTGGAGTGGGATGGTGAAGTCGTGTTCCAGAGCCAGCGGCACGACGCCTACGCTGCGGTAGTCGACCGTTTGTTCAACATGGGCCTGGCCTATGCCTGTACCTGCTCGCGCAAGCAGCTGGAAGGTTACAACGGCATCTACCCAGGCCTGTGCCGCAACGCCGGGCATGCCCGTGAAGGTGCGGCGATCCGCTTGCGCGTGCCAGAGCTGATCTACCGCTTTACCGATCGGGTGCAGGGTGATTACCAGCAACACCTGGGCCGCGAGGTAGGCGACTTCGTCATCCAGCGCCGCGATGGGCTGTATGCCTACCAGCTGGCGGTGGTGCTGGACGATGCCTGGCAAGGTGTTACCGACATCGTGCGCGGTGCCGACCTGCTCGACAACACCCCGCGCCAGCTGTACCTGCAAGAGCTGCTGGGCTTCTCGCAACCGCATTACCTGCATATACCGCTGATCGTGCAACCGGATGGGCACAAGCTGGGCAAGTCGTACCGCTCGCCGCCATTGCAGGCAGAACATGCTACGCCGCTGTTGCTGCGGGCCTTGCGCGCGCTGGGGCAGGAGGCTGACCCGGAGCTGCTGCTGGCAACACCAGCCGAAGTGCTGGCGGTGGCCCGCACGCAGTGGCGGCCGGAAGCAATTGCGCAGAGGACGACGGTGCCAGAGGCTGATTTGCGCTGAGGCAGGCCCGGCCCTTTCGCGGGCATGCCCGCTCCCACAGGGACACCACAGGGCCGAAGGGAGTGGAGATCCTGTGGGAGCGGGCGAGCCCGCGAAGAGGCCAGTACAAGCAACACACCTCTCAAAATCAAAAGCCCAACAAATTCAAACCCTTGGCGAACACTGTGGATTCCCGCTAGCATCCCCCCCGCCATTTGCGCCAATAATAAGTCCAAGCCCGCAGCGCCCAACCATCGAGGCCAGCATGTACATCTATCGTTTGGTCCTGCTTCTGGTCGTGGGGATCTACTTGTTCTCCCCGGCCATCATGGACTGGTGGATCGAGCCGACCGGAGCCTGGTACCGCCCCTACCTGCTCTGGCTGATCCTGATCGTCGTCACCTTTATCCTGCAGAGCCAACGAGATGCCGATGAGCTTTAGCCTGACCCAGATGATCCTGATCAGCGCCGGGTACCTCATGGTGCTGTTCGGCGTGGCCTGGATCAGCGAGCGGGGGTTGATCCCGCGTTCGATCATTCGTCACCCGCTCACCTACACCCTGTCGCTGGGCGTGTACGCCAGTGCCTGGGCCTTCTATGGTTCGGTGGGCCTGGCCTACCAGTATGGTTACGGGTTCCTGGCCTGTTACCTGGGGGTGTCCGGCGCATTCCTGCTGGCGCCGGTGCTGCTTTACCCGATCCTCAAGATCACTCGCACCTACCAGTTGTCATCGCTGGCCGACCTGCTGGCATTCCGTTTCCGCAGCACCTGGGCCGGCGCGTTGACCACCATCATCATGCTGATCGGCGTGCTGCCTTTGCTGGCCCTGCAGATCCAGGCAGTCGCCGACTCGATCAGTATCCTGACTGGCGAGCCGGTCAAGGCCCGGGTGGCCTTCGCCTTCTGTACGCTGATCATCCTGTTCACCATCTTCTTCGGCTCGCGGCACATCGCCACGCGGGAGAAGCATGAGGGGTTGGTGTTCGCCATCGCCTTCGAGTCGGTGATCAAGCTCCTGGCGCTCGGCGGCATCGGCCTCTACGCCTTGTATGGCGTGTTCGGCGGCCCGCACGGGCTGGAAGTCTGGCTGCTGCAGAACCAGACCGCCCTCGCCGCCTTGCACACCCCGCTGCAGGAGGGCCCATGGCGCACCCTGCTGCTGGTGTTCTTCGCATCGGCCATCGTCATGCCGCACATGTACCACATGGCCTTCACCGAAAACCTCAACCCGCGCTCGCTGGTCAGCGCCAGCTGGGGCCTGCCGCTGTTCCTGCTGCTGATGAGCCTGGCCGTGCCGCTGGTGCTGTGGGCCGGCCTGCGCCTGGGCGCCAGTACCAACCCCGAGTACTTCACCCTGGGCCTGGGGATTGCCGCCAACAACGAGGCACTGGCACTGCTGGCCTACGTCGGCGGGCTGTCGGCCGCCAGCGGCCTGATCATCGTCACCACCCTGGCACTCTCGGGCATGGCCCTCAACCACTTGGTACTACCGCTTTACCAGCCCCCGGCCGAGGGCAACATCTACCGCTGGCTGAAGTGGACCCGCCGGGCGCTGATCGTCGCCATCATTACCGCCGGCTTCATGTTCTACCTGACCCAGAACAACCACCAGAGCCTGGCCAACCTGGGCATCGTCGCCTTCGTCGCCACCCTGCAGTTCCTGCCCGGCGTGCTGTCGGTGCTGTACTGGCCCACCGCCAACCGCCGCGGCTTCATCGCCGGGCTGCTGGCCGGCACCCTGGTGTGGATGGTGACCATGCTGCTGCCGCTGCTGGGCAACCTGCAGGGTTTCTACATCCCGCTGCTGGACATGATCTATGTGCTGGACGACACCAGCTGGCACATGGCGGCCATTGCTTCGTTGGCGGCCAACGTGCTGCTGTTTACCCTGATCTCGCTGTTCACCAACGCCAGCAACGAAGAAGTCAGCGCAGCCGAGGCCTGCGCGGTGGATAACGTACGCCGCCCGCAGCGCCGCGAGCTGCACGCCGCCTCGCCGCAGGAGTTTGCTACCCAGCTGGCCAAACCACTGGGCGCCAAGGCCGCACAAAAGGAGGTGGAGCAGGCCCTGCGTGACCTGTACCTGCCGTTCGACGAACGCCGCCCCTACGCCCTGCGCCGCCTGCGTGACCGCATCGAGGCCAACCTGTCCGGCCTGATGGGGCCGAGCGTGGCCCAGGACATGGTCGAGACCTTCCTGCCGTACAAGTCCGGTAACGAAAACTACGTGACCGAAGACATCCACTTCATCGAAAGCCGCCTGGAAGACTACCACTCGCGCCTGACCGGCCTGGCGGCCGAGCTCGATGCCCTGCGCCGCTACCACCGCCAGACCCTGCAAGAACTGCCCATGGGCGTGTGCTCGCTGGCCAAGGACCAGGAAATCCTGATGTGGAACAAGGCCATGGAAGAGCTGACCGGCATCGCCGCCAAGCACGTGGTCGGCTCGCGCCTGGTGACCATCGGCGAGCCCTGGCGCGGCTTGCTGCAAGGTTTCATCAACGTGCCGGACGAGCACCTGCACAAGCAACGCCTGGCGCTGGACGGCCAGCCGCGCTGGCTGAACCTGCACAAGGCGGCCATCGACGAGCCGCTGGCACCCGGTAACAGCGGCCTGGTTTTGCTGGTGGAAGACCTCACCGAAACCCAGGCCCTGGAAGACAAGCTGGTGCATTCCGAACGCCTGGCCAGCATCGGCCGCCTGGCCGCCGGCGTGGCCCACGAAATCGGCAACCCGATCACCGGTATCGCCTGCCTGGCGCAAAACCTGCGCGAGGAACGCGAAGGCGATGGCGAGATCATCGAGCTGTCCAGCCAGATCCTCGAACAGACCAAACGCGTGTCGCGCATCGTCCAGTCGCTGATGAGCTTCGCCCATGCCGGCGGCAGCCACCAGAACAGCGAGGAGCCGGTGTGCCTGGCCGAAGTGGCGCAGGACGCCATCGGTCTGCTGGCGTTGAACCGGCGCAATTTCGAAGTACAGTTCTTCAACCTCTGCGACCCGGACCACTGGGCCGAGGGGGATCCGCAACGCCTGGCCCAGGTGCTGATCAACCTGCTCTCCAACGCCCGTGACGCCTCGCCAGCCGGGAGCGCCGTGCGTGTGCGCAGCGAAGTGAGCGAGCACACCGTCGACCTTATCGTCGAGGACGAGGGCAGCGGTATACCGAAGAACATCATGGACCGCCTGTTCGAACCCTTCTTCACCACCAAGGACCCGGGCGAAGGAACCGGACTGGGGCTCGCTCTGGTCTATTCCATCGTGGAAGAGCATTATGGGCAAATCACCATCGACAGCCCGGCCGATATCGAACGGCAACGTGGCACCCGGATCCGCGTGACCCTGCCCCGGCATGTCGTAGCGACGTCCCCTGAAATTCGAGACCGTCGAGAGAATTGAATCAATGCCGCACATTCTGATCGTCGAAGACGAAACCATCATCCGCTCGGCCTTGCGCCGTCTGCTTGAGCGGAACCAGTACCAGGTCAGCGAAGCCGGCTCGGTGCAGGAAGCACAGGAACGCTTCAGCATTGCCACCTTCGACCTCATCGTCAGCGACCTGCGCCTGCCAGGCGCACCCGGCACCGAGCTGATCAAGCTCGGCCAGGGTACCCCGGTGCTGATCATGACCAGTTACGCCAGCCTGCGCTCGGCGGTGGACTCGATGAAAATGGGCGCGGTGGACTACATCGCCAAGCCCTTCGACCACGACGAGATGCTGCAGGCCGTGGCGCGTATCCTGCGCGACCGGCAGAACGCTCCCGCCGCCGCACCGGCTGCCGAGCCACGCGCCAGCAATGGCAAGGCGGCCCCTGCCGACAAAGGCAGCGCCGCGGCCGCCAATGGCGAAATCGGCATCATCGGCTCGTGCCCGCCGATGCAGGACATGTACAGCAAGATCCGCAAGGTCGCGCCCACTGATTCCAACGTGCTGATCCAGGGTGAGTCGGGCACCGGTAAAGAGCTGGTAGCCCGTGCCCTGCACAACCTGTCGCGCCGGGCCAAGGCACCGATGATCTCGGTGAACTGCGCAGCCATCCCCGAGACACTGATCGAGTCCGAATTGTTCGGTCACGAGAAAGGCGCTTTCACCGGTGCCAGCGCCGGGCGTGCGGGCCTGGTAGAAGCTGCCGACGGCGGCACACTGTTCCTCGACGAAATTGGCGAACTGCCACTGGAAGCGCAGGCTCGCCTGCTGCGCGTGCTGCAGGAAGGCGAGATTCGCCGGGTGGGCTCGGTGCAGTCGCAAAAGGTCGATGTGCGCCTGATCGCCGCAACCCACCGCGACCTGAAGAACCTGGCCAAGGCCGGCCAGTTCCGTGAAGACCTTTACTATCGCCTGCACGTCATCGCCCTGAAACTGCCCGCCCTGCGCGAGCGCGGCAGCGACGTCAACGAAATCGCCAGTGCCTTCCTCGCCCGCCAGAGCGCGCGCATCGGCCGCGACGACCTGCACTTCTCGGCTGAAGCCGAGCAGGCAATCCGTCACTACAGCTGGCCAGGTAACGTGCGTGAGCTGGAAAACGCTGTGGAGCGTGCGGTAATCCTCAGCGAGAGCGCAGAAATTTCTGCCGAACTGCTGGGCATCGACATCGAGCTGGGCGACCTGGAAGAGGACGAAATCCTCAACAATGCCCTGGTGGCAGCCAGTGCTGCCAATGCCAGCCACGAGCCGACCGAGGACCTGTCGCTGGAGGACTACTTCCAGCACTTCGTGCTTGAACACCAGGACCACATGACCGAGACCGAACTGGCCCGCAAGCTCGGCGTCAGCCGCAAGTGCCTGTGGGAACGCCGCCAGCGCCTGGGCATCCCGCGGCGCAAGAGCAACGTTACCAGCGATAACTGATACACCCGGGCGGGAGGTTCCTCCTGCCCCTTCTCTACTCGCCGTTCTGGCCCCTTCGCGGGCATGCCCGCTCCCACAGGTCTTTCACTGCCCTCAAGGCCTGTGCGCTACCTGTGGGAGCGGGCGCGCCCGCGAAGAGGCCGGCAAGGCCACCGCCCACACCCCAGGTAACACATCAGCCCCCGCAGAAATCTGTTACCCAACCTTTCCGCCGTAACAGTTCCCGAGGCGTACGGTAACGAAATTTCGACATTTTGGACCATTGGCAAACCGCCAGAAAGCCGCAAACCCTTGAATTTACTGGGTTTGCAAAAGTTGGCACGGCACCTGCTATATGTTTAGTACAAAAACAATAACAAGCACTGCAACTCAGAATAAGAACAAGACGAAACGGCTCACGCACAATAAAAACAAGACGGCGGAGGCGCAGCTAACTGATTCTTTTGGAGAGGATGCGTGTTTGGGGCTTGCCCCACGACCAGGCAGAGAACAACAAAAACTGCACTAAAAAGCAGCGCCTGAACTGGTTGGATCATCTGATCAACGTGACATCAGCGGCCAAAGCAATCCGTTTGCTCTTAACCCCTGGATTGGGGGTCGTCCACAAGCTTCGAGATTTGTGGGCAGGGCACTCAACAAAAACAAGAAGCCCGGCAAAATAACAATAAGAGCACGCAACGACTTCTTGGGGAGCTTAGGCTCCCCTTGTCGTTTCTACCCTTCTGGCAGGCATCCTGCTACCCGCCTACACCATTCCTTGAGTAAATGCTAGAATCCCCGCCCATCATGCGGCCATTCTCCTATTCTTGGCCGAACATTCCTTCAAACAGTGCATCCCATGCTGAAGAAGCTGTTCCAGTCGTTCCGCCCGCCCGTACCGGGCCAGCACCACAGGCGCACCACGCCTGAGGTGATAAACAAGAGCCAGCACTCGCTGCAGCGCCACCAGTTCAGCCGCCATGCGGTAAACATCGTGGAGCGCCTGCAGAGCGCCGGCTACCAGGCTTACCTGGTCGGTGGCTGTGTCCGCGACCTGATGCTGGGCATCACGCCGAAAGATTTCGACGTCGCCACCAGCGCCACCCCCGAACAGGTCCGTGCCGAGTTCCGCAACGCGCGCATCATTGGTCGCCGCTTCAAGCTGGTCCACGTGCATTTCGGCCGTGAAATCATCGAAGTCGCTACCTTCCGCGCGCCCCACTCCGAAGACGATCAGGGTGATAGCCACCGTTCGTCGCACAATGCCAGTGGCCGCATCCTGCGGGACAACGTATACGGCACCCTGGAAGAAGACGCGCAACGCCGCGACTTCACCATCAACGCCCTGTATTACGACCCGGTCAGCGAGCGCATTCTCGATTACGCCAATGGCGTGCACGATGTGCGCAACCGCCTGCTGCGGCTGATCGGCGACCCGACCCATCGCTACCAGGAAGACCCGGTGCGCATGCTGCGTGCGGTGCGTTTTGCCGCCAAGCTCGACTTCGGCATCGAGAAGCACACGGTCCAGCCGATCCGCGAACTGGCCCCGCTGCTACGCGAGATTCCACCCGCACGCCTGTTCGAGGAAAGCCTCAAGCTGTTCCTCTCCGGCCAAGGTGCCATCGCCTTCGAAATGCTGGTCGACCTGCAGCTGTTCGAGCCGTTGTTCCCGGCCAGCGCACACGCCCTGGACGAGCGCCCGACCTACACCCACACGCTGATCAGCCAGGCACTGAACAACACCGACCTGCGCGTGAAACAGGGCAAACCGGTAACCCCGGCGTTCCTGTTCGCCGCACTGTTGTGGCCTGCCCTGCCATCGCGCGTGCTGCACCTGCAAAACCAGGGTGTACCGCCGATCCCGGCCATGAACGGTGCCGCTCACGACCTGATCGCCGAGCAATGCGCACGCATTGCCATCCCCAAGCGTTTCACCCTGCCGATCCGCGAGATCTGGGACATGCAGGAACGCCTGCCACGACGCAGCGGCAAGCGCGCCGACCTGCTCCTGGACAACCCCCGCTTCCGCGCCGGTTACGACTTCCTGCTGCTGCGTGAAAGCGCCGGGGAAGAAACCGACGACCTCGGCCAGTGGTGGACTGACTACCAGGATGCCAACGACAGCGAACGCCGCGAGATGATTCGCGAACTGGGCAGCCGTGATGAAGGCACTGGTGCCGGCCCGCGCAAACGCAAGCGCAGCGGTAGCAAACGCAAGCGCAGCGGCGACGAGGCGTTCGAGTGAAGACGCGCGCCTACGTCGGCCTGGGCAGCAACCTGGATGCACCTGCCGAGCAGCTGCGCAGTGCCTTGCAGGCGCTTGATCAGGTTGAAGGGACGCGCCTGGTGGCAGCCTCGGCCCTGTACACCAGCGACTCGCTGCTACCCGGCCAACCGCGCTACACCAACGCTGTTGCCGCCCTAGACACCGCACTGCCGCCACTGGCCCTGCTTGATGCGCTGCAAGCCATCGAGAACGGCCATGGCCGCGTGCGCAAGGAGCGCTGGGGCCCGCGCACGCTGGACCTGGACATCCTGCTGTTCGGTGACCACGTACTCGACGAGCCACGCCTGAAAGTGCCGCATTACCACATGCATGCCCGGCCCTTCGTGCTGTACCCGCTGGCGGAGCTGGTACCGGGCGATTTCTGCCTGGCCGATGGCCGCGCCCTCGCGCAGTTGCTCGACGACTGTCCATTCGTCGGCCTGGAACGCCTGTAAACCGGGCGTTTCAGCCGCGCACAGCACTACGGTAACGCCAGTAACACCCTGATCGTAACAATGCGGTAACAGGGTGATTGACTTCCCCCACCTCGCTCACGACTATAGGCGTCCCGTACGGCAGCAAAGTGCCGCATACCCGTATTTAGGCCCGGACGGACCTGTGCCCGAACATCACGCGCGATGATGTGCCGCTCCGGAAGATGACTACACGCGTTGAATGCAGTCGTTTTTTACAGCGCCTGAACGAGGATTTTCCTACATGCCTGAAGTAACCCTTACCACCCTCAATGGCCTTAAGGCCAAGGGTGAAAAAATCACCATGCTGACCTGCTACGACGCGACCTTCGCCAAGGCCGCCAGCCAGGCCGGCGTTGAAGTGTTGCTGGTGGGCGACTCGCTGGGAATGGTCCTGCAGGGCCACGACAGCACCCTGCCAGTCACCACGGCAGATATGGCCTACCACACCGCCAGCGTCAAACGCGGCAACGACGGCGCCCTGATTCTTGCCGACCTGCCGTTCATGGCGCACGCCACCCCGGAGCAAGCCTTCGCCAACAGCGCCACGCTGATGCAGGCCGGCGCCCACATGGTCAAGATCGAAGGCGCTGCCTGGCTGGGCGAAACCATCCGCCTGCTGGCCGAGCGCGGCGTGCCGGTTTGCGCGCACATGGGCCTGACCCCGCAGACCGTCAACGTGCTGGGCGGCTACAAGGTACAAGGCCGCCAAGAGGCCCAGGCCCGGCAGATGCGCGCTGACGCCATCGCCCTTGAGCAGGCCGGTGCGGCCATGCTGCTGCTCGAATGCGTGCCCAGTGAACTGGCGGCGGAAATCACCAATGCCGTAGGCATCCCGGTGATCGGCATTGGTGCCGGTAGCGCCACCGATGGCCAGGTACTGGTACTGCACGACATGCTTGGCCTGTCGCTGAGCGGCCGGGTTCCCAAGTTCGTGAAGAACTTCATGGAAGGCCAGCCAGACATTCAAGGCGCCCTCGTCGCTTACGTCGAGGCCGTCAAGCAAGTCAGCTTCCCAGGCAGCGAACACGGGTTCAGTGCATGAATACAGTCAAGACCGTCCGCGAACTGCGCGCCGCCGTTGCACGTGCCCGCGGTGAAGGCAAGCGCATCGGCTTCGTGCCGACCATGGGCAACCTGCACAGCGGGCATGCGGCCCTGGTGATCAAGGCTGCGCAGCGCGCCGACTTCGTGGTTGCCAGTATCTTCGTCAACCCGCTGCAGTTCGGCGCCAACGAAGACCTCGACAAGTACCCTCGCACACTGGCCGCCGACCAGGAGCGCCTGCTGCAGGCCGGCTGCAACCTGCTGTTCGCGCCCACCGTTGAAGAGATGTACCCCGATGGCATGAGCGTGCAAACCCGCGTCAGTGTGCCCCACCTCTCCGAAGGCCTGTGCGGCGCCAGCCGGCCCGGGCATTTCGAAGGCGTGGCCACCGTGGTCAGCAAGCTGTTCAACATGGTCCAGCCCGACCTTGCCGTGTTTGGTGAAAAAGACTTCCAGCAGTTGGCAGTGATCCGCGCCATGGTGCGCGACTTGAACATGCCGGTTCAGATCATCGGCGAGCCCACCGTGCGTGCCGAAGATGGCCTGGCGCTGTCGTCGCGCAATGGTTACCTCACGCCGGAGCAGCGTGCGGCAGCGCCGGCGCTGTATCGCACCTTGCAGCAGATTGCGGCGGGTATTGGCCGGGGCCAGCGGGACTTTGCCGCGCTGGTTGCCGAGGGGCAGGCGCAACTGGCTGCTGCGGGTTTCCGGCCGGACTACCTGGAAGTGCGTCATGCCGTGAGCCTGCGCCCGGCGGTGATCGATGACCGCGACCTGGTGGTAATTGCGGCGGCTTACATGGGTAACACGCGGTTGATCGACAACCTGTACCTGCATGTGGAAGAGAAGACCGCATAACGGCGTGGGGCTGCCTTGCAGCCCATTCGCGGGACAAGCCCGCTCCCACAGGATCTGCACTATCCCCAGGAAACACACATCCCGTGTGGGAGCGGCCTTGTGCCGCGAATGGGGCGCAAAGCGCCCCCAAAATCACCCTGCCATACCCATTCCCAGCGCGTGGCCTTTGCCTATAATGATGCCAGCCTGAACCCGGCAATGACTGCCGTGTCCAAGGCATCACCACGCACCAAGGGAACCCCGCGCAATGGCGTATTACCGTACACCCCACGATGTGACGGCCCTGCCCGCCTGGCAGGCGCTTCAGCAACACCGCGACGCCATGCAGAGCTTCAGCATGCGCGAAGCCTTTGCCGCCGATGCCAAGCGCTTCGACCAGTTCTCCCTTAGCGCTTGCGGTCTGTTCCTCGACTACTCGAAAAACCTGATCACCGAACAAAGCCGCGACCTGCTGGTGAACCTGGCCAACGAAGTGGGCCTGCAGGACGCGATCAAGTCGATGTTCGGCGGCGAAATCATCAACGCCTCGGAAGGCCGCCCGGTGCTGCACACCGCCCTGCGCCGCCCCGTGGGCGACAAGCTCAGCGTCAACGGCGTGAACGTCATGCCGGAAGTGCACAAGGTGCTCAACCAGATCACCGAGCTGGTCGGGCGCATCCACGATGGCCTGTGGCGCGGCTACAGCGAAAAACCGATCACCGACGTGGTCAACATCGGTATCGGCGGCTCGTTCCTCGGCCCCGAGCTGGTGTCCGAAGCGCTGCTGCCCTACGCCCAGCGCGGCGTACGCTGCCACTACCTGGCTAACATCGACGGCAGCGAGTTCCATGAGCTGTCGGCCAACCTGCGCGCCGAAACCACCCTGTTCATCGTCTCGTCGAAGTCGTTCAACACCCTCGAGACCCTGAAAAACGCCATGGCCGCACGCACCTGGTACCTGGCCCAGGGCGGTTCGGAAGCCGAGCTGTACCGCCACTTCATCGCCGTTTCCAGCAACAAGGCCGCCGCCGTGGCCTTCGGCATCCGCGAAGAGAACATCTTCCCGATGTGGGACTGGGTGGGTGGGCGCTATTCGCTTTGGTCGGCCATCGGCCTGCCGATTGCCCTGGCCATCGGCACGGCCAACTTCAAGGAACTGCTGTCGGGTGCCTACACCATGGACCAGCACTTCCAGACCGCGCCGTTCGACAAGAACATGCCCGTACTGCTGGCCCTGCTGGGCGTGTGGTACGGCAACTTCTGGGGCGCGAGCAGCCACGCGATCCTGCCGTACGACCACTACCTGCGCAACATCACCAAGCACCTGCAGCAGCTGGACATGGAGTCCAACGGCAAGAGCGTGCTGCAGGACGGCACCCCGGTGAAAACCGATACCGGCCCGGTGATCTGGGGCGGGGTGGGCTGTAACGGCCAGCACGCCTACCACCAGTTGCTGCACCAGGGCACCCAGCTGATTCCCGCCGACTTCATCGTACCGGTGGTGAGCTTCAACCCGGTGGCCGACCATCATCAGTGGCTGTACGCCAACTGCCTGTCGCAGAGCCAGGCGCTGATGCTCGGCAAGACCCGCGAAGAGGCCGAAGCCGAGCTGCGTGGCAAAGGCCTGAATGAAGCGGACATCGAAAAGCTGGCGCCGCACAAGGTGATCCCGGGCAATCGCCCGAGCAACACCCTGGTGGTCGAACGCATCAGCCCGCGCCGGCTGGGTGCGCTGGTGGCGATGTACGAGCATAAAGTGTTCGTGCAAAGCGTGATCTGGGGTATCAACGCCTTTGACCAATGGGGCGTGGAGCTGGGCAAGGAGCTGGGCAAGGGTGTGTACCAGCGTTTGGTCGGTAGCCTGGAAGACAGCGCCGAAGACGGCTCCACTCAAGGCCTGATCAACTACTTCCGCGGCCGCCACCGCGGGTGATCTGATACCTTCGCTGGCCTCTTCGCGGGCTTGCCCGCTCCCACAGGAATAGCGCCGCCCTCAAGTGGGGCGCAGTCCCTGTGGGAGCGGGCAAGCCCGCGAAAGGGCCGGTGCAGGTTGAACACCACTCCCAGCTACACTGTCCTATCGAATAGCCGTTGCAGTCCCTCGCCCCTTACAAGAGCAGGACCACCCGCCATGTTCGATATCAAGCAGTATCCCCAGGCCCTGGCCGTCAGCCAGTCTGCCGCCCTCACCCCCGACGACTACCGCCGCCTGTACCGCCAGTCGGTCGAAGACCCTGACACCTTCTGGGTCGAACAGGCCAAGCGCCTGGACTGGATCAAGCCGTGGTCCAGCGTGCAGCAATGCGACCTGAAAACCGGCAAGGCCCGCTGGTTCGATGGCGCCCAGCTCAACGTCAGCTACAACTGCATCGACCGCCACCTGGCCCAGCGTGGCGAGCAGACCGCCTTGCTGTGGGAGGGCGACGAGCCAAAAGACTCGAAAGCCATCACCTACCGCGAACTGCAGCGCCAGGTTTGCCGCCTGGCCAATGCCCTGAAAGCGCGGGGAGTGAAGAAAGGTGACCGGGTATGCATCTACATGCCGATGATCCCCGAAGCCGCCTTCGCCATGCTCGCCTGCACCCGCATCGGTGCCATTCATTCAGTGGTGTTCGGTGGTTTCTCCCCCGATGCCCTGCGTGACCGTATTCTCGATGCTGACTGCCGCACCGTGATCACCGCCGATGAAGGCGTGCGTGGCGGCAAGCGCATCCCGCTGAAACAGAACGTCGACAAGGCCCTGGCCAGCTGCCCTGCGGTCAGCAGCGTATTCGTGGTGCGCCGCACCGGTGGCGATGTCAGTTGGGCCGAAGGCCGCGACCTCTGGTACCACGAGGCAACGGAAAAGGCCGGCGAGGCCTGCGCCCCCGAGCCGATGGAGGCCGAAGACCCACTGTTCATCCTCTACACCTCTGGTAGCACAGGAAAACCCAAAGGCGTGCTGCACACCACCGCCGGCTACCTGCTGCAGGCGACGATGACCTTCAAGGTGGTGTTCGACTACCGCGATGGCGAGGTGTTCTGGTGCACCGCCGACGTCGGCTGGGTTACCGGCCACAGTTACATCGTCTACGGCCCGCTCGCCAATGGCGCGACCTCGCTGATGTTCGAAGGCGTGCCCAACTACCCGGACACCTCGCGCTTCTGGCAAGTGGTGGACAAGCATCGGGTAAACATTTTCTACACCGCCCCAACCGCCCTGCGTGCGCTGATGCGCGAGGGTTCCGGGCCGTTGCAGGGCACTTCGCGCAAAAGCCTGCGCCTGCTCGGCAGCGTCGGCGAGCCGATCAACCCCGAAGCCTGGGAATGGTATTTCGAGGAAGTCGGGCAAAAGCGCTGCCCCATTGTCGATACCTGGTGGCAGACCGAGACCGGCGGCATCATGCTCACCCCGCTCCCCGGCTCGCAGTCACTCAAGCCCGGCTGCGCCACGCAGCCCATGTTCGGCGTGCAACCGGTGTTGCTGGACGAGCAAGGTAAACTGATCGAAGGCCCCGGCGCGGGCCTGCTGGCAATCAAGGCCAGCTGGCCCGGGCAGATCCGCGGCGTATACGGTGACCAGCAACGCATGGTCGACACTTATTTCAAACCCTTCCCCGGTTACTACTTCACCGGCGACGGCGCCCGCCGCGATGCCGATGGCGACTACTGGATCACCGGGCGCATCGACGACGTGCTGAACGTTTCCGGCCATCGCATCGGTACCGCCGAAGTGGAAAGCGCACTGGTGCTGCACCACAGCGTCGCCGAGGCGGCCGTGGTCGGCTACCCGCACGACCTCAAGGGCCAGGGTGTGTATGCCTTCGTCACGACCATGAGCGGCATCGACCCGGACGACGCGCTCAAAGCCGAGCTACTGGCCTTGGTCAGCAAGGAAATCGGCAGCTTCGCCAAGCCAGAGCTTATCCAGTGGGCGCCAGCATTGCCCAAGACCCGCTCAGGCAAGATCATGCGGCGTATACTGCGCAAAATCGCCTGCAACGAGCTGGACAACCTGGGCGATACCTCGACCCTGGCCGACCCCGGCGTGGTGCAGGGCCTGATCGACAAGCGTCTCAACCAGTAACCGGCGGCCATTGTCCATGGCCGCCCTGAACCACAGGTCGCCATGGAAGCCCTTCGTCGCCGCATCGAAACCCAGGTCATGAGCCTTACAGGGCTGGCCCTCGGCCAGCTCGATCTGGAAAACCCCAAAGGCGACCCTGGCCTGTTCGGCCCGCACAGCATCAGCTGGCGGGTGCACGGTGACTTCCCGAGCATGCTGGTCGGCGGCATCAGCGCCCTGTTGCTGCAGCTGCTGCACCCGCTTGCCCTGGCCGGGGTGTGGGACCACTCCAATTTCCGTGAAGACCTGCTCGGGCGCCTGCGACGCACCAGCCAGTTCATCTCCGGCACCACGTTCGGCTCGACACGCGATGCCGAATGGTTGATCGACAAGGTCCGCACCATCCACCTGCAGGTCAGCGGCACCGCACCAGATGGCCGCCCTTATGCTGCCAGCGACCCGGACCTGCTGACCTGGGTCCATGTAGCTGAGGTCAGCAGCTTTCTTGCCGCCCACCTGCGTTACCGCAACCCGCACCTGGCACGCGCCGAGCAGGACGCCTATTACGCTGAAATCGCCTTGATCGCCGAGCGCCTTGGCGCCCGTAACGTGCCGCGCTCGTGCCAGCAGGTAGAGGATTACCTGCTGCGCATGCGCCCCCAGCTTCACTGCGACAGCCGCAGCCACGAAGTGGTCAGGATCCTGCTCGAGGCCCCAGCCCCCAGCCGCCTGGCACAGCCGGTAGGCAAGCTGATGCTGCATGCCGGCATCGACCTGCTACCGGACTGGGCCCAGAGCATGCTCGGCCTGCGTCACGGGCCGTTGCAGCGCCGCATGATCCGCCTGGGGTTGCAACGCACTGCGCCGGTATTGCGCTGGGCAATGCGCGATGGGTCGGCGCACCGGGCCAAACGGCGCATGGGCATCGAATGAGGTCAAATGGTCGCCTCAGCGGAACTGATTTAACGTGCCATACTCCAAGCACTCCTGCTTAGACAGACGATGCGACACATGTACAAAGGATTGACTCGCGCCGCTGGCGCAATCGTGGCCCTGGTAGCCCTCTATAGCCTGCTCGGCTTCCTCATTCTTCCCGGTGTGGCATTGCGCATCGCCAACCAGCAGTTGGCCCAGTATGCGACCGTGCCAGCCCACCTCGAACGGATCGAACTCAACCCCTTCAGCCTTGAGCTGACGCTCTGGGGCCTGCAGATCGGCGAGCCCGGCAAGGAACAGGTCGGTTTCGAGCGCCTGTACGCCAACCTCTCGCTCGACAGCCTGTGGACCAAGGCCCTGCACCTGGAAGCGGTAGAGCTCGACAAACCGCGCAACGAAGTGCTGTTCGCCAAGGACGGTACACTCAACCTGACCGGCCTGTTCAAGCTGCCCGCCAGCGAGGCCAAGGCCGACCAGCCGCCCAGCGACCCGTTCCCGCTGCGTATCGGCAGTATCAAGCTCACCGACGGCTACCTGCACTTCCAGGACGCGCGCCCAAGCGAGCCGATCGAGTTCCTCTACGACAACATGAACCTGGAGCTGAAAAACCTCAGCACCTTACCCGACGACAGCGCCGACATGACCCTGGTGGCCAACGGCCCCAATGGCGGGCGCATCGACTGGAACGGCACGCTCAGCCTGTCACCGATTGCCTCCGAAGGCACGCTGAAGGTCACCGAGGGGAAGATGAAACTGTTCTGGCCCTACGTGCGCGACGCCGTGCCGCTGGTGCTGGAAGACGGTGTGTTCAGTCTCGATACCCATTACAAGCTCAACCTCGCCAAACAGACCGAATTGCTGCTGGAAAACGCTTCGGTGCGTATCGCCCCGTTTGCCATCAAGGCACCGGATGGCCGCCCGCTGGCGCGCCTGGCTAGCCTGGAGGTGAGCGAAACCTCCGTGGACCTGGTCAAGCAACTGGTCAGCGTGGGCAAGATCCGCAGCGAAAAACTCGAGACCTGGGCCGCGCTGGAAAAGGACGGCCAGCTTGACTGGCAACAGCTGTTCGCCAGCCAACCCGCCAAGGCCACGCCGAAAGAAAAAGCCGAACCGGCTGCCGCCGAACCCACGCCTGAGCAGCAAGCCGCCAAAGAACCCAGCAAGCCCTGGCAAGTGCTGCTCAAGGACGTGCAACTGCGCAACTACCTGGTGCACCTGGCCGACCGCAGCCAGAAAGAGCCGGTAGCCCTGGACATCGGCCCGCTCAACGCCGACTTGCAAGGTTTCGACAGCCTCAACCAGTCGCCCTTCACGCTCAAGCTCGATACCGGTGTAGGCAGGCAAGGCAAGCTGCAGGCGGCCGGCCAGGTCAACCTGGCACCGATCTGGGCCAAGCTGGATGTGAGCACCCGGGACATCGACTTGCGGGTAGCCCAGGCCTATATCAGCCCGTTCATTCTGCTGGAACTGCGCAGTGGCATGCTCGCCAGCGACCTCAAGGTCGACCTGAAGAATACCGCACCGCTGGCCTTCACTATCACCGGCAAAGCCCAGCTTAACCAGCTGCACACCCTCGACACCATCAAGAGCCGCGACTTCGTCAAATGGCAGCAGGTGAACGTCGACGGGTTGTCCTATGTGCACGGCGATGCGCTGTCGATCGACAAGGTAACCCTGCTGCAGCCGTATGCGCGCTTCATCATCAATGAAGACCGCACCACCAACATCAACGACCTGTTGATCCCGCAACCGGCCAGCGCACCCGCGAAAACCCAAGCCAAGGCAGCACCGGCTAGCAGCGACAAGCCGCTGGGTATCCACATCGGCCAGATCGACATCAACGACGGCTCGGCCAACTTCGCCGACCTGTCCCTTACCCCCAACTTCGCCACGGCCATCCAGCAGCTCAATGGCCAGATCGGTACCATCGACAACCGCAAGCCGGCGCCGGCCAAGGTGGACGTTAAGGGCAAGGTCGACCGCTACGCCCCGGTCACCATCAAAGGCGCACTCAACCCGTTCAACCCGCTGGCCAGCCTGGATATCGCCACCAGCTTCAAGCGCGTCGAACTGACCACCCTCACGCCCTACTCCGGCAAGTTTGCGGGCTTTCGCATTCGCAAGGGCCGGCTCAACCTCGACTTGCACTACCTGATCACCAATGGCCAGCTCAAGGCCGAGAACAAGGTCGTGGTGGAGCAGCTGCAACTGGGTGAGAAAGTCGACAGTCCGGATGCGGTCGACTTGCCGATCCGCCTGGCGGTGGCATTGCTGAAGGACACCGAGGGCAAGATCTCGATCGAGCTGCCGGTGACGGGCGACCTCAACAACCCACAGTTCAGCGTGATGCCGATCGTCTGGCAGACCCTGCGCAACCTGGTGCTGCGCGCTGCGCAAGCCCCGTTCAAGTTCATTGGTGGACTGATTAGTGGCGGTGGCTCGCAAGACCTTGGCAACGTCGCCTTCGCACCCGGCTCCAGCGAGCTCAGCGGTGACGCCCAGTCGTCGCTGGACAAGCTGGCCTCAGCACTGAAAGAACGCCCGGAACTGCGCCTGGAAATCGAAGGCACCAGCGCCCAGGCCAGCGATGGCCCATTGATTGCCCAGCAGCGCCTTGAGCGTGAATACCAGGCCACCTGGTACAAGATCCTGCAGCGCCGCGGTGACAAGGTGCCGGCCAATGCCTCGATGCTGGTGGTGGACGATAGCGACAAGCCAGCGATGCTCGAAGGCATCTACCGCACCCGCCTGAAACAGCAGCCACCCGCCGAATGGGAGCAACTGGGGCGTGACGAGCGTACTGCCAAGCTGCGCGAGGCAGTGATCAAGTCGTGGGCCGAGAGTACCGCCTTGCTGCGTACGTTGGGCCAGGAGCGGGCCAGCAGCATCAAGGATTACCTGGTCGACAAGGGCAAGCTGGAAGATGACCGGGTGTATTTCATCGATACCAGCCTGGGGCAGCCTGAGAGCGATGGGCGGGTGGTTACGCCGATGCACCTGGATGCTGAGTAATTCATGAAGCAGGCCCGGCCTCTTCGCGGGCACGCCCGCTCCCACAGGGATAGCGCACTGCTTTAGGCCTGCGCTGTACCTGTGGGAGCGGGCATGCCCGCGAAGAGGCCCGTACAGGCTTACACCAACCGCTGCCCAGACACCGCCGGGTGATACAGCGGCTGCACCTTGTTCCCCGCCGGGTCCAGCAGGTGGAAGCTGCGCGCGCCGTCACCATGGTTGAATGGCCGGTCGAGCAAGGTCACGCCTCGGGCCTTGAAGTACGCATACCAAGCCTCCAGCTCCTCGACGCTGTCGACGATGAACCCATAATGATCCAAGGTCTGCAAACCGTTGGCCGCCCCTGCCCCGCGCCCCAGCGACAGGTTGTCATTACCACAGGTCAGGTACACCAGGTCTTCATTGGCGCGGTTCAGTACTTCCATGCCCAGCACATCGACGTAGAAGCGTTCGCACTCCTCAAGGTTGGGTACCAGCAAGGCAATATGGCGCAGGCCATTCAGGCGGCCAGGGCGGGCAGGCAAATCGGACATTGGCTAGGCTCCATTTTTGTATACAATTCATTATTGAATTTAAAACAAAAGGAGCGCTTTGTGTATAGCCTGTTCATCAAGACCCGCGTGAAACCCGGATGTGCCGATGCTTTCCTTAGCGCGATCAAAGTCAATGCCGCTGCTTCGGTGGCCAGCGAGCCGGGTTGCCTGGTGTTCGATGTGTCGCAGGACAGGGTCGATCCGGAGCTGATCTACCTGTATGAGATCTACCGCGATGATGCGGCGTATGAGGCGCATACCCAGACTGCACATTTTCGCGATAGCCGGCCGCTGGTGGAGCCGCTGATCATTGAGCAGGAATGCTTCGAGAGTGATGTGGTAGCGCGTAATCCTGTTTACTAAATGAAAGGGGCCGCAAAGCGGCCCCTTTCATTATTTGGTGGCCAAGTCCGTTTGGCCGACGGGACATCCCTTATTCGGATTTCAGGCCATCAGCCGAAACGGCCTGTACGCCTTTGATCTTCTTGGCGATGGCAACTGCCATCTCTTTCTGCGCATCGGTCACTGCAACATCGGACGACAGCGACACAACGCCCTTGTTGGTTTCAACCTTGATATCGCTGCCAGGTACACCTTTCTCGGTCATCAGGTCAGCCTTTACCTTGGTGGTGATCCAGGTATCGGAGGTTGCTTCCTTGGCTTTGGTCACCTCACCGGCCGCCAGCGTCATGGGGGCCTGGGTGGACTGTTGGGCAAATGCCGCGTTAGCCATGGTCAGGGTCAGAGCGGTAGCAGTAGCGGCAGCAATGGCGAACTTCTTCATGTGGGTCACTCCTGTTTTTCGAAAGGTCTGCGCCGTATGTCCTGGCGGCAGGTATGAAGGTAGTTGCATGTGCTGTGCCAGCTTTGTCACTTCGATTAAATCCTTATAAATCAGTTACTTGGTATAGTGCCGGCATTTCATGGGTCGTGCATTTTGCAACCTGCACGGTAAACCTGCATGCAAGATGCAAGTCCGCAAAAGGTTCCCGCCACCCATGAAAAAAGGGCCCCGAAGGGTAATGCCAGTCAGTTAAGCTGACTGGCATTTTCATTTTCGGGTCGGATATTTTGCGGGTCGTTGCTTCACTACTCTTGGGAACCAACGATCAGGT
>NZ_JBIVXJ010000048.1:0-31106 GCF_044769185.1 Pseudomonas sp. NPDC090592
CCAGGCTGTTCGATCGGCCCAAATACCGACAGCGCAACATCATCGAGCGCATGTTTGGCTGGCTGAAAGAGAACCGCAGGATCGTGACACGCTTCTACAAGCTCGCAAAAAGTTATGCCGCCATGGTCTCACTGGCTTGTTCCATGCGGTGTTTGCGACATCTCTTTTCGTACAGAGCCTAGACAATTAGCTTGTGGAGGAAGGGGTGTACCTCGCATCTTAATGAAATCTTAATGATCTCGAATATTGTAAAAATTACGATTATATTTTTGACCCAATGGAGTGGGCTGTGGTCAGGTTGGATGTTCCGCGCAAGTGTCATAAGGATGGTGAGCGCAGAAATGAGTTGGCTGAAGTCTTCCGAGACTGCCGTTCGGGGCTTGCAAACGTTGCGTTATTTACCGCAGTAATAAATCTGCTGATGTTAGCACCCGCACTGTATATGCTGCAGGTATACGATCGGGTGTTGTCGTCTGGCAATCAGATGACATTGTTTGTGCTCAGTCTTTTCGTGCTCGGTGTGTTTACCTTCATGGCCCTCCTCGAATGGGCTATGAGCTGGATGTCCAGGTGCGTGCAACAGTGTGCAACAGTCAATCAGTTACGTAAGCAGTTCAACTCGTATGTCAGCAGTACAGCAAAGATACGTGCCTATGGCTTGGCGGTCGAGGCTGCTACGACACTGGTGGCGGCGACGCGCAAGAGTGTACAGGGCGGTGAACGCGTCAATCTAGACGTGCTGAATGCGCAACAGCAATTGTTCAGCGCGCGCCGTGATCTTGCGTAAGCACGGTATGATTACCTCCGGGCCTGGGTGCACATGCGGTTTTTATCCGGTGTTTTGAGTGCCGATGATCTGCGGTCGCTGGAACGATATTTTATTGCTGAGAGGTCCTAGGATGAGTCGGAATGTGCACTCAAGATCGGTCGCTGTCATTACGTGGATTGCGCGAGGTTTGCTGTTCATACTGTTCAATCCATTTCTCGCAGCGCCTGCTGCCGAATTTTCACCCCAAGCGTGTAAGGTAAAAGATCCGGAAGGGCTGACATACATTGCGCTGGGCAAGGCAGTGTTACGATTGCCGATAACACAATTGGCTATGACACACGCCCTGGCTTTTGATTCAGAGCCGTTGCCTCCCCGTGACCCAGATGAACCGCAAGGATGCCCGAACAATCCGTTACAACAGCAAAGCCTGATTTTAAATTTTGGCTTTGATAACTGGTTGAAAGACCGAAAACGACCCTCAACTTTGTTGCTTGAGGAAATCCGGTTGATTGCCTCGCCAACCGACTATTGGGGCATTCGCTATGAGGACATGCATTCGGCGCAGTGCAAGGTGTTTTCGCGCAGAAAACACCTAAGCAATGGCCTAGTTGGCTGCCTGCCGCCCAAAACTGCCGAGAATTCCGACAGTGAAGATGCAGGTTCATATACTGTGAGTAAAGAAATTTACCATGCGCCATTTGATAAGGTTTTTGCGATTTCATGTTTGCCGAGTGTGCCCAAAGGGACTCGGTGCAACGTGTCATATAAAATTTTGCCCTCAGTAAACTTGGTTTACACATTTCTGACGGCAACAATAAAACTGGAAGACGCTATCGATCTTGATCGGCAGATTCGCGATAGCGTATGGCACGCCGTGGTGCCTAATTATAAATGGAATTAACCTTAAAGCGGAGATGCTTGAGCACCCCACAAATAAGACTAAAGTCGTAGGAGCGGTCGGCATGCGGATTCGCGGTGACGTTTTCTGGAAATGGGCAGACCCAACGCTTCATCATAGGTCTCACGATGAAACACTGGACGATGGCACGACAATGGATATCCAGGTACGACTGTCCCGGACAGGCAATACCCAATTGTTCATCGGGGTGTATGCCGGAACGGGGATGGCGCTGCATGAAGAAGCCTTCGCTTCGCGTCCTGGTGAGTCGATGACTCGAGCTCTGGCATGGGGTGTGGGACACGCTCGATGCCTTGCAACCAATCAGCAGCCTGCTGAACGGCAGGTAGCGTAAAGCTCCGTGCCAGAAGGTGGCGGTGAACTAATGGCCGCCACCCAGATGATTCCACTCGCTATACGCCGACTTCAGCACTTGTGAAAGGCGGGGAAGCTCACGTCTGATTTCGCTCAATGCTTCAGGGCTTCGAATCCACTCCGCCAACCAGGCGATCAGCATCGGTCAGTAGTGGGGCAGGGCGCCACTTGCTGCTCAAGCTCTTCGGCTTCCTGGGCGAGGAGCTCCAAGTGCGCCTCAAGCTCTGCGATCTGATTTGCCATGGACATCGGCCTCTCTCAGTTTCTGGCGTGAACTTGCACCGCTGCCCTCTGTGCCGGCTTCAGCCAGGGAGCGTCCTCTGCCGGCGCCCCACGCCATGGCCCGTGTAATTGTCTCACCGGGCCGTTTTGTATAAGCCTCTACAACCCGAGCCAACCCTGAGCGTTCATGAACTCCAATGAATAACTGCGTGTCGCCGGTGCGCGAAAGCCTGACTTGTTCATCCAGTCGTGCCCCGTCCGCGAGTACCTCTTCATGGGAATGGTGTTTCAGGCTCGCATCGGCCCACGCCCAAAATACAGCTCCGCGATGTCGCATCCTTGCCTCCTTATTACATCTCCATCAGGACAGCCTAGCCCGTTTCGTCTGTACGGGAGCCTTCAATCGTCTCGGGACATTTCAAGTCCAGTCCACTGCGAGTTGCCTTGATGCTTTCAAAGAGTGGGACTAATACTAAAGGACTGCTAAGGAGAGGGATGCTCATGCAGACACGCTTTGTTGTAATCCCCGCCATGCCCCAAGAGAGAGAGCAGCTCCCTCGCCGAATCGGTGTACCAGCTGCCCTTGGTGCGGGGTACGCCCTCTACGATACCCATGGTAAAACAAGATTGGCCTTGAACTACCCCACCTGGACGGAAGCGGAGTATGGCTGTGCAAGTCGGAATAGCCAGGAAGATGCTAGCGGCGCTTGCTTAGTAGGACAGGGATAGCAAACTTGCCCCTGCTAAATGGCCTGCTGCTGCCATGCCTGGGGCGTCATCCCTACAGATCTCATAAACGTCCGACAGAAATGCGGCTGGTCGTAGAAGCCGCACTCTAAGGCGATCTCGGCGAGCATCATCGTCGAAGCCTCCAGCAATTCTTTGCTCTTCCTGAGCCGCTGCTCACGCAACCACTGCTGCGGAGAGACCTGTGTGGATTCCTTGAACATTCGCGAGAAATGGCTGCGCGACAGCCCGCATGCTTCGGCAAGCGCGGTGACCGATATGCCGGTATCCAGATGATCCAACATTATCTGCTTGGCTGTTGTGACTTGCCAGGGTTTGAACCGCCCCGTCGATTGAATCGCGACGGTGGCCATAACGATGCCTTTAGGACTGTTCATGGGGATCAATTCATCCTGAAAAATCTGAAGATGGTTGATCCGGGTAGCACAGATCGCTGAAGCCTCTCCCGAGGCCTCAGAACACTCAGTCTCGATTCGCTAGCCCGGATCAGTTCGTGCCAGTCCCCCGCTTGTTGAACAGAAACCTGGACGCTTTGGCCAGGCCTACGGTGTTGTTCTTCAGCGTCTGCCGGTCAATGCTCTGCACGCCAAAGGCCATTTGCGGTTGCTGATCGATGAAGATCAGTTGGCTGTTGAACGGGGTCAGGACTTCAGTGTGTGGATTGCTCATTGTTCTTCCCTTTTGCTGAACGGTGGCGAGAGTTTGCTCGGCGGGTCGTTGCCGAGTGCCAGCACAAGATAGCGAAACACTGAGTGAAGCACTGGCGCACTTTTGCGCCCTTGGAGTCGCATTAATGCGCCGCGGAAGGCGTCCGTTCCGATGCTAGGATCGGCCAGTCGGATCACGTCGATCCATTTTTCGCCAAGGAGAATCCAATGGCCGCTTCACGACCTTTCAACGATGACACCGCCTACTGGGGCGTTTCATGGGAAGAGGGCTACGGCTATCCGCAAGCGCGGCGAGTCGGCAACGAGATATTCATCTCGGGACAGTTCAACCATGACGAGGAAGGCAATCTGGTAGCGCCGGCCCCACTGGATGCTGACGGTCGTCCGAGCGATTTCTCGTCGATGGGCGAACAAATGCGGGTTTCCTACGACAACATTGCCAAGTTGCTCGCCTTGTATGGCGCCACGATGCAGGATGTCGTTGAAGAGACGTTGTATGTGTTGGACATGGACGCAGCCTTTGCCGTTGTCGGCAAAGTGCGCAAGGCTGCCTATGGCACCGAGCGCCCGCAGGCGGCCAGCAACATCATCGGTGTATCGCGGCTCGCCCAGCGTCCACAGCTGATCGAGATCGTGTGCCGTGCTGTGATCGGCGCCCAAACCAAGTGACCGGCTTTCCCGGTTTCGACTAAGAAGCCGGGTTGGGCTGCTGACCTTCGACCAGCGGTTTGAGGTCGGCCACGGCAGCGGCGCAGAATGTCATGAATGCTTTCACCCGCCAGGACTTCCTGATGTCCTGGTGGGTAAGCAGCCACAGCTCATCCTGAAGCTCCTGCACCACTGGCCCGACCCGAACCAATCCTGGGGTGATGTCGCCCAGCATGCAGGGGAGGAAGCCATAACCGAGGCCTGCCGCAATAGCAGCGCTGGCTGCCGCCACAGAATCGGTGCGGTAAGCAATGTGCTCCGGCGGCACCCGACATTCGACGTAGCTCGTTGCCTTCAATCCGCACAGGCCTCCCGAGTAGGACACCCAAGACTGACCGTCAGCGAAGGGGTCGGTACTCGTCGCCTGCTTGACGCTGCGATACGGCGCCCAGGCGATGTTGGCGAGCTTGCGACCCACGAGGGTATCTGCCGGTTTTTTCGTCGCACGTATCGCGATGTCCGATTCGTCCCTCGCCAGGCTCAGCGTCTGGTTGCCAACCAGCACTTCAATAGTGATGCCCTCATTGAGGGCCTTGAAGTCCGCGATGATCGGCGTGAGGAAATACAACAGCAGCGAATCGCTGGTGGTAATTCGCAGTTTTCCCAAGGGGCCCTGTCCGGCGCGAGAAACCCTGCGAGTGACACTGACGATGTCCAGTTCAACGCGCTCGGCCAGTGCACGCAGCTCGGCACCTTCGGCAGTCAACAGATACCCCGCCTTGCGATGATCGAAGAGCGCGACCCCAAGCGTCTTCTCAACCTGAGCGACGCGGCGCGAGACGGTGGAGACATTGATGCCGAGCCTCTTCGCCGTCGCGGCGCGGTTGCTACAGTCACTCAGGGTTTTGATGATCCGCAGGTCGTCCCAGGAAAGCTGGCTGACAGCTTCGCCGACATCCCACTTCGGGCCGTTGGCATTTGCAGGGGCGGGCTGGGCACTTCCAGGTGACGGCTTCACGAAAATCATTCCAGGTAAGGTCCGGTAATGATACGAGAAGGGAAAGGGTCAACCAAGGTAGTGTTCGTCGCGAAGCGCGCACCAATGGGCAGTCGACCGAATGCGATGTCGATCCTGCCGCTCTTGAGCGCATCGATCTGTGCGAGCGTGGTCATCTCGTCCAGTCCCAGCTTCAGCTCGGCGTTCTGTCGCAGCTCTCGGATAAGCTCCGGCAGGACGGCGTACAGCGCAGAGGCCGTTCGCGGTGGATCAGCAGCGTACATTGAGCGTTTCTGCTACGGCCTCGAAGTAGCAAAGGTGACGAAGCTCCATCAGACCTCGGGGGTATGGTTGCAGATTTATTTGATATTGGACGCTTTCAGGGCCTCGCGTAATGCTTGAATTATCAAGTAAATTTAGCCTTGATCATCCGCTTGATCGGGCCATGACCGGACCCTATGACCGATGCATGATGCCCTGATCGAACAGATTGATGCAGTGATTGTCGACCTGCCCACTATCCGTCCGCACAAGCTGGCGATGCACACCATGCAGCAGCAGACCCTGGTGGTATTGCGCATTCGCTGCAGATCGGGATCAAGCGCCCCAAATACCTGAAAACAACAATTCGAGGTAAGCGTCATGACCGTGAAGATCTCTCAAACTGCCGAGATCCAGGCATTTTTCACCAAGGTGTCCGGCCTTGACCATGCCGAAGGCAATCCGCGCTTCAAGCAGATCATCCTGCGCATGTTGCACGATACCGCACGCCTGATCGAAGACCTGGAGATCACTGAGGACGAGTTCTGGCACGCTGTCGACTACATGAACCGCCTGGGTGGCCGTAACGAAGCCGGCCTGTTGGTCGCAGGCCTGGGCATCGAGCATTTCATCGACCTGTTGCAAGAGGCCAGGGATGCCGAGGCCGGCTTGAGTGGCGGCACCCCGCGGACCATCGAAGGCCCGCTTTACGTGGCCGGTGCACCGATCGCGCAGGGCGAGACCCGCATGGATGATGGTACCGATCAGGGTGTGGCGATGTTCCTCCAGGGACAGGTGTTCGATGCACAGGGCAAGCCGCTGGCCGGTGCCACGGTCGACCTCTGGCACGCCAACACCAAGGGCACCTACTCGTACTTCGACTCGACCCAGTCCGAGTACAACCTGCGCCGCCGTATCATTACCGATGCCGAAGGCCGATACCGTGCACGCTCCATCGTACCGTCAGGATATGGCTGCGATACGCAAGGCCCTACCCAGGAATGCCTGAACCTGCTGGGGCGTCACGGCCAGCGTCCGGCGCATGTGCACTTCTTCATATCGGCGCCCGGTCACCGCCACCTGACCACTCAGATCAACTTTGCCGGTGACAAGTACCTGTGGGATGACTTTGCCTATGCCACCCGTGACGGGCTGATCGGCGACCTGCGGTTTATCGAGGATGCTGCTGGCGCTCGTGACCGTGGGGTGCAAGGTGAGCGCTTTGCCGAGCTGGCGTTCGATTTCCACCTGCAGGCCGCCCAGGCACCAGCGGCCGAAGCCCGCAGCCACCGCCCGCGGGCGCTGCAGGATGCCTGATTCACGCGCCTGGATTTAAGCATATCGATCCAGGGCGCGACGCCCTTGTCGCGGGTATTTGATGACAAGGGCGCTTGCACCGCTTTGCCGTTACACCGGTCACATCATCGGCTTGCCATGCGTTGCGTCAGGCTCGCTGTCCGGTAGTTGCCATCCCGTGATTCCAATAACAATAAAGGTCCTTGGTCATGCATACCCTCTCTGTGCATTCTCTCGCCTGTTGCTGACAGGTCACTGCCTTGTAAATCCCCTTTCAGGCTGTCCTCTCAGGAATTCGTGCACATGAATGACTTCACTCAAGAGCAACACGTTCAACAACAGCAAAAACGTTACATCTACGAATGGTACGTGGTCACGCTGTGCATGGTGGCGTACATCTTCTCGTTCGTTGACCGGCAGATACTGGCGCTGATGATCGAGCCGATCAAAGCCGACCTGCAGTTGAGCGACACCCAGTTCAGCTTGCTGCATGGTCTGGCGTTTTCGCTGTTCTACGCCTTCATGGGCATGCCCATTGCCTACCTGGCCGACCGCTTCTCGCGCCCGCGCATCATTGCCGTCGGGGTAGTTTTCTGGAGCATCGCCACGGCAGCCTGCGGGCTGAGCAAGAACTTCCTGCAGATGTTCCTGGCAAGGATCGGTGTCGGGGTGGGTGAGGCGGCCCTGTCGCCTTCGGCCTACTCGATGTTCAGCGACATGTTCCCCAAGGAAAAGCTCGGCCGCGCCGTGGGCATCTACTCGATCGGCTCGTTCGTCGGTGGCGGTATCGCATTTCTGGTCGGCGGCTACGTCATTGCGATGCTCAAGGACGCGCAGACTATCGAGGTCGCGTTACTTGGCGCGATGAAGGCCTGGCAGCTGGCATTCTTCATCGTCGGTCTTCCGGGGGTGATCGTCGGTCTGCTGGTCTGGTTGACCGTGCGCAACCCCGAGCGCAAGGGCGCGCAGCTCGATGCCGATGGCAAGGTTCGCCAGGTCAGGCTGACCGATGGCCTGCGTTTCATCGGGCGCCATCGTGCAACGTTCAGTTGTCACTATCTGGGCTTTTCCTTCTACGCCATGGCGCTGTATTGCATGATGAGCTGGACGCCGGCGCTGTATATCCGCAAGTTCGGCATGAGCCCCGAACAGGCAGGCTTCATGCTCGGAACCATCCTGCTGCTGGCCAACACCACCGGCGTGGTGTTCGGTGGCTGGTTGACCGATCACCTGGCCAAGCGCGGGCGCAGTGATGCGGCGATGCGCACCGGGGTCATTGGCGCACTGGGCATGATCGTGCCGGCCGCGCTGTACTCGCAGGTCGACCAGTTGTGGCTCTCGGTGACGCTGTTGGTGCCAGCGATGTTCTTTGCCTCGTTCCCCATGCCAGCCTCCACTGCAGCAATGCAGATACTTTCGCCCAATCAGGTGCGCGCTCAGGTCTCGGCGGTATTCCTGCTGATCAGCAACCTGCTTGCACTGGGCCTGGGCACGACGCTGGTGGCGCTGATCACCGACCATTATTTCGGCATGCCGGCGGCGGTCGGTTCGTCGATGTCGATTGTCAGCTTTGGTGCCTCGTTGCTGGCTATCGTGCTGCTGATCAAAGGCTGCAAGTGCTTTAGGGACAGTATGCGGCGCGAACATCCCGCCGAGGTCTGAAATGCTGGCGGACATTGAGCTGCTGGAGCGCTTTGCGTTGTTCCACTCACAGGATGTGGCAGAGATGCAGGTGCAGTTGTCCCGCTATCTTTGTCCACATCGGTTGCGCGTTCTGGCGGATGCGCCGCCGCAGTTGCAGGTCGGCGGCCTGGAGTTCGCCGGCGTGCGCCTGTTGCATTTGCACTACGATGCGCCCGTGGAAGTCAGCCTGGAAGGCGCGGGCGCACAGTATCTGTTTCGCACCACCTTGCAGGGGCAGTGCGAAGTCAGCCAGGGCCATGCCCGCGCTGCAATAGGGGCAGGGGGGCTGAGTATCAGTTCACCGTTTTCCAGCAGCCGCATCGTCACCGGAGGTGCCTGCCGTACAGCGGTGCTGAGCATGCCGCGTGAAATCCTCGAGCTGCATTTGCAGCGTCTGCTGGGGCGAAGCCTCGATCTGCCCCTGACCTTCGAGGTCCCGCTCGGCGCAGAGCATCCTGGTGTGCATGCATTGGGCCTCGCGCTGGACTATCTGTGCCGGCTGCATGCCGTGGGCCTGCGTCTGGAGCCTATGCGTCAAGGATTCGCGGAGCACCTGGTGCAGCTGTTGCTGACCCAGTTGCCGCACAACTACTCGATTGTGTTGCAGCAGCCGCACGAAACGCCCTTGCCAGGCCATGTGCGCAAGGCGCGAGACCATATCGAGGCGCACCTGGACCAGCCGCTGGCGCTGTCCACCTTGTGCGCGATCAGCGGCGTGTCGGTGCGGACCTTGCAGAATGGCTTTCGTCAGTTTCTAGGGCAGACACCGATCAATTACATTCGTGATCGGCGCTTGCTGGCTGTGCAGCGGGCACTGCAGCGCGGCGAGGGTAGCGTGACCGATGTGCTGCTGCGTTTCGGCATCAACAGCCCCGGGCATTTCACCCGGCAGTACCGCCAGCGTTTCGGTTGCCGGCCATCCGATACGCTCAAGCGTTGATCGGCTGACGGCGCTGGTGCAGCGGCTACCTGACGAACAGAAGGTAGGAGAGTATTTTTCAATCCGACCGGTCGGATATATAATCTTGCCGAACACGGGTGGATCACCCGTGTGCCGGGGTTTCGGTGCAGTACCGAAACCTGGATTCTCCCGCCAGCGCAGATCGCGCAATACGAGGTCTTCATGCAACACCACCTTGTGGGATACATCATCGTCGCCCTGTTGGTACTCAGCGGATTCGCCATTCATTGTTTCGATTGGGATAGCTGGCTCGAGGATGATTCGTCCAGGTAAGCCTTTTTCGTACCACTCCACTGGTTGCGTGTTGACCAGGCTTCGACGTGAGAATGCAATGAATAGCCGAATTCTGACCGGTATCACGACTACCGGCACCCCGCACCTGGGCAATTACGCCGGTGCGCTGCAACCTGCCATCGCCGCCAGCCACGATCCCCAGGCTGAGGCGTTTTTCTTCCTTGCCGATCTGCATGCGCTGATCAAGTGCGAAGATCCCCGACGCATCCAGCGCTCGCGTCTGGAAATCACCGCAACGTGGCTGGCCTGCGGGCTGGACCCATGCAAGACGGTGTTCTATCGCCAGTCAGACATTCCGGAAATCCCCCAGCTGAACTGGCTGCTGAGCTGTGTGACGGCAAAAGGCCTGCTGAACCGGGCGCACGCTTATAAAGCCGTGGTGTCGCGCAACGGCGAAGAAGGCGCTGATCCGGACGCCGGTGTCTCCATGGGGCTCTACAGTTATCCGGTGCTCATGGCTGCGGATATCCTGTTGTTCAACGCGCATGTGGTGCCGGTCGGTCGCGACCAGGTACAGCATGTCGAGATGGCTCGTGACATCGCTCAGCGTTTCAACCATGTCTTCGGCAATGGGCAGGAGCCCTTCGTGCTTCCCCAGGCACGCATTCGGGAGGATGTGCAACTGCTCCCGGGCCTTGATGGCCGCAAGATGTCGAAGAGCTACGACAATACCATTGCGCTCTTTCTTGGCAGCCGCGAGCTCAAGGATGCAGTCAATCGGATCGTCACCGACTCCAAAGCGCCAGGCGAGGCCAAGGATCCGGATCAGGCGCATCTGTTCAGCCTGTACCAGGCATTCGCGTCGGCTGAGGACAGCCGCCAGCTGCATGGCGACCTGTTGGCCGGGCTGGGCTGGGGTGAGGCGAAGAACCGCCTCTATCTGCTGCTGGAGCAGACGCTGGGTGACAAGCGTGAGCGTTATCATGCCTTGATGGCCAGGCCGGACGAGCTGGAGGATATCGTGCTGGCGGGCGCCATCAAAGCCCGCAAGGTTGCCACGCCTGTCCTTGAAAGTCTGCGCGAAGCTGTTGGCTTGCGTACTTTTACCGGTATCTCGTCTGCAAAGGTCGATAGTCGGAGCTCGGCAAGGCGTGAGCGCGGTTCGCGCCTGGTAACGTTCAAGGATGAAAACGGTGAGTTCCGTTTTCGTCTGCTGGATGCCAACGGTGCCACGGTGCTGTTGTCACGCGGTTTTGCCGATGGCATCACTGCCGGCACGTTCGGACAACGTCTGCTCGAGATCCGCTATCCAGACCTGCGCACCTATGGCCAGATGGTATCGCTGTGGCTGGACGGCGAGGCGCTGGCACACAGCGATGTGGTGCACGACACCGTTGCCGAAGAAGCCAGGTTCAGGGCTGCACTGGACGACTTGAGCTGAAGCTCACGGGGGCATTGAAGCGCCAAGTGGCAGGAGCCTCCTGCCATTCCCGCCACTTGTGTCGGCACCCGGTCGACTTGCTGTCCTGCTGCAACGTGGCCGATATCGGATAGCTCGGTCTTGCGAGTCTGCTTAGGATCGAGGCAGGCGCAACACAGAATGAAAATAGCTTGAGCCTGCTCGTTGAGCTGAACGATCGCGCCTGTTTCGAGTGTATGGCACTTGCTCACTGACCTGAATATTCATGGATGCGAAGCTGCTGCATTTGCATGCGGGCCCTGATGCAGGGCGCATTGCTTCAGTTCGAAGGAGAGTCAAGATGTATCAAAAATACAAGACCGCTCAGAAGCATTTCTGGCATCCCATGGGGCCGTCTGCACCGGCTGCACAGAAAGACACCTTGATCATCTGCCGTGGTGACGGAAACTACGTCTACGATGCCGATGACAACAAATTGCTCGATGGTTTTGGCGGTCTGTGGAACGTCAACGTTGGCCACAACCGGGCCGAGGTCAAGCAGGCGATCAACCGGCAGATGGATGAGCTGGCCTATTACCAGACATTCGATGGTATCGCCCACCCGCGGGTCTACGATCTGGCGGATCGCCTGATCGGCATGTTTGCCCAGGAAGACATGAGCCGCGTCCTGTTCAGCTCCGGCGGCTCTGACGCTGTCGAGACTGCGCTGAAAATGGCCCGTCAGTACTGGGTGGCGGCAGGTGAGCCGAACCGTACCCGCTTCCTCTCGCTGAAGAATGGTTACCACGGTGTGCACGTCGGCGGCACCTCGGTTGGCGGCATCAGTGCCTACCATTTCAACCATGGCCCGATGCTTTCGGGGTGTCACTTGCTGGACTCGCCATGGCTGTACCGCAACCCTTGGGATTGCCGTGACCCGGCGGCGCTGACCAACCTTTGCATTCGCCAGCTCGAAGAGCAGATCGCCTTCCTCGGTCCCCAGACCATCGCGGCTTTCATCGCTGAGCCAGTACAAGGTGCCGGTGGAGTGATCGTGCCGACGCCTGATTACTGGAAGCGTGTACGGGAGGTCTGTGATCGTCACGGTATCCTGTTGATCGCCGACGAGGTGGTCACCGGTTTTGGTCGTAGTGGCTCGCTACTCGGCAGCCGCGGCTGGGGTGTCGCCCCGGACATCCTGTGCCTGGCCAAGGCGATCAGTGCAGGTTACATCCCGCTGGGCGCAACGGTATTCAATCGGCGTGTGGCTGAAACCATCGAGCAGGCGCGTGGCTTTGCCAACGTCGTGATGCACGGTTACACCTACAGTGGACATCCCACTGCCTGTGCGGCCGCACTGGCGGTACTGGATATCGTCGAGCGCGAAAACCTGCCAGAAAATGCAGGGTGTGTAGGGCACGAGTTGCTGCACCAGTTGCAGTCGCTCAGTGACCATTTCGAGCTGGTCGGTGAGGTGCGCGGCAAGGGCTTGATGATTGCCCTGGACCTGGTGAGCGACAAGCGTACCCGTCAGCCAGTCGATCCAATGTCGGGTATATCGGCACGTATCGCGGACTTGACCCGGATCAACGGTGTGCTGGTGCGGCCGGTCGGGCCGAAGATCGTCATTTCGCCACCCCTGACCATCAATGCCAGCGAGGCCAACATGATCGCCGAGGCGCTGCACGCGGCCTTGAGCGATTATCGCTGATCGAGTCGGGCAGCCTGCGTATCGTTGCGCAGGCTGTCCTGGTTGAATCCGTCATGAGCAAACGGCGCTTTTGAGGGGGATCTACATGCTCACGCAATGCCTGATGTTCTATGATGTGGGGCAGCATGCAGAAGCATTGCAGGGCTGGCGGCAGACGTACGATCAGCTTGGACGAGGCCGGGTCTGCACCCGGCTCGCGCAGTTGAGCACGCCCCATGTGCAGGTTTTTCGTGAGGCTATCAATATCAGGGTGGCTCAGTGCGGCAGTGCGCCATCTGGGCGCTTCAGCCTCGCACTGAGCCTTGCTTCGGCGGGCCAAAGCGTCAGCGTTCTGCGCGGTCGCCAGGAGTTTTTCGTCCAGACCTGCACCGACTCGGACCTGATTGTCGTCTCAGTGGACGAGCAGTATCTGCAACTGCTCAGTTCGCAGGGGAGCAGTTTGTGCTCGCGTGCTTGGGGTGCCTCGAGCCTCAATCTGCCCCCGGAGTATCAGGCAGTACTGGGGCGTCAGCTCAATGCCCTGATCCAATCGGGCAATTGCGGTATGGTGCTCACGGAAAAACACGCCGAGGAGCGAGCGCTGGAATGCATCCTGGAAGTGCTCGAACGTGCTGTTGAACATACTCGAGAGCGCGGCATTGATCATGCAGTCAGCAGCTACCTGGTAAGGCGTAGCCAGGAGCTTGCGCTTGACTGTCAGCAAGCACCTTTGACAGTGCTCGACATTTGTCGTCATCTACGCGTCAGTCGCAGGACTTTGCAGCGCAGTTTCCAGCAGGTGGCCGGCGTACGCCCGGTAGAGTATCTGCGCGCGATACGCCTGAATGCCGTGCGTCGGCGTTTGCAGCAAACCGCCCCCACAGAACTGAGCGTCGCACACGCTGCGGTTGATCAGGGATTCTTCCATCTTGGCCATTTTGCCAGCTACTACAAGGCACTGTTTGGCGAGTGCCCCTCTCATACGCGCCGTGCCGCCTGAGCGGCAGGATCAGGCGCGCACGCCGTTGAGCAGCAGGTCGGCGCCTGTCTCTTCCATGCCAAGTGAAAATGTCGTCGATTCCAAGTTGTCACACTACCTCCCCTGAGGCGGCCTTGCCTGGGCGGCTGTCGATCATGACAATGCCCCATCGGAAAGTGCCACTGTGCCTGAGGCCTGGGCACACAGGACCAATACAAGATCAATCGGATTTCAATAATTTCATGGGTAGAAAAAGAGTCATCGACCGGGATCGACTGCTTGAAGCTGCATACCGGGTCATCTCCGACCAAGGTGCGACGGGGTTGTCTTTTGACGCCATTGCCAAGGAGGCGGGCGTCAGCAAAGGCGGAGTGCTGTACGCGTTCAGCAGCAAGGAGGAATTGATCGAAGCCATGCTCAGCAAGGCGCAGGCAGCCTACAGCGCGGCCATCGAGGCGGTGATTGGCGATCCTGAGGCCTGCCTGCTCGACAAGGCACGTGTGCATGTCAAAGCGACCGCTGCCGAAGATCTTGCCAGTGCTACCCGGGTGATTGCCCTGCTTGCCGCGTTGGCCAATGCGCCGGCCTACCAACAGCGGCTCAAGGACTGGTACCTGCAGGTTTTCGCTGTGCACGATTTGTCCGGTGACATCGAACGGCGTGCACGGTTGGCGATGTTCGCCGCCGAAGGCGCATTCATGCTGCGCGGGTATGGCCTGGTGACTTTCGACGAGCAGCAGTGGCTCGACTTTTTCAACGACATCCATGAACTGCTGCTGGCGGTGAAATAGACAAGGCCGGACGTCGCGCTTGCAGGTAACGCACAGGGTCGATATAGTTTGAATTCAAACTACATTCACCAGGTGCGCTATGCGACGCATTGTTTCCCGGGCCCCATGCGATCATGGGGTGAGTTCATGAAACTGGCCGTAGTGGCGCCGGTTACCCCGGGGGAACTGCTGTTTTCCGCCAAGGTGTTCGCCAGCGCGATGCTGGCGATGTACGTTGCCAACAGCTGCGGCTTGCCGCGCCCGTTCTGGGCAATGCTGACGTGCTACATCATTGCCAATCCTCTAGCCGGAGCTGTGCGGTCGAAGGCCTTCTACCGCATCCTGGGTACCTTGCTCGGTTGCCTGGCGGCAATGCTGATCGTGCCCTCGTTGATCAACAGCCCGCTGCTGCTGACCCTGGCCCTGGCCGCCTGGCTGGGGATATGCCTGTACCTCTCTGTGCTGGACCGTACGCCGCGGTCCTACATCTTCATGCTCGCGGGCTACACCATTGCGTTGATCAGCTTTCCGGTGGTCGAGCATCATGAACTGCTGTTCGACACCGCTGTGGCGCGAGTGGAAGAAATCTGCATCGGCATCTGCTGCGCCACACTCGTGCACAGTCTGCTGTTGCCTCGCAGTGTTGCGCCAGGCATCAAGGGGCTGCTCGATCGATGTATGGCCGATGCCGGGCAGTGGATGCTGCATGCGCTTGCCGGTGATGCCGATAGTGCCCAGGCAGGTCGTGACCGGCACAAGGTTGCAGCCGACCTCACTCAGTTGCGTCTGGTCGCCGCGCACCTGCCATTCGACACCAGCCATCTGCGCCAGACAGTGGCGTTGCTCGATAGCTTGCAGGCGCGGCTTGCCAACATGCTGCCATTGCTCATGGCGGTGGAAGATGCACTGCGCGCACTGCAGGCAGGCGCACAGCTGAGCGCTGACGTGCAGGGCGCATTGGCGCAGGCATCGGCCTGGCTGCGGTCACCGGCTGACGATGCCGGTTTTCAGAAGGTGCTCGAGGCCCTTGAGCGACTGGCCGAGGAGGGGGCCGGGGAGCGGGGTTGGTCCGACGCATTGCAGGTGATGCTGGCAGTGCGCTTGAGCGCGTTATTGACAGAGTGGCAGGCATGTCGGCGCCTGCGCGCACTGATCGAACACAGTCAGGACGGAAGCGCCGAGTCTCCATCGAATGCACTGCTCGAGCGTCACCCATTGCACCGTGATCATGGCCTTGCAGCCTTGTCCGGGCTGACGGCAGCTGTGGCGGTCTGTGCCTGCAGTGCTTTGTGGATTGTCACGGCGTGGCAGGACGGCTGGGCGGCGCCGATGATGACGGCGATGTTCTGCAGCTTCTTTGCCACGCTGGATGATCCTGCGCCGGTGATTCGCCGGTTCCTGCGCTACTGGTTGTATTTTCTGCCCGCTGCGGCCCTGTATGTGCTGGTGCTCATGCCGCTGGTACAGGATTTCGGCATGCTGGTGCTGATTTGCGCGCCGGCGTTCATGTGGTGTGGCGTCTGCCTGTCTCGTCCGCCGCAGGCATTGCTGGCGATGGCCATGTTGTTCAGCGTGGGCGGCACGTTGGCGCTTCATGATACCGACACGGCTAACATGGCTGCATTCGCCAACTCGATGATCGCGCAATTCGTGGGGGTTCTGGCGGCGGTACTGGTCACGCGGCTGTTGCGTTCATTGAATGCGAGCTGGTCTGTCTGGCGCATCGAGCTGGCTGCCTGGAAAGAGCTGGCTGCGATGGCCAGTGCCCGTGGTCAGGTTGCATTTTCCCAGACGTTCACCGTACGCATGCTCGATCGGGTAGGGCTGGTCGCGCAGCGGGTAGCTCCGACATTCGGGCGCGCTGGCGATCTGCTCATCGATCTGCGCGTTGGCCACGAGATCGCGGCGTTGCAGCAGGTGCGAGGGCAACTGCCCGAGCCGCTGGTTACCTCGATTTTCGATGGCCTCCAGCAGTTTTTTCTGCAAATGCGTCACGGTCCGGCTGAACCGTCGCAGGCATTGCGGCTGAACATCGAGCGTTTGCTGCAGCAGCTGAGCTGCGGATACGGCCATTACAGCGGACGTCTGGCCGCTATCGCCGCACTGGTCGGCTTGCGTCGAGCGCTGTTTGCCGATGTAGCCAGGTTCTCAAGCCCTCTGAACACGGAGTTGCACGATGATCGGTGATACCAGTCTGTTCGGCTTGTACCTGCACAGCCTGGTGCTGCTGGCAATCGCAGCCTGGCTTGGGCTGTGCGGTGTGCGCCGGGCATTGATGCTGGCAGGCGCTTATCGCTGGATCTGGCACCCGGCGCTGTTCGATATGGCCGTGTACGTGATGCTGCTGTTCGGGCTCGTGCGCCTCTCTTACTTCCTGCAGCTTTGATGGCGAGCTCCCCTTGATGAATGACCAGGCAAGACCTACCCGCAGTTCACGCACCGGCTGGGTACTCAAAAGAACGATTACAGGCCTGGCCGTATTGGGTGCCGGCTGGGCCGCGCTGCAAGTGTGGGATCACTATGCACGGGCGCCCTGGACGCGCGATGGCCGGGTTCGCGCCGACGTCGTTCAGATCGCCCCGGACGTTTCCGGTCTGATTGCTTCGATCAAGGTGGAGGACAATCAGGACGTCCAGGCTGGAACACTGCTGTTCGAAGTGGACCCTGCGCGCTATGCCTTGGCGTTGAAGGATGCTCAGACAGAAATGCGTGCAGCGCGCATCGCCTACGAACAAGCCCGGCGCGAAGACCTGCGCAACAGCGGTCTGGGCGAGCTGCTCGCTGCCGAAGCCCGCGAGCAGTCGCGCATGCGCCGTGAGCAGGCCGAGTCTGCTTTGGGGCGCGCCCAGGTGGTAGTGGACAAGGCCGAGCTCGATCTGCAGCGCGCGCAAGTAAGGGCGCCGATGAATGCACGGGTCACCAATCTCGATCTGCGCAAGGGGGCATACGTCACCTCCGGGCGCCCCGCAATGGCGCTGATCGATACCGACTCGCTGTACGTCGAGGGTTACTTCGAGGAAACCAAACTGCCGCGGGTACACATCGGCGATCGGGTGCGGGTTTTGCCGATGTGGGGCGGCGAGCTGGGTGGGCAGGTCGAGAGTATTGCCGGCGCCATTGCCGATCGGGACCGCAGCACCAGTGCCAATCTTCTCTCCAGCGTGACCCCGAGCTTCAACTGGGTACGCCTGGCGCAACGGATTCCCGTGCGGGTGAAACTCGATGCCTTGGCGCCGCAAGAGCGCCTGGTCGCGGGGCAGACGGTCACGGTTGAAGTCATCGAGCCACGCGATGCGCGTCCTGCAGCAACGTCGTCAGCGGGAGCTCAGCACTGATGGGGGGTACCGTGGGGGCGCGCCAGCGGGCGTATTGCGTCTTGGCACTGATGGTGGTGGGTGGTTGTACGCATCCGGTCGGGCCTGACTATGTAGCGCCTCAACCGCTGGCCGCCTCGGCGCAGGGTAATGCCAAGGTGCTCGAACAGAAGCTGGCGCATCCACAGCTGTATGCTGACGCCTCGCCTTCAGGGCAGTGGTGGCGTCTGTACCAGGATGCGCAACTGAATGACTTGATCGGGCAAGCGCTCGGTCGCAATACCACGCTCCTGGAGGCGCTGGGCAATCTGCAAAGGGTGCGCGCAGTAGAGGAGCAGGTGACCGGACAGCGCCGTGCGCTGGCCACAGTAAGCGCTGGGCCGTCGTACGGGCATGCCTCGGGGCTTTCGCGTCTGCAGCCTGGCAGTGTGCCTGCCAATGCCTGGCTGTACAGCACGGGTGCGGCAGTCTCTTACCAGCTCGACATGTTCGGCAAGCTCGAGCGTGCCAGTGAGGCCGCTGCGGCCGACAGCGATGCTGCGGTCGCAGCCATGGATATGGTACGCATCAGCGTTGCCGCCGCTACGGCGCAAGCCTATGCCGATGTCTGTTCTGGCGGCATGGAGCTCGATGCGGCGCGCGAGTCGTTGCAGGTTCAGCAGCAGGCACGCCGGGTCACCGAGCAGCTGCAGCGTGCCGGCCATGCCGGTAGCGTCGACAGTATCCGCGCCCAGGCCCAGGAACGTCAGCTGGCGGCAGCCATTGCACCCCTGCAGGCGCAGCGCCAGGCAGCGCTTTACCGGCTGGCAGCATAGATCGGAACAGTGCCGAGCGGTGTGCCCAGCGCTGTGACTCATTGTCACCAGCCACCGGTTCTCGAAACGCCGATACCCGTGGGCGATGGCGTCGAGCTGCTCAAGCGTCGTCCGGATGTGCGCCAGGCGGAGCGCTCGCTGGCGGCCAGCAGCGCACGCATCGGGGTTGCCGTGGCCGAGTTCTATCCTGACGTCTCGCTGGGCTTGTCAGCGGCGTCGGCAGGGCGGATGGGTGGGTTTGCCCGTGGCGACACGTTCTCTTGGGGTATCGGCCCTCTGATCACCTGGAGCTTGCCGAACAATGGCGTGGTCAGGGCCAGGGTCAAACAGGCCGAAGCAGGCGCGCAGGCGGCCATGGCCAGGTTCGATAGCGTGGTGCTGGAGGCGTTGCGTGAAACCGAGACGGCACTGAACGCGCTGGCCATGGAAATGCAACACCACCGCGAGCTGCTCGCCGCGCGAGATGCCAGTGCGTCCGTCGCCCGACAGGTGCGCTTGCTGTATCGTAACGGCAAGACCAACTATCTCGATGCCCTGGATGCCGAGCGCGCGCTGGCCTCGAGCGAGTCTGCACTGGCGCGCTCCAGCGCTCAGCTGTCCCGTGACCAGGTGGCGTTGTTCCTGGCGCTGGGGGGCGGTTGGAGTGATGAAAACGAACCTGTACGGTAATTCTCATGGCGCTTAGCGGCGAAGATCTACAAGACGGCTTTGGCTACCATCTGTTGCAACTGGCGCGTCGCTGGCGCCGCTTCGACGAGCAGGAGATGACCCGGCATGGCTACACCGATGTCTCATGGGTGCCACTGCTGCACCTGTCTGGCGCGGGCGCGATCATGCAGAAGGAGCTGGCCTTGCGCTGTGGTGTAGACACTTCCAGCCTTGTGCGCCTGCTCACCCCCTTGAGCGCAAAAGGGCTGTTGAGCCGTCGTCAGCATCCCGATGACCGTCGCGCCTGGCTGCTTGAGCTTACCCCGCAAGGGCAACAGGAAGCGGCGCATATTGCCGGCATCGTCGCCCGTGCTGAAACAGCAATGCTGGAGGGGCTGCCCGATGAACTGGTGATTGCCCTGAAACAGTCGGCGGCGCTCATCAACCGCAACCTGGAGCGTCTGGAGGCTGACGAAGCGCGCTAGGGCGCAGTGGATGGCCTGTTATTTGCCTTGAAAACTACCCGTGGTCTTTTTTAAAGAAGGGGTAGGGCATGTTCGCCCAGTGCCAACGCTTCAATGACGTCAATGTGCACGCCGGCGCGATCGTCGGCTGGCAGCAGATTTATGACCAGATGAGCGCAGGTAGTGCCCATACCGAACTCGTTCACCTCACGGCAGAGCGGTTCCAGGTGTTTCGCGAAGTGCTCGACAAGCGTGTCGTTCAGCACGGTGCTGCGCCGAAGGGTCGGCTGTGTCTGGCAATGCCGGTCGGAGGCAGTAGCGCCAACGTGTTTCAGGGCACGACCATTGGTGGTGCTGATGTCACCGTTCTACACAGCGGTCAGGAGTTTTTCGTCCACTCCACCGAAGGTATGGACCTCTTGGCTGTCAGTGTCGATGCGGCGCGTCTGGGGCTGCTGGCTGAACGTGAATTTACCGCGCCGGAGCTGCGCAAGCTGAACCGCTGTACCCGCCTGAACGTCAGTCCACAGTTTCTATGCGGCATCCGCAAGCAGCTGCAGTCGATCGTCAGTGCGGTCGTTCAGGGGGATGAACTGCTGGAAAGCCAGATCGAGGATTTGTTGCTCGAGTGCACGCTGGTACTTCTGGAGCAGGTCTGTGAGCCGGGCAGCAGGCGTTCGGGTAATGTTGCCGTGAGCGCCTATCTGGTGCGTCAGGCGCATCAGATGGCCATGGAGTTTCTCGATGAGCCGCTGTCGATCCTGCAGATATGCGACCATCTCGATGTCAGCCGCAGCACGCTTCAGCGCAGTTTCCTGAGCGTGACCGGCTTGCGCCCGGTCGCGTACTTGCGCCTGGTCAGGCTAAATGCTGTGCGCCAGCGTCTGCAGCAGACCCGCGCAGATGAGTTCACCATCGCGCGGGTTGCCTATGATTTGGGGTTCTCCCACCTGGGGCACTTCTCGGGGGCCTACCGACACCTGTTCGATGAAGCGCCTTCTCATACCCACAGGGCGCAGTAGCTGGGTCTGAAGGTGTCAGGGTCAGGCGAAGCGCGCATAGCTGTAGGGTGCTGGGTCAACTAGCGGGCTCACGCCCTGGAGCAGGTCGGCAGCCAGTTGTCCGGCCGCCGGCGAGGTGCCGAAGCCATGACCCGAGAAGCCAGTTGCCAGCATCAGCCCCGGCAATTTGGCGACCGGCCCGATGACCGGGTTGGAATCAGGGGTGACATCGATGGTGCCTGCCCAGGTCTGTTCGACTTTCACTTGCTCGAAGATTGGCCAGGCGGCTTTGAGGTTGCGCAATGCCTCGTTGTTGAGATTCTCGTTCGCCAGCGGGTTTTGCGTCCGAATGTGCTCGAATGGTGTGACACTGCCTGGCTTCCAGCGCCTTGCCAGTGCGAGGTCCTTGAAGAAGGCCTTGCCCAGTGACACCCTCAGGTAGCTGCGCTGGGCGCGAAACTGTGGCAGGTACTGTGCGCCGAGAAGCGCATGATCCCAGGTCAGCGGTGCATCCAGTGCGCCTCGCTGGGTGATGATGAATCCGCCATCGATGTGCTTGCGGAACGAAAAGTCCGGTGCGCCCACGGCGATGTCGGTAGGACCCTCCATGGGGGCAGTGCGTAGCACCGAGCAGTTCAGTGGCAAGGTCGGCAAGGCAATGCCGTGGTTGCCGAGGAATCGTCGTGACCACAGCCCGCCGGCCAGCAAGACTTGTTCACAGCGAATCTCGCCGTGCTCGGTAACGACGCCGTCGATATGTCCTGCGGCGGTGCTCAGCGTGCGTACAGCACAGTGTTCGATGATCACCGCACCACGCGCGATCGCCGCATTGGCAATGGCGCTGGCGGCCCGGGTCGGCTCGGCGCGGCCATCGCTTTCGGTGAGAATACCGCCGGCCCATGGCGTTTGGCCACCGGGGACGCGCTGGCCGATTTCTCGGGCAGACAGCAGGCGCGAACCAAGCTCGAGCGACTCGACGCTTTTCATCCAGTTCTCGTGGAAGGCCATTTGTGTCTGGTTACGGGCGACGAACATGATGCCCGCCTGACGGTAGCCGACATCACGCCCCACACGATTGGGCATTTCTGCCCAGAGCCGGTCGGCCGCCAGCGCGAGCGGAATATCCTCGCGGTGACGGCTGGTCTTGCGCACCCAGCCCAGGTTTCGCGAGGATTGCTCGCCTGCTATGCGACCCTTTTCGAGCACGACCACCGGTATGTTGCGCTCGGCCAGTGCCAGGGCGGTCGTCAGGCCGACGATGCCGGCGCCGATGATCACCACGGACGTAGAAGAGGGGAGCTCTTTTGTGCACTGCACGGGCTCTATGACTGGTGGCATGCTTGATTCTCGTCGTTGAAAGGGCTAAGCGTGGGTGAACTCTTCAGGTGTTACTGACCCAGCGTGATCCTGGAGGTGTTGGCGCTGGATGCGCCACGGAACGCTGTGACTTCCAGCTCGACCTTGTAGACCGTCGAGCCCAGGGGTGGACAGGTAACCGTGCTGGCCGGATCGATGCCCCGGAACTTCTCGCCGACAATGGTCATGACGGTAGTGGTGTCCGCCGGATCTTGAATGAACACTCGCGAGCACACGACGTCGGCGAGGGTCGCATCGACCGAGGCCAGCGCTGCCTCGATATTCAGGAACACCTGATGGGTCTGTTCTGCCAGGTCCTCGGGAATCTCGTTGGTGGCCGGGTTGCGTCCGGCCGTGTTGGAAACGAAAATCCAGTTGTCGACCGCGACCAGGCGCGAGTAGCTGCCCAGCGTCTCGTACTTGGAGCCGGTCTTCAGTTTGGTGATTTGAACCATTTCAATAGCCTCGCAGTTGGGTGAAATCATTAGCTGAGTGCAGGGGATTCCCACAGGTTGAGTTTCAGGCCGACCCCGCGCTCGAGTGCCTGGCGGTAGACGACTGTTCCCCAGGCGACGTCTTCGACGGGCATGCCACCGACCGACATGATGATGATCTCTTCGTCGTTGACGCGACCCGGCGCCTCTGCAGCGATGATCTTGCCGATATCCTCGAGCTGCTCGGGGAGTAGTTTTCCTTCTTCGATCATGTCCATGAAACGCACGCCAACCAGTGGCACATGGTTGTGCGCAGGCTTGGGCAGCTCTTCGAACCAGGCCTGGTAGAGGCCTGTGTTGTCGACCACCTTGCGTACGTCCGACGCCTCCATGGCCTCATCCATGCGGCAGCCCGCCGGCATGGCCAGAAACGCCCCTGGCTTGACCCACTCGCGTTTGACCAGCGGGTAGGCGGACGGATCACCGGTTTCACCAGAGGTGCAGTAAGTGACCAGATCCGATCCGCGCACCACCGCTTCGATGCTGTCCACGACTTCGATGTTGGTGATTTGCGGGTAGGTGCTACGCAGCCAGGTGATGAAGTCGTCCAGGCTCTTGGCGCTGCGCCCCTTGACCTTGAGGGTGTCGACCTCCGGACAGACGGCCATGAACGCCGAGACGGTCGTCTTGCCCATCACCCCAGGGCCGAGCAGACCGATCACTTTGGAATCGCGGCGCGCCAGGTGGCGAGCCCCGACGCCGGGGATGGCACCGGTGCGGTAGGCCGACAGCAGGTTCGCCGACATGTGGGCAAGTGGCGCGCCGGTGTCAGGATCGTTCAGGGTGAACATGAGAATGGAGCGCGGCAGGCCTTTCTCGCGGTTGGCGATGTTGGAGCCATACCACTTGACGCCGGCGGTCTGGAAGTCGCCGCCCAAGTAAGCCGGCATGGCCATCATGCGGCGGTCAGCGGTTGGCTTGGGCATGTTCGGGAACGGCGAGTCCTTGGGGAAGGTGATCATCGCGCCGTGGGAGTCGCTGTTGGGGCCGGCCATGCGGTAATCACCGTGGTAGAGCAGGCCGAACATCTCTTCCATGGTGTTCACGCAGGCAAGCATGTCGGTGACACCGGCACGAATCATGTCTTGTTCGGACAGGTAGAGAAAGTCGATTTTTGTAGTTGTGGTCATGGCTATTCTCGGTAGCTGGAATGGGCGCATGCGACTACGCACCGTTGTGTGTGCGTATGGCATTTACGATGTTAGGGAACGGCCTGAGCGGGCGGCTATCCCGAAATAGTCACGAACGTGGTGTGCTGCAAAGCGGGTCTTTGCAGCCGCTTCAGGGGGGATTCAGGGCCGTGCAACGGCAGCGTCCGGGTGTCCGGTTCGGACATGCCGCTTGGCAGGCTTGGCCAAAAGCCCGGCAATGTTGAACATGCCGTTCCGGCCAAAGGCTTGCACACTTTGAGGATCGTCAACGTGGCAGCGCGGCGGGCTTGCGTCCTGGCGCACCAGCGCGAAAGACGAGGGCGATGCGACCTTCGCAAGGGGGAGCAGCGCAGTCACTATTTGCTACACCACGCCAGGATAAAATCATGAAAACAACAATATCCAATCCTATCGATAGAACCTCCGTGTATATCTGTGCCGGGCTCGTGTCTGCCGGTGGAGCCTTGCTGCTCAATGTACTGCCGCTGCTGTTCGGTGCATTGTCAGAGCGTTACGGGTTCGGCGAGAACCAGTTGGGTAGCCTGGCGATGGCCATGAATCTGGGGTTCGGTGTGCTGGGCCTGGCATCGCTGTTATGGATCCGGCGCGTCAGCTGGCGAGTCATTTCACTCAGCGCATCGGTATTGGTGGTTGCCGCGCTGCTGTGCATGCTGACCGATCCGCCCTACGAAACCCTGTTGATGGTCATGGCGCTGGCGGGTGCCGGTACCGGGGCTCTTTACGCATTGGCCATGACCATCTTCGGTGACAGTGTCCAGCCAGAGCGGGCCTTTGGCTTCAAGCTGGGGATGGAAACCATCCCGGGCGCGATCCTGCTCACTCTCCTGCCGGTAGCCGTGGCGCCGCTCTGGGGGTTCCAGGGCATGATCGTCACCCTGGCCATCGCCATGGTGCTGATGGGTGTTGTCCCGCTGCCCTGGGTGCCACGACGCAGTCAGCGAGTCTCGCAGGTGCTGACGGGGCCGGAGCCAACTGTTGCTGCTGAGAACCGTGTGATCGTCTGGTTGAGCCTGATTGCAAGCCTTGTGTTTCTGACTGGCATCATGTCCGTGTGGGCATTTCTGGAGCTGTTGGGCAAGAAAACCGGCCTGTCGTCGGACACCATCGGGGCGGTTTTGGGTGTCGGTTTCGTCATCAACGCGGGCAGTGGTTTCGTGGCCTCGTCGATCGGCCTGAAAGCCGGCCGCTTCCTGCCGCTGGCGGTCGTCGTCTGTGCCGAGGTGGCAGGCCTGGTCATGCTCGGACAGTTCGCTTCGTTGACCACCTACGTAATCGGTGCGATGTGCATGCTGTTCTCGATCAGCTTCGTGTTGGCATATACCTTCGGGTTGATGGCCGAGTTCGATCTGTCGGGCAAGCTGGTTGCCTTGGGTGCGCTGTGCCTGTCGATCGGGGCTGCGGTAGGACCGGCGGTCGGCGGATTGCTGATCGAGGCCTATGGCTACCCTGCCGTGCTGCTGTTCTCGGGCGCCTGTTCGGTCAGCGTCCTGCTGATCTACGGTGCGGCTGTGCTGAAGGCCCAGCAGTCAAAGAAGACCGATAACCCTGAGGCAAGCGTGGTGATGCCTCGAACCTGATATCAGTACAACGGAAAATGGCTCGTCGGGTGTGATCCCGACGGGCCTTTTTCATTGCTGTACGCTTGGCAGGCACTCACAAAGGGGCGGCAAGCTCAGACAAATCTGCCCGGCGTCGATGCCTGACACTGGTCGGGACAACAATCAAAGGTGCGAGGCCTATGCAAATTGCGATCATTGGTGCCGGCGCAATGGGGAGCCTGTTTGCCTGCAGGCTCATCGACGCCGGCGCAGAGGTGACCCTCATCGATGTGGATAAAGCCTTGCTGCAGGTGCTGAGTTCATCGGGTCTGAAATTGCACGACCAGCACGGCCAGCGGACTTACTGGCCACAGGTGGCAACCTGCGATGAGGTACACGCGGTGATGGACGTGCTGATCGTGTTCACCAAGAGCTATCACACCCGCCAGGCCATTACCTCATGCCTGCATCTGGTCAGTGCATCGACGCTGGTGGTGACGCTGCAGAACGGGCTCGACAGCTTGCCTGTGCTGCGCGAGTACATTCCCGACGATCAGTTGGCCATGGGCATGACCCTCTACCCAGCTGACGTCGTTTCGCCAGGAGTCGTACGCAGCCTGGGTGAAGCCCAGGTACGCATGCGAGGTGTCGGGGTTGCACCAGCCAGAGGTCTGGACAAGCTTGTCGAGCAGTTGTGCAGAGGCGGATTGCAGTCACTGATCGATCCGCACATCGACGTCACGATCTGGGAGAAAGTGGTGTTCAACACTGCGCTCAATTCGGTCTGTGCGTTAACAGGCGCCACTGTCGGGGAGGTGGCACTGCATCGCGATCATCGCCGCCAGGTCTTCGCACTGGTCCGTGAGGCAGTGAGCGTGGCTTGGGCGGTGGGTGTCGCTGTAAACGTGCAGCGAATCCAGGCCGGCATCGAGGAGGCATTCGTGGTGCACGCCACGCACAAACCGTCGATGCTGCAGGATGTCGAGCATGGCCGGCGGATCGAAGTCGATGCGTTGTCGGGTGCACTGCTCGGTCATGCTGCACGTCATGCTCTTGAGGTCCCGGCGCTGGCCTCGGTTGACGCGTTGTTGCGGCGTATCGGGCGAGGTGTCCAGGCCCGCCAGGACACTGTCCAGCCTCAACGCAACGGTGAGAACGCTGCAGGAAGATAAGCCACCGAGTTCATCTTCTGCAGCTGCGGCGCCGAATTTTCTGGCGGCCAGACGCCGTCACGCACTGCACGGGTGCGGACATCTAGCCGCTGTTCGAGGCTGGCGTAAGGCCAGATGTGCAGATAGCGCGGAATCCGTCCGCTGGTTGCGTAGAACGCGGCGTAAACGGCAGAGTAGGGCTCGCCTGTGCGCGCGCTGACCGCTTTCTGCCAGCCCGCCAATGTAGGCGCGACACCGGACGGTACCAGGTCGTATTCGCGCAGCTCATAGAACGGGCCGTGGGGCCCGGGCAGCAACGGTGAGAGGAACGGAAAAAGTCGGTAGTCATCCATGGTCTGTTCCAGGACGAAGTCGCCGATACCGAAGGCGTCAGCCGCCAGCAGTACTCGCTGACGCTCCGCCGCCTGGACCTGCAGGCTGCTGAAGCGGCGCATGACAGCAATCGTGTTCTGCGGGCCGATTTCCGACAGCCAGCACCCGACCAGCTCCACGCCTTCCAGCGCATCCTGCAGGGCCGACTCAAGACGCGGCAGGGCCTGGCTTGGTGTGCGCACGCGCAGGGTGAAGCGGATCAGCTCATAAAGGTCGGTGCCGGGTGTTTCCAGCGAGGGGGGAAAGTGAGGCATTGCATTTTCTCTGAGTAGTCATAAAAAGACCCGAGCTCCCCCCGCACGGGAAAGCCCGGGGCAAAATGAAGAGTTGTCAGCCCGGCTGCTGGTTGGGTCGTATTGAAATTACTGCGGCCGTGGTGATGGCACCCATCACGATCAGCATGACGGATACCGGCCAGGCCGAGTCATAGAGGCTGAACAGGGCGGTCGCAGCCAGTGGCGCCAGGCCGCCGGAAAAGATCGAAGCGATCTCATGGCCCATGGCCAATCCGGAGTAGCGCACCTTGGCCGGAAATAGCTCGCCCATCAGTGCCGGCTGGGTGCCGATCATTGCGCCATGACAGAAGGCCATGCCGAGCAGCGCCGCCAGGTAGACCCAGCCTGCCGAATGGGTATCGAGCATCCAGAAGAACGGGAAGGCCAGCAGCATCAAGCCGACAGAGCCTATGGCATAGACAATACGGCGGCCGATGCGGTCTGACAGCCAGCCCCAGAACACGATGGTGCCGGCCTCGACGATCATTGCCACCATGACACTGGCCAGTACCAGCTGCGTGTCCAGGCCGGTGAACTTGGCATAGGCGATGGTAAAGGCCAGGAACAGATAGGCGCTGCCATTCTCGGCGATGCGCAGGCCCATGGCTTGCAGCACTGCCTTGGGGTGCTTGCGCAACACCTCCATCGCGGGTATGTGTTCCGGCTGATCCTGTTGTGCCTGCTCTTGCACGAACTCCTTGCTTTCCGGCAGGCGCCGGCGGATGTACACACCGACGCCGAAGATCAGGATGCTGGCCAGGAACGGCACGCGCCAGCCCCAGCTCATCATGTCGTCCTGGGGCAGCATCTGTACCAGATAGAACGCTGCAGCCGACAACACGAAGCCGCCCGATACGCCCAGTTGGCTCCAGGCCGCATAGAAACCGACGCGGTCTTTCGGTGCGTTCTCGCTGAGCAGCAACACGCCGCCGCCCCACTCACCGCCCGAGGCGACGCCCTGCAGCACGCGCAGGATCACCAGGCAGGCCGGAGCGAGGTAGCCGACCTGTTCGAAGGTGGGCAGCAGCCCCATGGCGAAGGTGGCCACACCCATGATCGCCAGGGTCATCACCAGCGCCTTCTTGCGCCCGGCCTTGTCGCCGATATGGCCGAATATCAGCCCGCCCAGCGGGCGAGCGAGAAATCCTACGGCGAAGCCTGCAAACGAGGCCATTGTGCCAAGCACCGGGTCGGTCCCGACCGGGAAGAACAACGGCGCGAAAATCAGCGCAGCTGCCGTGCCATAGAGAAAGAAGTCATACCATTCCAGGGCATTACCCAGCACCGAGGCCACGACGATGCGGCGCATGGTGTTCGGGTCGGTGTCGCGGGTGATGCTGGTGTTGAGGTTAGTCATGAGCCATCTCCTTGCAGACCATCACCAGAACTTCCAGGTGTAGGTAGTGATCAATCGGAACTCGTCGTAGTCATTGCCGTATCGGGTCTGGGTCTTCATGTTCTTGAGTTCGAAGCCGAGATCTTTGAGTACACCGCCCTGAACCACATAGGAGAGCATGATGTCGCGCTCGCTTTCCCGGTCCCGCGAGAGCCCGGCGCCACGGTCGATATCCGTCCCCTTGATGTAGCGAGTGAACAGTTTCAGCCCGGGCACACCCATTGCCGCGAAGTTGTAGCCATAGCGGACCGACCAGCTGCGCTCATCCGGGCGGATGAACGGCAAGCCGGCCCAGTTCGGCAGGTACCCCTGCGGCACATAGCCGTTGAGGGTCGGGAACACTGTGTCGCCAGTCATGCGCTGGTAGCTGGCGCCGACCATGTGGCCGTTTTTTTCCAGGGTGAGCAGGCCGAAATACGCCTGGTTGTCTACCGGGCCACTGCGCGCAGCACCGTCCTCGCGGTTGTTGAAGTAGCCGATGTCGGTTTTAAGCTGGTAACCGTCGGCGAACTTCAGGGTGTGCTTGATGCCGCCGTAATCCTGCTTGTAGATGTCGTTGAGCACGCCATGGAAATAGCTGGCCTGCAAGTCCGGGGTCAGTGCATAGGTGGCGCCGACGAAGTCCAGACCGTCGCTGTCCAGGCTGTCGTTGGTACCGTAGCGGTACAAACGCTCGTGGTTGGATGATTCGCGGGTAACGATCGACCAGAAGCGTCCGCCGACCAAGGTCAGGTTGTCGATGTCCCGAGACTCGATCACCGCCCCTTGGTAGATGGTGTCGAGTTGGCGGCTTGGATCATTGGAGGCAACCGGATAGTTGGGTTTCTGGTCGCCGATCCTGGCGATGGTCTTGGCATACTTGAGCTTGAGCGTCGCACCGGCGCGGCCATAGTCATCAGCTGCTTTCTGTTCATGCCGACTGAAGGGCAGGGAGCCGTCATTGCCGGTCGAGTCCAGCCTGATGGCGTACTGTCCATTGAGATCGAGGCCGATTGCCAGTGGTGTATCGGTGTAGCCCGATTCGAATTGCAGGTCGAAGCCCTGCGACCAGTTGCCGACTTTGGACACCGGCGCGCCGGCGTTGGTGAAGTTGCGGTTCAGGTAGAGGTTGCGCAAAGTCAGCGACAGGTGGCTGTCATCGACCACGTCGGCAAAGCCGGTCAGGGGTAGTGCGATGCCTGCACACAGGCAAAACGATTTCGCATGCAACGGCCATTTGAGTTCCATGGGGTAATCCTGGAAAAGTGATCAGTACAAGGTCTGGGCAGTCATGCAACTGGGCAGAAGCGCTCTGCAGGTCTGTAGCCCGCTTGTCCGTCACGTATTGTTTTTGTTGTTTTAGATATCCAGCACCAGGCGCTTGCCGCGCGCCCGGGAACAGCACAGTACGATCTGTTCGTTGCTCTGTTTCTCCTCATCGGTCAGGTATTGGTCGCGATGGTCAGGTTCGCCTTCGAGCACATCGCACAGACAGGTGCCGCACACACCCTGTTCGCACGACACCTCGACCTTGATACCCGCCTCACGCAGGGCGCAGACCAGCGTCTGCCCTTGCTGTACTTGCACGGTCCTGGCGCTGCGCACCGCGACCACTTCGAAACTGTCCCCCGAGGTATCGACCTCGGCCTGGAAGTACTCGTGGTGAATATGCTGCTCATCGAAACCCTGCAGACGTGCGCCTTCGATCACCCAGTCCATGAACCCTGACGGGCCACAGGTGTAGAGGTGGACACCCGGGGTGGCCGGGCCGAGCACGCGGGCCAGGTCAAGTTGCTGATCGGCGCCTTCATCGCTGAAATGGGTGAATACACTGGCGGCGAATGGCGCGTTCAGCAGTTCGTCGACGAAGGCGCAGCGGCTGCGCGAACGGCCGCGGTAGTGCAGTTCGAACGGCGCTCCCTGAGCGTGCAGGGCGTGAGCCATGGCGATCATCGGCGTGATGCCGATGCCGCCACCGAGCAGAATCGACCGCCTGGCGTCGCAGGCGAGCGGGAACAGGTTGCGTGGCGCACTGATGCGCATCGCCGTGCCGGGTTGCAACTGCTCGTGTACCGCCACCGAGCCGCCTCGGGACTGATTGTCCTTGAGCACCCCCAGGCGATAGACGTTGGTCTGCGCGGGATCGCCGCACAGTGAATACTGCCGCACCAGATCGGGCCCCAGGTGCAGGTCGACATGGGCGCCCGCCGCGAAACGCGGCAGCGCCTGGCCGTTGACTGCAGCCAGTTCGAGGACGACCACATCGCCCCCTTGTACCTCCCTGGCATGGACGATCACATCGAGCAGTTGGTCGTGCATGATCGTCTCCTTCAGAGGATGTAACCGATACCGGCGAGGGTATCGTCGCTGTTGATCAGGCTGATCACCTTGCGGTGGATCCTGAAGCCGCCTTCGACACGCACCAGGGTGTAGGTCAGGTCGGCGCTGTAATGCTTGAGGCTTTCCTTGCGGAACTCGCGGATGTTCTGCGCGGCGCGCACGGTGACATTGAC
>NZ_JBIVXJ010000049.1:0-29472 GCF_044769185.1 Pseudomonas sp. NPDC090592
TGCTGCACCTGGTTTACGGGGTGGTGAAGTCGGGGATACCGTTTGACCCCAAAATCCCTCTTGCGGGGTGAGGGTCAAGACGGTATCTACAGGGGCGCGCGTGTAGGAGCGGCCTTGTGTCGCGAAAGGGCCGCAAAGCGGCCCCGGCAATCTCCAGGGTTAACCCGAATACCCCGCCGCCTCCCGCTCCAGCCACCCCGCCAGTTCCTTGCGCTTCACCTTCTCCACCCGCGCCTGCTCAAGCCTCTTCAACATGAAATCGCGTTTGCCGGGATCCGCTCCCGCCAGCGACAGCGCCAGGTCCCGGTCCATCCAGCGGCGCATGCGCACGTACAGCCACCCGTGGAAATACAGCCCCGCAACTGTGGTGACCACGACGATGAAGTAATCCATGGCTATCCTTGGTCTCAATTGAAGCACCATGGGCGCAGCTGTACTGGCTGTACCCCGGCTGAATGAAAACAAATTTATTACGTTTGTACCGTGACAGCCGTCGACGTGCAGCGTCTAATGAGCACCTGACTTATGGAGACTTTACCCATGCGTAAATCCGCTTTGCTGGTGGCGACCTTTACCACCATGTCGCTGCTGCTGGGGGGCTGTGCCTCGAGCCTGACCGGTGATAGCTACTCCCGTGACGAGGCCCGCCGCGTGCAAACTGTGCGCATGGGCACCATCGAATCCCTGCGCCCGGTCAAGATCGAGGGTACCAAGACCCCGATCGGCGGTGGCGCTGGCGCCATCGTGGGCGGCGTTGCCGGTAGCGCCGTGGGCGGTGGCCGTGGCAGCATCGTGGCTGCCGTGATCGGTGCCGTCGCCGGCGGCCTGGCTGGTTCCGCCGCCGAGGAGGGCCTGACCCGTACCCAAGGTGTCGAAATCACCGTGCGGGAAGACGATGGCAGCATGCGTGCCTACGTTCAGGCGGTGCAGGAGAATGAAATCTTCCGTGTCGGCGACCGCGTGCGCATCATGACTGTTGACGGTACCAGCCGCGTTTCGCACTAACCGTCGCGCAGTAAAACAAAACCCCGACATGGCGCCTGCCAGTCGGGGTTTTTGTTACCTGCCAGGGCCTCTTCGCGGGTAAACCCGCTCCCACAGGTACTTCACAGTTTCCGAATGCTGTGCAGTACCTGTGGGAGCGGGTTTACCCGCGAAGAGGCCAACAGGATCAAAGGCCGAGCATATCCCGCGCCACTGCCTCGGCAATGCGAATGCCATCGACACCCGCCGACAGGATCCCACCCGCATACCCAGCCCCTTCACCTGCCGGGAACAGCCCCTTGAGGTTCAGGCTCTGGTAATCCTCACCCCGGGTAATCCGCAGCGGCGACGAGGTCCGCGTCTCGATCCCGGTCAACACCGCATCATGCAGGTTGTAGCCCTTGATCTGGCGGTCGAACGCCGGCAGCGCCTCACGGATCGCCTCGATGGCGAAGTCCGGCAGGCTCGGTGCCAGGTCGCCCAGGGTAACGCCCGGCTTGTAGGAGGGCTCGACGCTGCCCAGCGCGGTCGATGGCCGGCCAGCTACAAAGTCGCCCACCAATTGCGCGGGCGCCTGGTAGTTGCTGCCCCCCATCACATAGGCGTGGGCTTCCAGGCGCTCTTGCAGTTCGATACCGGCCAGCGGGCCACCCGGGTAGTCACGCTCGGGGTCGATGCCGACGACAATGCCAGAGTTGGCATTACGCTCGTTACGCGAGTACTGGCTCATGCCGTTGGTCACCACGCGGCCCGGCTCGCTGGTAGCCGCGACCACGGTGCCGCCCGGGCACATGCAGAAGCTGTAGACCGAGCGGCCATTCTTGGCGTGGTACACCAGCTTGTAGTCGGCGGCGCCCAGTTTCGGGTGGCCGGCGTATTTGCCCAGGCGCGCTTTGTCGATCAGCGTTTGCGGGTGCTCGATACGGAAGCCCACCGAGAACGGCTTGGCTTCCATGTACACGCCTTTGGCATGCAGCATGCGGAAGGTGTCGCGGGCACTGTGGCCAAGGGCCAGGACCACATGACGCGAGTGCAGCTGTTCGCCGCTCCCCAGCACCACGCCGGTCAGTTGGCCGTCTTCGACAAGCAGGTCGGTGACCTTCTCCTGGAAGCGGACTTCGGCACCCAGGGCGATCATGTCCTGGCGCATTTGCTCGACCATGCCGGTGAGGCGGAAAGTACCAATGTGCGGTTTGTTGATGTACAGGATTTCGTCCGGCGCACCGGCCTTGACGAACTCTTCCAGCACTTTGCGGCCGTGGTGCTGCGGGTCCTTGATCTGGCTGTACAGCTTGCCGTCGGAGAACGTGCCGGCGCCGCCTTCGCCGAACTGCACGTTGGACTCGGGGTTGAGCACGCTTTTGCGCCACAGGCCCCAGGTGTCCTTGGTGCGCTGGCGTACTTCCTTGCCACGCTCGAGGATGATCGGCTTGAAGCCCATCTGCGCCAGCAACAGGCCGGCGAAGATGCCGCACGGGCCGAAACCGACCACGATCGGACGTTCCTGCAGGCCGGCGGGGGCGTGGCCGACGAACTTGTAGGTTACGTCCGGTGCCACGCCGATGTTGCGATCGTCGGCGAACTTGACGAGTAGCTCAGCTTCGTTGCTGGCTTGCAGGTCGATGGTGTAGATGAACAGCAGTTCGCTGTTCTTCTTGCGCGCATCGTAGCTGCGCTTGAACAGGTTGAAGCTGAGCAGTTGCTCGTCGCGGATGCCAAGGCGCTGGACGATGGCTTCACGCAGGGCTTCGTCGGGATGGTCCAGGGGCAGCTTCAGTTCGGTGATTCGTAGCATGGCAGGGTCCAGTATCCCGGCCATGGGCGGCCGGCGGCTTTACACAAACCGCCAAGTATAAGCTGTTCGCCGCCCTGACTGGCAGGATAAAAGCGCCCGGCGATCAGTTGTCGCGTGCGCCGCCGTAGTAACCGCAGCCTTGCAGGGTCTTGCCGTCAATGCGCAACTCTGCGCGAAGGTGCTGGACGGCGCCGCTGGCGCTGTCGACGCAGCGCTGCGGCGAGACCCACAGTTCCACGTGCTGGTTGTTGGCTTCACTGGTCAGGGTGAGCCCGCCGCCGGGTACCTCTTCTTCCAGGAAGGGCAGGGGCAGAGGTTCCTGGCCGACTCGGTTGAGCACCATGCCTTTGCCGCTGGCCTTGATGTCCCATTCGGGTTCATGGCCATTGGCTCGCAGGGTGAGCTGCTTGAAGTTGGGGTCTTCACAGGCCCTGGTGCTGGGCTCCAGCCGGTACAGGCGGCGCACTTCCAGCTGGCCGTCGTTGGTGGCCTGCTTGCTGCCGGTGAGGCGGCCACGGACGTCGGCGAACAGCTTGGCGTTGGCGTCCTTGGCCAGGTTGGCGGCTTCTTGCAGGATGCCGGTGGCGCCGACGTCGTTGATCACGAAGGTGCGGTTTTCGCTGCACGGTTTGAACAGCAACTGGCCACCGGCGGCGCGCAGCTCGCCCTGCATGCGCGTGGTGCCGATGTTCGGGTCGCTGGGGGCGTCAGCCATCAACTGGCAGCCGGCGAACAGGGGCAGCAGGGCGGTGAGCAGCAGGGTGGGGGTGAGGCGCATGGGGCGGGCTCCGGGATCTTTGCCGTGAAAGCTGGCCACGTTACGCAGGCTGGTGGCGGATCACAAGTTAATGGTTGCCCGTGCCGGCCTCTTCGCGGGCAAGCCCGCGAAGAGGCCCGCACTGGCGATACATTTCTGGCAGGCGTAAAAAAGGGCCCGAAGGCCCTTTCCCGATCAACCGCCCAGATACGCGTCGCGCACCTTAGGGTCAGTCAACAGTGCTTCACCCGTGCCCTGCATCACCACCCGGCCGTTCTCCAGCACATAGGCGCGGTCAGCGATCTTCAGTGCCTGGTTGGCGTTCTGTTCCACCAGGAACACCGTCACGCCATCACGGCGCAGCTGTTCGATGATGTCGAAGATCTGCTGGATGATGATCGGCGCCAGGCCCAGCGAGGGCTCGTCGAGCAGCAGCAGCTTGGGCTTGCTCATCAGCGCCCGGCCAATGGCGAGCATCTGCTGCTCGCCACCGGACATGGTGCCGCCACGCTGGATGTAGCGCTCCTTCAGGCGCGGGAACAGCTGTAACACCTTGTCCAGCTGCTCCTGGTAGTCGCCCTTGTCGGTGAAGAAACCGCCCATCGCCAGGTTTTCCTCGACGGTCAGGCGGGCGAACACGCGGCGGCCTTCCGGCACCACGGCGATGCTCTTGCGCATGATGTGCGAGGACGGCTGGCCGACCAGTTCTTCACCCAGGTACTTGATGCTGCCACTGTGCGCCTGCGGCGAGCCGCACAGGGTCATCAGCAAGGTCGACTTGCCGGCACCGTTGGCACCGATCAGGGTGACGATCTCGCCCTGGTTGATCTCCACGTTGACGCTGTGCAGTGCCTGGATCTTGCCGTAGAAGGTGGAAACGTTCTCGAACTTCAGCATTTACGCTTCCCCCAGGTAGGCTTTGATCACGTCAGGGTTGTCGCGGATCTCTTCCGGCGTGCCGTGGGCCAGGGGGGTGCCCTGGTTGATCACCACGATGTGGTCGGAGATGCTCATCACCAGCTTCATGTCGTGCTCGATCAGCAGCACGGTGACGTTGTGCGACTCACGCAGGTAGGCGATCAGCGCCTTGAGGTCTTCGGTCTCCTTCGGGTTCAGGCCCGCAGCCGGTTCGTCGAGCATGATGATGCGCGGCTGGGTCATCATGCAGCGGGCGATTTCCAGGCGGCGCTGCTGGCCGTAGGCGAGGGTGCCGGCGGTACGGTTGGCGAACTCGGTCAGGTTGACCTTCTCCAGCCAGTACTGCGCGCGCTCCATGGCCTCCTTCTCGCTGCGGCGGAAGCTCGGGGTCTTGAACAGGCCGGCGAAGAAGTTGGTGTTCAGGTGGCGGTGCTGGGCGATCAGCAGGTTTTCCAGCGCGGTCATTTCCTTGAACAGGCGCACGTTCTGGAAGGTGCGCACCACGCCCTTGCGGGCGATCTGGTGGCCGGCCAGGCCCTGGATCGGCTGGCCATCAAGCAGGATGGTACCGCCGCTGGGCTTGTAGAAGCCGGTCAGGCAGTTGAACACCGTGGTCTTGCCGGCGCCGTTCGGGCCGATCAGCGCAACCACTTGTTTTTCCTTGACGGTCAGGGCCACGCCGTTGACCGCCAACAAGCCGCCGAAGCGCATGCTCAGGCCGCTGACTTGCAAAATTTCGCGGCTCATCGGTGCAGCTCCATGTGTGGACGTTGCATAGGCAGCAGGCCCTGCGGACGCCAGATCATCATCAATACCATCAGCGCACCGAACATCAACATGCGGTATTCGCTGAACTCACGCATCAGCTCGGGCAGCAGGATCATCACGATGGCCGCCAGGATCACGCCCAGTTGTGAGCCCATGCCGCCAAGCACGACGATGGCGAGGATGATCGCCGACTCGATGAAGGTGAACGACTCCGGCGTCACCAGGCCTTGCCGCGCAGCAAAGAAGCTGCCGGCGAAACCGGCGAAGCAGGCGCCCAGGGTGAACGCCGAGAGCTTGATCACGGTGGGGTTCAAGCCCAGTGCGCGACAGGCGATTTCGTCTTCACGCAGGGCTTCCCAGGCGCGGCCGATCGGCATGCGCAGCAGGCGGTTGATCACGAACAGCGCCAGCAGGGCCAGCAACAGCGCCACCAGGTAGAGGAAGATGACCTTGTTGATCGAATTGTATTCCAGCCCGAAGAACTCGTGGAAGGTCTGCATGCCCTCGGCGGCGCGGCGTTCGAAGGTGAGGCCGAAGAACTCCGGCTTGGGGATGTTGCTGATGCCGTTGGGGCCGCCGGTCCAGTCGGTGAGGTTACGCAGGAACAGGCGGATGATCTCACCGAAGCCGAGGGTCACGATCGCCAGGTAGTCACCGCGCAGGCGCAGTACCGGGAAGCCAAGCAGGAAGCCGAAGGTGGCGGCCATCAGGCCGGCGATCGGCAGGCACACCCAGAAGCTCCAGCCCAGGTAGTGCGAGAGCATGGCGTAGCTGTAGGCGCCGACGGCGTAGAAGCCCACGTAACCGAGGTCGAGCAGGCCCGCCAGGCCGACCACGATGTTCAGGCCCAGGCCCAGCAGCACGTAGATCAGGATCAGCGTGGCAATGTCCACCGCACCCCGTGAGCCGAAGAACGGCCATACCAGTGCCGCAACGATCAAGCCGATGATCACGTAGCGCTGGGTCTTGGGCAGGGTCAGGTAGTTACTTACGGCCGGCGGGATCAACTTGCGATCCGAACGGCTGCCCATCACCGCACTCCACTGCTTGTCGAACAGCACGCGCAGGAACATCAGTACCGAACACACGGCAATGATGCTGATGGTGAACGAGCCCTGGCTGTGCACGACCAGGCTGATGCCGTCGATGCTCAGTTTCAGGCCCAGCACCGGGAAGGCCACGGCCCATACCAGCAAGGCGCTGAAGAACGCCTGTTTGAGATTTCTGTTCATACTTTTTCAACCTCCGGGCGGCCCAGGATGCCGGTCGGCCGGAATAGCAGGACAAGAACCAACAAGCCGAATGCCACCACGTCCTTGTACTGGTCGCCGAAGATATCGGCGCCGAACGCTTCGGCCACGCCCAGCACCAGCCCGCCGAGCATGGCGCCCGGAATGCTGCCGATGCCACCCAGCACCGCCGCGGTAAAGGCCTTCAGGCCCACCAGGAAACCGGCGTTGGGGTTGATCACCCCGTACTGCATGCTCAGCAGCACGGCCGCCACGGCTGCCAGGGCAGCGCCGATGACGAAGGTGAGGGCGATGATGTTGTTGGTGTTGATGCCCAGCAGGTTGGCCATCTTGATGTCCTCGGCACAGGCACGGCAGGCGCGGCCCAGGCGGGAACGGGAGATGAACAGGGTAAGCAGGGTCATGGCCACCAGGGTGACCACGAACACCAGGATCTGCATGTAGGAAACCAGGACCTCTTCCGCACCGCCCGGCCCGAAGGAGAAGCTCCCGGGGATCAGGTTGGGGATGGATTTATCTTTGGAATCCTGCGAAAGCAACACGGTGTTCTGCAGGAAAATCGACATGCCGATGGCGGAAATCAGCGGGATCAGACGGTTGCTGTTGCGCAGGGGGCGGTAGGCAACCCGTTCGATACTGTAGCCATAGGCACTGGTGACGAAGATCGTCGCGACGAAGGCTACGGTCATCAGGATCGGCAGCGAATGAATACCCATCATGGCCAGGCCCGCCAGGGCGATGAAGGCCACGTAGGAACCGATCATGTACACCTCGCCATGGGCGAAGTTGATCATGCCAATGATGCCGTACACCATCGTGTAACCGATGGCGATCAAGGCATAGGTGCTGCCGATGGTCAATCCATTAACCAGTTGTTGGAAGAAATGGTAGATCTCAGGCATTACAGCGCTCCTAAAAACCTGATTTGCATTTCGCTGGCGGGGGTGTGCCAGGAAACCGCGGGTGACGGTTTTAAGATTTTCAGGTGGGCCCGCCCCCGGATCGCGGTGATCGGGCCCATGAACCTCGTAAAACAAAGCCCACTGCTCGCACAGTGGGCTTCTACGGTCAGCTATTAGTCACGCAGTTACTGAGGGGAAACTTCGGTCTTCGGCTTGCCGAAGTGCCATTCGTAGACCACGAACTTGAAGTCTTTCAGGTCGCCCTTCTCGTCGTACGACAGGGTGCCGGTCGGGGTCTTGAAGGAGCCGGCGTGGATGGCGGCTGCCACCTTGTCGGTGTCTTCGGACTTGGCGGCCTTGATGCCCTGGGCGATCAGCTCGACTGCCGAGTAGGCAGGGAACACGAACGGACCGCTTGGGTCCTTGCCGTCAGCCTTGATGGCGTCGACGATCTTCTTGTTCTCCGGGTCGGCATCGAACGACTTCGGCAGGGTGACCAGCAGGCCTTCGGAGGCGTTCTGGGCGATCTGCGAGATGGAGTCGTTACCCACGCCTTCCGGGCCCATGAACTTGGCTTTCAGGCCCTTTTCCTGAGCCTGGCGCAGGATCAGGCCCAGCTCTGGGTGGTAGCCGCCGTAGTAGACGAAGTCGACGTTGTTCTGCTTGAGCTTCTGGATGATCGAGGAGAAGTCCTTGTCACCGGCGTTCAGGCCTTCGAACACGGCAACCTTGGTGCCTTTGCCTTCCAGGGTCTGTTTGACGGCGGTGGCGATACCTTCACCGTATTGCTGCTTGTCGTGCAGTACGGCAACCACTTTCGGTTTCACGTGGTCGGCGATGTAGTTGCCGGCAGCCGGGCCTTGGGCGCTGTCCAGGCCGATGGTGCGGAAGATCAGCTTGTAGCCACGGGCGGTGATTTCCGGCGAGGTGGCGGCCGGGGTGATCATGATCACGCCTTCGTCTTCGTAGATGTCGGACGCTGGCTGGGTGGAGCTGGAGCACAGGTGGCCGATGACGAACTTGACGCCGTCGTTGACCACTTTGTTGGCGACTGCCACGGCCTGTTTAGGGTCGCAGGCGTCGTCGTATTCCTTGGCTTCGAGCATCTTGCCGTCGACGCCGCCCGCGGCGTTGATATCCTTGATGGCTTGCTTGGCGCCGATGAACTGCATGTCGCCGTACTGGGTCACTGGACCCGTCTTAGGACCGGCGATGCCGATCTTGATGGTATCGGCGGCAAACGAATGGCTGGCTACCCCGGCCAGTACCATTGCGGCGAACAGCTTGGAAATCTTGATCATAGTGCTCCACTCATTCTGTTGTAATTCTTATAGTCCTGGCGGCCAGGGCTACAGACCGGGCGGGATTTGCGGCGTGGCCATGCCAACGCGCAAGCCCACCTTCCCCCGGAACATGTCCCGGAACTGTACCGGTACAGTGTAGAGCGCTGTTCGAGCGCTTGAAAAGCCGTCGAAAAGTGCCTGATTCCTGGGTTGTCGCATGGTCGACATAAAAATACAGAAAAGCGCCATCAAATTGCCTGTATTTGCGGCCCAACCCCACCTGTTCGGGCCCGATCGACCAAATTACATATTTGAAACCGGGTTTTTCTGCAAAAATAGCGGCCTTTTTATTGGCCGAATTTTGCGGGTAGCAACCCATGACTGATCACACAAGCACCCTCTATGCCAAATTGCTTGGCGAGACGGCAATCATCGAATGGAAAGCGCTGGAGCGCTTTTGGGCCAAGGGTGACCTGATTTGGGTCGACCCCAGCCTGGACCTGATCACCGTTGCCGAGGCGATGGCCGAGAATCGCAGCGAGATCTTCGCCAAGTGGCGTAGTGATGGCACTGTTGGGCCGGTGTCGGCAGAGCAGGCCCAGGACCTGCAAAGCCGCGATCCAGAGATCTGGGCGGTGGTGGTTTCGCCGTTCATCGTGATTCAAGCGAAGGGCCCGGCACAGGCGTGATCTTTTTTGGTGCGCGAAAATGCGCAGCAGCCCCGTTTTGGTGCTAGAAGGCGTTCAAGGCGGGTAGAGGTAAGTAACAATTCGGCGTGGCGGTAACAGTTTACGGGATGCGTAATGGGGGCTGCCTTGCAGCCCTTCGCGGGCACGCCCGCTCCCACAGGTTGGGTGTTGTTCTCCAGACCTGCACTGGCCCTGTGGGAGCGGGCGTGCCCGCGAAGGCCGCAAAGCGGCCCGGATCGATATCGAATCTGTCTGGAGTCATTGATGAGCACTGCACTACCTTCTCTTGGGTTCGCCGGCATCGGCCTGATGGGCCTGCCCATGTGTCGCCGCCTGTTGGCCGCGGGCTACCCGCTGACCGTGTGGAACCGCAGCCCGGACAAGTGCGCCGCACTGGTTGCCGCTGGCGCACGGCTGGCCAGCAGCCCTGCCGAACTGTCCCGCGACAGCGACATGGTGCTGCTGTGCCTGGCCGACACCGCGGTGGTGCGTGAGGTGGTGTTCGGCGAACAAGGCATTGCCCAAGGTGGGCGCAGCGGACAGTTGCTGATTGATTTTTCCAGCCTGGAACCCACCGCCACCCGTGAAATGGCCGCCGAGCTTGCGGTGCTGTGTGGCATGGCCTGGCTGGATGCCCCGGTGTCTGGCGGCACACCCGGTGCCGAAGCCGGTACGCTGGCGATCATGGTTGGCGGTGAGGCGGGCGACCTGCAGCGCGCTCGTCCAGTGCTTCAGGTGCTAGGCCAGCGCGTGACGCACATGGGGGCGGTGGGCGCGGGGCAGGTGACCAAGGCCTGCAACCAGATGATCGTGGCGTGCAATGCCCTGGTGATCGCCGAAGTGGTGGCGCTGGCCGAGCAGTCCGGGGTGGACGCGACGTTGATCGCCGAAGCGCTGGCGGGTGGCTTTGCCGATTCCAAGCCATTGCAGATACTTGCGCCGCAAATGGCCGAAAGCCGCTTCGAGCCGATCAAGTGGCACGTGCGTACGCTGCTCAAGGACCTCGATGGCGCGGTCAAGTTTTCCCGTGAACAGGGGGCGGCAACGCCGCTCAGTGGCCTCGCCGCGCAATTGATGCGCCTGCACGGTAGCCAGGGCTACCTGCAAAAAGATCCGGCGACCCTTGTAGAACTTTACCGCCGCAAGGGTTGAGCACCTTGCTCTCACGCTGCACCCGCTCCAGTAGCGGCCGCAAGTCGGCCAGCGGTACCGGGCGGCTCAGCAGGTAGCCCTGCAGGTAGTCGCAGCCATGGGTTTCAAGGAATGCCTGCTGTTCGACGGTTTCCACGCCTTCGCTGACGACCTGCAGGTGCAGGGTATGGGCCATCACGATGATCGCCTGGACGATCTCCCGGTCCTTCTGGCTGCCCGGCACATCTTGCAGGAAGGTGCGGTCGATCTTCAGCACATCCAGCGGCAGGCGCTTGAGGTAGGCCAGTGACGAGTAGCCGGTGCCGAAGTCATCGATCGACAGGGCCACGCCCAGGGCGCGAATGCGTTTTAGCAGGTTGACCGTGCGCTGGATGTCACCCATCAAGGCGTTCTCGGTCACTTCCAGTTCCAACTGGCGGGCTGCAAGGCCGGCGAGGAGCAGCGCTGTTTCCACCTCAACGGGCAGTTCGTCGTGGCTGAGGGTGACTGCCGAGCAATTGACCGTGACCTTGACGTCACCGTAGCCCAGGCGCTGCAGGTGTGCGAGGTCGGCGCAGGCGTGGCGCAGTACCCACAAGTCGAGGTCGACGATCAGGCCATTGGCTTCGGCTATGGCTATGAACCGGTCGGGCCCCAGCAGGCCATGTTGCGGGTGATGCCAGCGCACCAGCGCTTCCAGCTTGGCCACTTGGCCACTGCGCATATCGAAGATCGGTTGGTAATGCACGCACAGGCCATGCTCTTCGAGCAGGGCCAGGCGCAGCTCTTCCTCCAGTTGCAGGGCGAGGGAGGCCTGGGTTTTCAGCTTGTCGTTGAAAAAGTGCAGGCTGTTGCGCCCGCTGTCCTTCGACTGGTACAGCGCCAGGTCGGCATGCTTGAGCAGTTCTTCGGCGCTGCTGCCGTCGTCGGGGAAGATGCTGATGCCAATGCTGGTGCTCATGACCATGCGCCGGCCACCCAGGTCGATGGGCTCTTTCATCCGTTGCATGATGCGTTGTGCCAGGTGGCGCGCTTCGTCGCAGCTGTTGAGGCTGGTGACCACGCAGAACTCGTCGCCGCCCAGCCGCGCAACCAGGTCGTGAGTGCGGGTGGCTGACTTGATGTGGCTGGCAATCACTTTGAGCAACTCGTCGCCTGCAGCATGACCAAGGCTGTCGTTGATGCGCTTGAAATGGTCGATGTCGAGGAACATCACCGCCAGACGGCTTTGTGTGGCCTTGTGCTCGGCGAGTCGCTCGGCGAACACCTGATTGAAGCCACGGCGGTTGACCAGATTGGTCAGGGCATCATAGTGCGCCGCCTGCTGCAGCGAGGCACGGGCCTGGTCCAGCTGACCGAGCAGCACACTGACCCGGCGCAGGTCGTGTTCCTTGCTTTGCAGCTTTTTGTCGGCCAGTGCAGCACTGATGCTGGCGCCACTGATCAGCAGGGTGATGAAGCCGATACCCAGCGCCAGTTGCAGGCTGTTGTAGCCGGACGGCAGGCGCAGGGCAGTATCGGCCGGGATGACCAGCGTCATGGCCGACATTGCGGTGAAGTGGGTGGCGATGATTCCGCCGGCCATCAGCAGGCTTGCGCCGTATTTCATCAACTGGTGTCGCGTGCCGCTGCCGTTGCGGAAGTAGCGGGCCAGGCACAGCGCGGCCAGGCTGGTGAGCAGGGCAATCGTGGTGCAGGCCAGCAGCAGGCCGGTCCGGTAGTACTGACGGGCGCCGGTTTCCATCGCGGCCATGCCGACGAAGTGCATGAGGACGATGCCCAGGCCGATCAGTAGTGCGCTTGGCAGGAGGTGATGCGCGCGCATGTGGCTGCGGTCGAGGCTTTGCATTGCCAGCCAGGCAACGGCCAGGGCAATGAGCAGGGAAAGTACGGTCAGGGATACGTCGTAGTGCACTTCTACAGGGGCCTGGAAGGCCAGCATGCTGATGAAGTGCATGGCCCAGATGCCACCGCCCAGGCAACAGGCGCCAAGCATTTTCCATTGTCGGTGGGCAGTGGGCTCTTCACTGTGGGACTGGCGCTCGACCATGTCGAGCGTGGCGAAGCAAGCCGCGCAGGCGACCAGGTAGGCAAGCAGCATCAGTAGCGGTTCATGACGGCAATCGATAACGATACGCCCGGTTGCCGGCAAGTCGGCGAACAGTTGCAGCCCCAGCCACTCCATGGAATGCCTCTTGATCGAGTTTTCACTCGTCTGCGCTACAACCCTGTGCAGACTGTCCAGAGGCAGTATAGGAAGGAGTATTTAAGCCTTCCTGAATAATGGCATATTGATTTCTACGATTTGGTTATCAAGCTAATCGCAGCCAGGAATATAGCGTTGGGCCGGTATGCTATCCCTGTGGGAGCGGGCATGCCCGCGAAGAACCCAACGCGGGGGGCGGCACCGGCTTCGCCGGTGTTCGCGGGCACGCCCGCTCCCACAAGGGCAGCGGTGCCTGATTTGTCTTAGCCAGCTACCAGCACGCGAATGGCCTCCAGGCGCAGGGCAGCTTTGTCCAGCATCGCCAGGCCGTCTTCACGCTGCTTGCGCAGGGCGTCGATCTCGCTGTCGCGCACGCTCGGGTTGACCGCTTGCAGTGCCACCAGGCGGGCCAGTTCTTCGTCGGCCTCGGCCGCCAGGCGGCGCTGGGCTTCGGCTACGCGCTCGACGTGCGTCGGCATGATTTTCTCTTCGCCGCCACTGATGCGCTTGGCCAGCACGTCACGCTGGGCCTGGACGAACTTGTTGGCACTGGCGCGCGGCACGCTTTCAAGCTGTTCGTTGAGGGTTTCGAAAGCCACGCGTGCGGCCAGATCGTTGCCGTTGGCGTCAAGCAGGCAGCGCAATGCTGCCGGTGGCAGGTAGCGGCCCAGTTGCAGGCTGCGCGGTGCCACCACTTCGCTGACGAACAGCAGTTCGAGCAGGACAGTACCTGGCTTGAGCGCCTTGTTCTTGATCAGCGCCACGGCGGTGTTGCCCATCGAGCCGGACAGCACAAGGTCCATGCCGCCCTGAACCATCGGGTGCTCCCAGGTCAGGAACTGCATGTCCTCGCGCGACAGCGCCTGGCCGCGGTCGTAGGTGATGGTAACGCCTTCGTCGTCACCCAGCGGGAAGCTGGCGTCGAGCATCTTCTCGCTCGGCTTGAGGATCAGCGCGTTCTCGGAGTGGTCTTCGCTGTCGATGCCAAAGGCGTCGAACAGGGTTTCCATGTAGATCGGCAGGGCGAACTGGTCGTCCTGTTCGAGAATGGCCTCGACCAGTGCCTCGCCTTCACCGGCGCCACCAGAGTTCAGCTCCAGCAGGCGGTCGCGACCGGTGTGCAGTTCGGCTTCCAGGCGCTCGCGCTCGCCACGGGCCTCGGCCACCAGGGCATCCCAGGCTTTGCTTTCGCCACCTTCGAGCAGCGGCAGCAGGCGCGGGCCGAACTGGTGCTGCAGGGCGTTGCCGGTCGGGCAGGTATTGAGGAAGGCGTTGAGGCCTTCGTGGTACCACTGGAACAGGCGCTCTTGCGGGCTGTCCTGCAGGTACGGGACATGCAGCTGGATGGTGTGCTTCTGGCCGATACGGTCGAGGCGGCCGATACGCTGTTCCAGCAGGTCCGGGTGGGCCGGCAGGTCGAACATCACCAGGTGGTGCGAAAACTGGAAGTTGCGGCCTTCACTGCCGATTTCGGAGCAGATCAGCACCTGAGCGCCGAATTCTTCATCCGCGAAGTAGGCGGCGGCGCGGTCACGCTCAAGAATGCTCATGCCTTCATGGAACACCGAGGCCGGAATGCCGGAGCGCACGCGCAGGGCGTCTTCCAGGTCCATGGCGGTTTCGGCGTGGGCGCAGATCACCAGCACCTTGGTGCGTTTGAGCATCTTCAGGGTGTCGATCAGCCAGTCGACGCGTGGGTCGAAGCGCCACCAGCGTTCGTCATCGGCAACATCACCCTGGGCCTGGAAGGCCACTTCCGGGTACAGCTCGGCCTTTTCACCGGGCGGCAGTTCGCGGTATTGCTCGGGCATGGCCACCGGGTAGGGGTGCAACTGGCGCTCAGGGAAGCCCTGAACCGCCGCCCGGGTGTTACGGAACAGGACGCGGCCGGTGCCGTGGCGGTCGAGCAGTTCGCGGATCAGTCGCGCGCTGGCCTGGGTGTCGCCGTCGCTGACCGCAGCCAGCAAGGCTTCGCCTTCGGCACCCAGGAAGCCCTGGATGGTGGCGTGGGCCTTGGGCGAAAGGCGGCCTTCGTCGAGCAGTTCCTGCACGGCTTCGGCCACCGGGCGATAGTGCTCGCTCTCGGCGCGGAAGGCCGCCAGGTCGTGGAAACGGTTGGGGTCGAGCAGGCGCAAGCGGGCGAAGTGGCTGTCCTGCCCGAGTTGTTCGGGGGTGGCGGTGAGCAGCAGCACGCCCGGGATGACCTGGGCCAGTTGCTCGACCAGGCTGTATTCGGCACTGACCTGGTCTTCGTGCCACACCAGGTGGTGGGCTTCGTCGACCACCATCAGGTCCCAGCCTGCGGCAAACAGCGCGTCCTGGGCCTTTTCGTCGTCAACCAGCCATTCCAGGGCAACCAGTGCCAGTTGGGCGTCTTCGAACGGGTTGCTGGCATCGCTCTCGATGAAACGCTCGGCGTCGAATAGCGCAACCTGCAGGTTGAAACGCCGGCGCATTTCCACCAGCCACTGGTGCTGGAGGTTTTCTGGTACCAGGATCAGTACGCGGCTGGCGCGGCCCGACAGCAGCTGGCGGTGAATCACCAGGCCTGCCTCGATGGTTTTACCCAGGCCCACTTCGTCGGCCAGCAGTACCCGAGGCGCGCTACGGTCAGCGACTTCGCGGGCGATGTGCAACTGGTGGGCGATCGGTTGCGCACGGCAGCCGCCCAGGCCCCACAGCGCCGACTGCATCTGCTTGCTGGTGTGCTGCAGGGTGTTGTAGCGCAGGCTGAACCACGACAGCGGGTCGATCTGCCCGGCGAACAGGCGGTCGCTGGCCAGGCGGAACTGAATGAAGTTCGACAACTGGGTTTCGGGCAGGGTACGTGGCTGGTTCTGCCCGTCCAGGCCGTGATAGACCATCAGCCCGTCGATGTCGTCGACCTCGCGCACGGTCAGTTTCCAGCCCTCGAAGTGAGTGATCTGGTCACCTGGCGAGAAGCGCACGCGGGTCAGCGGCGCATTGCGCAGGGAATACTGGCGGGTGTCGCCAGTGGCCGGGTAGAGCACGGTCAACAGGCGGCCGTCCTGCGCCAGGATGGTACCCAGGCCGAGCTCTGCTTCGCTGTCGCTGATCCAGCGTTGCCCCGGTTGATACTGCTGCGCCATACTGCCTGAACTCCCGCGATGAAAAAGCCGATTATGTTAACGGATCGGCCGGTCAGACCAAAGTGCGAACGCACCGAAAGGTGCCGAACGACAACAGGAAGTAAGTCAGTCTAGCCGTTTCATTGCCCCGCACTGTGCCGTCGACGAGGGCCCTGCATCAATATGTCTGCCAAGCACCGCTGGATCAGCCTTTCCATGGCCGCGGGCAGCCTGCTGCTGCTGGCTGCCTGCGAGCAGAAGAACTTCGAGACCTTGCCCGCCATCCCGATGGAGCAGCTTGAGGTACTGGGCGTGCAGACCCCGATCAAGAGCGTGCATTTTCGTGATCGCGACGGTGAAGGCCTGTTGGTGCTGAGCCGCAGCGATGGCCAGGCCAGCGACCCGGAAAGCGAACAGGAAGTGGACAAGGTGGTGCTCAAGGCCACCTTGTACGGGCGTGCTGGCGAAAGTGACGCTTTCAAGGCGCGCTGGCAGATCGAGCAGGAAACCACCTGCCCAGGGCTGGACCTTGACGTGGACTTCTATACTGACGTCACTGATGTCAGCGACCTGAACAAAGACGGCGTAGCTGAGGTGACGGTGGCCAGCCATGCCTTCTGTGGCGGTGGCATCGACCCGCATGACATCGCCATCGAAATGCGTGAAGGCAAGGCCAGCTACACCATCACCGGCCAGTCGCTGATCACTCCGGCGGGTGAAGAGCCGGTCGGTGGCGAGCGCGATGACAGCGCCTCGCTGAAAAACGCGCCGCAGGTGCTGCGCGATCACATGGATGCGGTCTGGCAGCAGGTGTACAAGCGGCCCTGGAGCGAAACCAGCCCGCCCAGCGACGACGAGCCCGACGACGAAGCCGAGTAAATGTAGTGCATGACATCAAGTTGAACCCTCGCCTGCCGATACAGTGGGCATAGGAGAACGTCCATGCTGCCGCCGATCATCCCGCTCAGTGCCGCCCCGGTGACCTCGCAACAGGACCCGGTCAAGCCCACCCCCGACATCAAGCCGGTGGTGCCGGCGCAGCCTGCGTCCAGCGAAAGCGCCATCGACCTCAAGCAGCAGCGCGACCCGCAGGAGCAGGCACTGTTGCTGCGTGATGAACAGCGTCGCCAGCAGCAACGCCGGCACAAGGGCGATCAGGACCGCTACAGCGCCATGCCTGGTGACGAGGTTAACGCCGACAACACCGTGCCGGTGGCCCCCTTGATGGACGAGCACGTGCGCCAGGGGCTGCTGGTGGACATCGAAGTCTGACGCGGGGCTGGTCAGCGCCTGCGCCTGGCTTCATCATGCAAGCCTCAGTTGATCGTCGAGCCCACCCATGAGCCAAGACAACCTCATCGATTTCGATGCAGAACGCGCCAAGCGCGTGCATGACCTGAAGGAAAAGCGCCTGAACGAAATGCGCAACGCGTTCGAGCAGGCCCTGCCGTTGAGTACCAGCAAGAAAAAGAAACCCAAGGGCAAGCCCAAGAAGCGCTGAAACTTGACGCAGGTCAAACCTGCACCCCCCTCGCGTGCCCGGCCCCGGGCACCATTGATCCCGATCAATTTTCTCCCCCGCCACATTGGTTACCTTGTACCCATCGGACAACGGCAAACGAATGGGGAGGCCAGCATGTTCTTCGACAACGTGGTTATCGCCGGTGTGGTAACGGTCGGGTTGATGTTCGCTTTCTTTGCCGGTCTGGGCATTTTCATCTGGAAGGACTCGAACAAGCGCAAGCCGCGCTGACCTTCCGGGTACACGAGCACGCAAGGCATTTAGGGCGACTTCGGTCGCCCATTTTTTTGCCTGGCATTTGTGTTTGTCTGTAATGGCCTCTTCGCGGGCTTGCCCGCTCCCACAGGGATCGCACGGTTCTTGAGGCCTGTGCAGTACCTGTGGGAGCGGGCAAGCCCGCGAAGAGGCCGGCACAGGAAAGATGATTAGCTAGCTAATTATTCATTTCCACCTTATCCTTCACGCCATTGTCTATCGTTTCAACAAGACCATCTCCCGCAAGGTCCGCCTAGTGCCCATCACCCTTCAGGCCCTGTTTGCCCCCAGCAGCCTAGCCCTCAAGTTCGCCATCAAGACCCTGCTCGGTGGCGGGCTGGCGTTGTGGCTGGCGATGCGCTGGGGCCTGGAACAGCCGGCCTGGGCATTGATGACCGCCTTCATCGTTGCCCAGCCGCTGTCGGGGATGGTGGTGCAGAAGGGCCTGGCGCGGCTGGCAGGCACGTTGGTAGGTACGGTCATGTCGGTGCTGTTCATCGGCCTGTTTGCCCAAACCCCGGGTCTGTTCCTGATAACCCTGGCCCTGTGGCTGGCGCTGTGCACGGCGGCCTCTACCCAGCTGCGCAGCGCCTGGGCCTATGCCTTTGTGCTGGCTGGCTACACGGCGGCGATCATTGCCTTGCCGGCCATCGACCATCCGTTGCAGGTGTTCGACCAGGCCGTGGCGCGTTGCACCGAGATTTGCCTGGGCATCTTCTGTGCCACCGCCAGCAGTGCCTTGCTCTGGCCAATGCGGGTGGAGCAACAATTGGGCGGGCAGGCCCGCCAGGCCTGGCAGAATGGCTTGCAGGCCGCCAGTGCCATGCTGGGCGGCGAGGACGAGGCGCGTAAAGGCCTGCTGGAGAGCCTGGGCCGCATCGTGGCCATCGACAGCCAGCGCGAACATGCCTGGTTCGAAGGTAACCGCGGGCGCCAGCGAGCCCGTGCGATCCAGGGCTTGAGCCAGAAGTTGATGGTGCTGCTACGTATCTCGCGCTCGGTGCGCCGGCAGTGGCGCCAGCTTGATGAACGGGAGGTCGCGCACCTTGCGCATTGGCTGGAAGAGGTTCGTGCGCTTCTGGGCAAACCCGATCAGCCCAGCCTGTTGCTACTGCGCCAGCGCATCTGGGATGCCGCCCATGACGAGCAGATCAGCTCGGCGGAGCACTTTTGCCTGGCTCGCATGGCCTTGCTGCTCGATTACGCCATGGCTGCCAGCCGGGCACTGGAGGATGTGGAGGCGGGCAGAGCGCCCAAGGATGTAGCCCAGGGCCTGGCTGCGCACCGCGACTGGTCGCTGGCCTTGCTGTTCGGCTCACGCAGCGCATTGGCCTTTCTGGTCATGAGCGGCTTCTGGTTGGCCACGGCCTGGCCTTCGGCGCCGGGCGGCCTGGTGCTTACCTGTGTGGTGTGCAGCCTGTTCGCCAGCCGCGAGAACGGCGCACAGATTGGCCTGAGCTTCCTGCGCGGGATTTTCCTGGCGATACCGGCGGCGTTTCTGGTCGGGCAGATATTGCTACCCCAATGGAGCAGTTTCGCCATGCTGTGCCTGGGCATGGGCGTGCCGTTGTTTCTCGGCGCTCTGGGCATGGCCCATCCGCGTACCGGGGCCACTGCCACGTCCTATTGCCTGCACTTCATTGTGTTGGTGTCACCGCTAAACGCCATGCAGTTTGGTGTGGCGACCATGCTCAACAGCGCTTTGGCGATGCTGGTAGGGGTATCGGCGGCGGTAATGGCCTTCCGTTTACTGGTGTTCCGCCACCCGGCCTGGTTGGGCCGGCGCCTGCGTGCCGCCACCCAGAATGACCTTGTACGCCTGACCCGGCGCGACCTGCGCGGGGCCGACAGCTGGTTTGGCGGGCGCATGGCCGACCGCCTGATGCAACTGGCGCGGCATGCTGGCGAGCTGCCCGAAAGCGAGCGCAAACGCTGGGACGATGGCCTGCATGGGCTGGATATCGGTGATGAACTGGTGCACCTGCGCATGTGTCTTGCGGTTGCCCAGGCCCCTTTGGGCCGGGCCGAGCGCGACTACTTGCAGCAGGTGCAAGCGGTACTGGCCAATGGGCCTGCCGCCGGGCGTGGTCAGCGCCTGGATGCTGCCAGTGAACAATTCATTGCCGCTTTACGCCGGTTACCTGCGAGTGACCCGCTGCGGCTGGCCGAAGGTGCGGTGCTGCAATTGCAGAAAAGCTGGGGCAAGTGGTGCCGCTGGCAGGAGGACACCCATGGGGTTGCGTGAATGGGAAGTAGGCGGCGTGCTGCTCAGCCCGTTTCTGCTTTATGTGTTGCTGGCACTGTTGCTCACCGGCCTGCTGCGCCTGGTGGTGCAGGCTACGCCCTTGGGGCGGTGGATCTGGCATGAGGCGTTGTTCGACACGGCGCTGTTCGTTTGTGTGCTGTTCCTGGTGGTAAGGCTGCTGGGAGCTTTGTAAAGGAGTGTTTCGATGCGTGCGGTCGTACGTACCCTGGTGACGCTGTGTGTTGTGGCGCTGGCCGTGTTGGCCGGCTACCAGTTGTGGCAGTACTACATGCTTACCCCCTGGACCCGTGATGCCCGTGTGCGCGCCGACGTGGTGGTGATCGCCCCTGACGTGTCCGGCTGGGTGCGCGAGCTCAAGGCCCGTGATAACCAGCAGGTCAAGGCAGGCGACTTGCTGATGAGCATTGACCGCGAGCGCTTCCAGGCTGCCTTCGACCAGGCCAGCGCGGTGACTGAGACACGGGCCCAGCAATTGCGCCTGCGTGAGCGTGAGGCAGCCCGTCGTACCGCCTTGGGGCCAGAGGCGATCAGTGCCGAGCTGCGCGAGAACGCCCAGATCAATGCCGCTATCGCGCGGGGTGAACTGCATGAGGCAGAGGCGCAGTTGCAGGTGGCAAAAATCAACCTGGCGCGCAGCGAGGTGCGGGCACCGCGCAGCGGGCACATCACCAACCTGCGTCTGGCTGAGGGTAACTATGTGAACACCGGGCAATCGGTAATGGCTCTGGTGGATGATTCAACCTTCTATATCCAGGCCTACTTCGAGGAAACCAAGCTGCCGCGTATCCGCGTAGGGGACACGGTGAAAGTCTGGTTGATGGGGGCCGGCGAGCCGATGCAAGGGCACGTGGAGAGCATCAGCCGCGGCATCACCGACCGCAACAGCAACCCGGACAGCCAGTTGCTGCCGGAGGTGGAGCCCACCTTCAACTGGGTGCGCCTGGCCCAGCGGATTCCCGTGAGGATTCGTCTGGACCAAGTGCCGGAAGGGGTGACTTTGAGTGCCGGGATGACCGCCAGCGTGCAGGTGCATGAATAGTGCTACCGGGGCCACGTTGTGGCCCATCGCCGGCAAGCCGGCTCCCACAGGTTTATCACAGCGCCTCAAAGCACCGCCGTACCTGTGGGAGCTGGCTTGCCGGCGATGGGCCGCAAGGCGGCCCCAATATCTCGAAGTCAGAGGAACATCCCGCCCGAAACTTCCAGCCGCTGCCCGGTAATCCAGCCATTGCCGTCTTCCAGCAGCAGTGCGATCGCCGCCCCGATATCATCCGGCAAGCCGACTCGCCCAAGGGCCGTGTTCCCGGCGATGTACGCATTCACCTGCTCGTTATCGCGCACCACACCGCCGCCAAAATCAGTCTCGATCGCCCCCGGCGCCAGAATGTTCACGCGAATGCCACGTGCACCCAGCTCTTTGGCCTGGTAGCGGGTCAGCACCTCCATGGCCCCCTTCATCGCGGCATAGGCGGCATACCCCGGCAGCGCAAAGCGCGCCAGGCCAGTGGAAATATTGACGATGCGGCCATTGTCGACCAGCAGCGGCAGCAGGCGCTGGGTGAGGAAGAACGGCCCTTTGAGCTGGATGTTCAGCAACTGGTCGAACTGCGCCTCGGTAGTGTCAACGTACGGCACGTTCAGCCCGATCCCGGCATTGTTCACCAGAAAGTCGAAATCTTCGCGGCCAAAATGCTGTTGCAGGGTGGTAGCCAGGCGCTCGGCGAAGCTGGCAAAACTGCCGCTGTTGCTGACGTCCAGTTGCAGCATGGCGGCCTTGACCCCGGCCTGCTCCAGCCGGGCAACCACGGCCTGGGCCTCGTCCGCCTTGCTGTGATAAGTGCCGATGACATCGATACCGCGTGCAGCCAGGTGTTCGGCAGCGTTACGGCCAAGGCCGCGGCTGGCGCCAGTGATCAGGGCAATCTTGCGGGTCATGGTGAAAACCTCATGGTGGGTGAATGACAACAGGTTATTGGTCGGCGTAAGGCTGTTAAATCCTGCAGAAATGGAAATACTGTTCGATAAAACCGGACAGTCGAGGCCTTTTGTGAACAAGCTGGAGTTGTTGCGTACCTTTGTGCGGGTCAGTGAAGTCAGCAGTTTCACCTTGGCTGCCGAAAGCCTTGGGCTGCCACGGTCGACCGTGTCGGAGCAAGTAAAGACGCTTGAACGATTGCTGGGCACGCAGTTGTTCAACCGCACCACCCGCAGGGTACAAGCGACCCAGGATGGCGCCTTGCTGTACGAGCGTAGCAAGGACCTGCTGTCCGGCATGGACGAGATCGAGAACCTGTTCAGTGCCGACGATGCCGAGTTGGCCGGGCGCCTGCGCATCGATCTGCCGACCATGATGGCCCGGCGCGTCATCATTCCGGCGTTGCCTCAGTTTCTGCAGCGCTTCCCGCGGCTTGAAGTGGAGCTCAGTTGCACCGACCGCCAGGTCGACCTGCTGCGCGAAGGGTTTGACTGCGTGATGCGCATCGGTGCCTTGCAGGACCTGGACGTGGTAGCGCGGCCAGTCGGGCAACTGAGCATGCGCAACTGCGCCAGCCCCGCTTACCTGGCCCGCCAGGGTGTGCCGCTGACGCTACAGGACCTGGCCGGGCACCAGTTGGTGCATTACGTGCGCACTCTTGGCGCGCGAAGTGCCGGTTTCGAATACGTGCAAGCTGGTGAGGTGCATTACCAGGCGATGGCCGGCGTGGTCACGGTCAACAACGCCGAGGCCTACTCGGCGGCCTGCCTGGCCGGGCTGGGGTTGATCCAGGTGCCAGCAGTGGGCGTGGCCGAGCATTTGCAGCGGGGCGAAATAGTGTCACTACTGGAAGGCTGGCAAGCACCCGCCATGCCGGTGTCACTGCTGTACGCCCGGCAACGGCATGTGCCGCGGCGGGTCCAGGCGTTCATGCAGTGGCTGACGGCATTGCTGGCTTCGCAGGTTGACCCCGCGCCAGATGCAGGCTGAACAGGCGGCTGCGAAAAGACTTGGCGAGCGGCCTGCCAGTTGCGTTAGGCTGCTGCTTGCGAGTTGCCCGGTAGAGGTGACCGATCCCCGCCAGGCGTGCGTATCTTCCGATTTCATTGCGAGGTTACGTCATGGCCATCACTTCCCAGGACATCTGCAACGCTGCCGACCAGCTCAAGGGCTTTGTCGGTTTTCATGGCAAGCGCGGTGTACATATCGTGCGTTTTTCCGAAGACTCGTTCGGCATGGATGTGGCCGACGACAGCATTACCCCGTGCAATGAGTTTGTCTGGCGGCCCGAGCAAGGGCAGCGCATGGCGCTGTGCCGTGAACGGCTGGCGCTGTTGCTGGAGCAGCATGTGGATGACCGCTTGAATATCGCTGAGCCGCTGCGCGCTTACCTGCGCCGGCGCGACCTGCCAGAAATCATGGCCGAGCGCAGCCTCCAGCAATAAACCCGGCCTTGTAGGAGCAGCCTTGTGCTGCGAAGAGGCCGGTGAAGCCACCATCAACTCTGCAGCTTGTACCGGCCTCTTCGCAGCACAAGGCTGCTCCTACAAGGGCTGTGCAGTGCTTTGGGGTTTTTGGCGCAATAACGCCTCCAGCCCGGCACTGTCCAGCGGCCGGCTCATGTAGTAGCCCTGTACTTCGTGGCATCGGTCGTTCTCCAATGCCTTGAGTTGCTGTTCGCTCTCAACCCCCTCGGCCGTCACCGTCAACCCCATCGCTTCACCCAGGTTGATGATGGCTTGTACCACGGCACGGTCGCTGCCGCCGTTGCTGTTCAGGCCACTGATAAAGCGCTTGTCGATCTTGATGCTGTCGAACGGGTAGGTACGCAGGTAACCCAGCGATGAGTAGCCGGTGCCGAAGTCGTCCATGTTCAGGCGTACGCCCAACTCCTTGAGCGAGAGCATGGTGCCCAGTGCGCCCTCGATGTCGTTGAGCATCACGTTCTCGGTAATTTCCAGCTCCAGGCGCTGGGCCGGGAAGGCGGTGTCCAGCAGGATCTCGCGCACGTCGGCGACCACGTCGCTGCGCAGGAACTGCGCAGGTGACAAGTTTACCGACACCAGCACGTCGGCGGGCCAGTCATGGGCCGTGCGGCAAGCTTCACGCAGCACCCAGCGGCCCAGTGCGACGATGATGTCGCTCTGTTCGGCCAGCGGGATGAAGGTATCCGGCCCCAACAACCCTTCCTGTGGGTGCTGCCAGCGCAGCAAGGCTTCGACTGCGACGATGCGTCGGTCGCTGACGCGGTAGCGTGGCTGGTAATGCAGTTCGAATTCCTGGTTGCGCAGGGCCCGGCGCAGGTTATTTTCCAGCTGGCGACGGTACTGGATCTGCTGGTTCATTTCAGCGGCGAAGTAGCGCCAGGTATTCTTGCCATCGGCTTTGGCCTGGTACAGGGCGATGTCGGCGCAGCGGATCAGTTCGCCGGCATCAAAACCCTGGGTACGGGTTTGTGCGACGCCGATGCTGGCGCCGACATGCAACGGTTGGCTATCGAATGTGATGGGTTGCTGCAGCAGGCCGATCAGGCGTGCGCAGAAACGGTCGACTTCACCGCGGTTGTCCATGCCGCTGAGCACCAGAATGAACTCGTCGCCACCCAGGCGCGCAACCAGGTCGCCATCACGGGTGGTATCACGCAGGCGCGTCGCTACCTCCTGAAGCACGGCATCGCCAGCGGCATGGCCAAGGGAATCGTTGATCGGCTTGAAGTTGTCCAGGTCCAGCAGCAGCAGGGTCAGTGGCGGCGAGTCACTGCCGCGCAGCAGTGCCTGCTCCAGGTGCCTGGCAAGCTTGTTGCGGTTGGCCAGCCCGGTCAGAGGGTCGTGCAGTGACAGGTGCTGGATGCGCGCATGGGCATCGACTTCGTCGGTGATGTCGCTGGCAGTGCCACGAAAACCGATGGGCTTGCCGTCATACCAGATGGCGCGGGCCGAAATCCTGCAGTAGCGGTTCTGGCCATTCTGGTCGCGGTAAGTGCAACGCAGGGTGGCCAGCTGTTGCTGGTCGGCGCTGGTCAGGGCATCCAGCCAGGGTGAGAGTGGTGTGGTATCGCAGGCCAGCAACTGGTTGAGCGGCTGGCCGAGCCAATCGTCCACCGGGTAGCCGGTGACGTTGGCGAAACGCTGCGACAGGTAGCTCAGGCGTTGGTGGCGGTCGGTTTCCCAGATCCAGTCGGACGCCGACTCGGCCACGGCACGAAAACGCTGCTCGCTGGCTTCCAGGGCCTGATGACTCTGTTGCAGGTGCGTGAGTGTAAGGCCGACTGCCCGTGAACTGCGCAGGGTAAGGCGGAACAGGTACAGCATGATCAGGCCGAGAATCAGCAGCGCGCTCAGCAGTGGCGGCAATACGGCCCACAGCAGTTGGCGCCCGGGCAGAGGGCTGTTCCAGGCCAGGTGGTAGCCGGTGTCGCCCAGCTCGATGCGCAGGTGGCCGTGCTCCCCCAGGGTGTTCTTGGCCACATGCATGCCGGTCAGGCCGGCACCGGTGCCCAGCCGTTCCAGCTTGTCTTCGGTGAGCTGGTCGACAAACAGCATCACCGGTGCTTGTCGCACCTCATTGTCGGTGACATCCCGGTCCGGGCGTACGGCGGCGGCACTGAGCACGGCCGGCCAGCCGTTGAACAGCACGAAGTGGGTGATTTGTTCACGGGGGATCGCGGCTGCACGGGCCTGGTCGATGATCGGCTGCAGCGGGGCATCTATATAGGTGTTGGCGCCCGCCTGGCTGGGCTGGCCTTTGAACAGCGCGTAGGTGGTGCGCGTGTCATCCACCACGAATACCCCTTCATAGCCGCTGGCGCTGTACAGCGATTCGCCTACGTTCTTTTCGTCATAGGCCCAGTTCCAGTCAGCCTGGCCTGCCAAATGCTCGAAGGCGGCGTCCCACACCGCGTAGCTGGACAGGAACTGACGTGAGGCAAGCAGCCGTTGCTCCAGCGCCTGGTTGGCCTGGAAGGCGCTGCGCTGGCGCTCCTGCTGATCGAGAGTGGCGGCGATATTGAATAGCGCACTGAGGGTGACCAGGCAGGCCAGCCCGAAAACAGCGCTGAAGCCAGCAATGAGGCGGCGCACCTGAAAGCGCGGTGCGGGGCTGGTGGAGGGAAGGTTGGCGGTCCTGGCCATGCGCGAGCGGCTCCTTCAAGCAGCCTCCCGCCAGGCAGTCAGGAAGGAGGTTTACTCAGGATAGGCCAGCTTGAGCGTTGAAGCTTCACTGCGGGCAAAATTGACCCGGTCGCGGCCAGCGTGCTTGGCGGTGTAAAGCGCTTTGTCGGCCTGTTCGAGCCAGTGCTCGGGCGACTCCAGCCCAACCTCGAAGGGTGACAGGCCGATGCTCAGGCTGATGCGCAGGTGCGGTAGCTGTGGGTTGCGGTAATTGGCCACCCGTTCGCGCAGGCGCTCCATGGCGTGGCAGGCCTGGGCTTCACGGGTGTCTGGCAGGATCACACAGAATTCATCGCCGCCGTAACGCCCGGCGTGGTCGCCTTCGCGCAGGTTGCGCCGCAGTTCAGCACTGAGCTGGCGTAGTACGCAGTCACCGACCACGTGGCCGAAGGTGTCGTTGATGGTCTTGAAATGGTCGATGTCGATCAGGGCAATCACCGCATGCCCCTGCTGCTGTTTGCAGGCCTGGAACTTGAGCAGCAGCAGGTCTTTCCAGGCACCATGGTTGAGCAGCCCGGTCAGGCTGTCGGTAAGGCTAAGGGCGCTCAGCCGGCGTTTGTGCTCGGCCAGCTTGATCGCCAGCTGGAAGCACACCCACCCCAATGCCAGCGGGTACAGTGTCAGCATCGGCAGGCAGGCATAAACCTGCAGCGGCGTGGCGTTCAACTGCAGGCCGGGGCCCAGCAACAGGATGGCGATGAGCATGCCGGCCAGTTGGGCCAGCATCCCGCGAAAGACCATGCGCTTGCCGCCGGCTGCTACGTTGTTCATGGTCATCATCGACAGCACGGTCACGCTGGGCAGCGGGTTGAAGTGCATGGCGGCGGTCCAGAACCCGCCCATCAGGGAGTCCAGCAACAGGTTGCGCTGCTCCGCCTGGTAGGGCATTGCCGAGCGGGCAGCCCACAGGTAGGCCACGTGCGGCCACAGCAGCCCGTTGAACAGCATCAGCAGCCATGCCCAGGTGGGAGGTGACAGCGGGGCGATGGCCGCCATGACACTGAACAGGCCGATACCCAGGCCGATGACGCGCGGCAAGTAAATGCGTTTGACGAATGAAAGGCCTTTGCCGCTGCGGTTGTCCATCATGTTCATCGTTCTTCTGCCGGGGTACCGTTTATCGCATAAGTTGCATGAATATTGTTGAACACTGTTTCATCAGCGAAAAATGGCCTTGCAAGCCAATTCACGGTTGATCTGATCACTGTGGGGTAAGATGAAGGCTTTCCTGTTGCTCGGAGTGTTGCTGATGGCCCCTTTGGCAAATGCTGGCGGCGAGCCGGCACCACAGCAGGGTGGACGTTTCCACAACCAGGCATCGCTGCCGCAGGATGGCGTGCTGAAAAAACTGCGCATCGGGCTCAAGTACCTGTTTCTGCGCAAACCGCCGCACACCCGGCCATCCATGCCGATCAGCCTGCAGCCCATGACCCGTGAGCAGGTTCTCGACGCCCCTGACCACAGCTTGTGGCGCCTGGGCCATTCAACGGTATTGCTCAAGCTGCGCGGGCGCTTCTTCATTACCGACCCGGTGTTTGCCGAGCGCGCCTCGCCCGTGCAGTGGGCTGGCCCATTGCGCTTCCATGCGCCGCCACTGGCGCTGGACCAACTGCCGCCGCTGGCTGCAGTGGTGCTGTCGCACGATCATTTCGACCACCTCGACGAGCAGGCGATTCGGCAGCTGGCACCGCGTACCGGAGTATTCCTGGCGCCATTGGGCGTGGGCGACCGGCTGATGAACTGGGGCGTTGCACCGGACAAGGTGCGGCAGCTGGACTGGTGGCAGGAAAGCATCGTTGAGGGCGTACGCTTCGTCGCCACCCCGGCGCAGCACTTTTCCGGGCGCGGTTTGCTGGACAGCAATCGGACGTTGTGGGCGTCCTGGGTGATCGTCGATGAAGATGTGCGGGTATTCTTCAGCGGCGATACCGGCTATTTCGATGGCTTCAAGCAGATAGGCGAACGCTTCGGGCCGTTCGACCTGACCTTGATCGAAACCGGGGCCTACAACGTTGCCTGGCCCAGCGTACACATGCAGCCGGAGCAAAGCCTGCAGGCCCACCTGGATTTGCGTGGGCGCTGGATGCTGCCGATTCACAACGGCACCTTCGACTTGTCTACCCACGGCTGGCAGGAACCCTTCGAACGCATAGTGACGCTGGCCAACCAGGCTCAGGTGCGCTTGAGCACGCCGCAGATGGGTGAGCGGATCAGCCTTGACTCACCGCATACCGGGCAGAACTGGTGGCAGCCGAAGCCTGTGCGTCAGCGGGGCCAGGCAAATGAACGCACGGTAGCGACACACTGAACCTCATTCATTGCCTTCCTTGCTGGGTGAGGGGCGGGCTTTTTGGTCTTTCAGGAGTTGCGAGGGCGGCTTGCCGCTGTCACTGCGTACCTGCGCATGGCTGATCAGGGCGAAGATGAAGCTGCCACCAATGATGTTGCCGGCCAGGGTCGGCATGGCGAATTCCAGCCAGAAGGTGCGCCAGGTTTCTTCGCCTGCCCACACCAGATAAGACACTTCGACCGAGCCCACTACTATATGGGTGAAGTCGCCAAGTGCCATCAGGTAGGTGATCATCAGGATGATCCAGATCTTGGCGTGCTCCATGGATGGGATCATCCAGACCATGGTGGCGATCATCCAGCCCGAAACGATGCCCTTGGCGAACATCTGGCTCACGTCGTTTTTCATGACCTTGCGGCCAACCTCCAGGAAGGCCACGTCCGTCTTGCTGTCGAAGATCGGCAACTCCAGCATGACCCAGGCTACCAGCAGGGTACCGGCCAGGTTGCCGAGCAGCACCACGCCCCACAGGCGTAGCAGGCGACCGAAATTGGCCAGGGTAGGGGAGGTCATGATGGGCAGCACAGCGGTGAGGGTGTTCTCGGTAAACAGCTGCTGGCGTGCAAGGATCACCGCGAGGAAGCCGGCGCTGTAGCCGATGCTGGCGATCACCTGGGCACTGTCACCTTCCGGCAGGCGGGCGTAGAACAGTCCCATGGCCATCAGCGACAGCCCCATGGTCAAGCCTGCCGCCAGTGCCGACCACCACAGCGCGGCTAGCGTGCGTTCAAGCTCCTGGTCGCCCTGGTAACGAATGATCTCGTGCAGCACTGCTGCCCGCGGCGGCTGGTTGTGGCTGACCTCTTGCTCTTCATCCGCGGACAGGCCCGGGGTTTTCTCGCTTTGCGCATCGCTCATGGCCGCTACGCTCCGTGGGGTGTTTCTTTACAGATTCCCGGCGCTTTCATTAGTTGCGAGGCAGCAGTAGAACACGGTGAGAAAGTTTTTTTAGAACAAGGTGTTGACTCTGATTTAAAAGCGCGTATTATTCGCCTCCTCGCAGCGATGAACGCTTCGGGGCAAGCGGTAAGTGTTTGAAGTTGTTAGCTTTCGAAAGAAAGCGGTAGTAAAAAACTTCAAAATAAACGCTTGACAGGCTCTGAGGAAGGCGTAGAATGCCCGCCTCGGTTGAGACGAAAAGCTCTTAACCAAACGCTCTTTAA
>NZ_JBIVXJ010000050.1:0-23670 GCF_044769185.1 Pseudomonas sp. NPDC090592
GCGCACCACACGACAGGCACATAGCTCAGTTGGTTAGAGCACCACCTTGACATGGTGGGGGTCGTTGGTTCGAGTCCAATTGTGCCTACCAAATCCCAGAAAGGGCGATCAGCAATGATCGCCCTTTTTGCATTTTCACGCTAGAACACCTTCGGCAACCACAGTGCCAGCTGCGGGAAGGCAATCAGCAGCGCAATCAGCACCAGCAGCGCCAGGCAGAACGGCAGTGCGCCGTACACCACATCCATGAAATTGCCACGGCCACGGATACTCTGCACCACGAACAGGTTCATGCCGAACGGTGGGGTGATCTGGCCCATTTCGCACAGTACGATCAGCACCACCCCGAACCAGATTGGGTCAAAGCCCAGGGCAACGACGATCGGCACGATCAGCGGCGCCGTGGTAATCAGCATCGCCAGGGTGTCCATGAAACAACCGAGCACGATATAGAACAGGATGATCGCCAGCAGCGTTGCAGTGGGTGACAGGTTCAGGTCGGTGACGAAGTTGACCAGGGTGGTGGTCAGCCCGATGGACGCCAGCACGAAGTTGAGGAAGAACGCCGACAAGGTGATGAAGATGATCATGCCGGTGGTGCGCAGCGTGGCTTCGAAGGCCTGGCCCAGGCTCTGCCAGGTGATTGCCCGGCGCCACAGGCCCAGGCCCAGGGCGCTGAGCACGCCCAGTGCTGCCGACTCGCTGGCGGTGGCGAAACCGCTGTAGATCGAACCGATCACCAGGGCGAAGATGGCCAGTGGCGGCAGCAGGTCGGGGATGCAGGCCAGGCGTTCGGCCCAGCGGGTGTGCTCTTGGCGCCCGCCCAGCTGTGGCCGCACCAGGCAGGCCAGCACGATCAGCGCGATGAACAGCAGGCTGAGGATGATGCTGGGAAGGGTGGCGGCCAGGTACAGCTTGGGCACCGACACGTTGGCGATCAGGGCGAACAGGATCATGTTGATCGACGGCGGAATCAGGATGCCCAGTGTGCCGCCCGCTGCGATCGAGCCGAGGAACAGCGGCGCGTTGTAGCCCTTGCGTTGCTGCTCGGGGATGGCCAGGGTGGAAATGGTCGCGGCGGTGGCCACGCTGGAGCCACTGGTGGTGGCGAACAGTGCGCTGGCGCCTATATTGGCGTTCATCAACCCGCCCGGCAGCCAGGACAGCCATTTCTCGACCGCCTGGTACATGCGCCCGGCCACGCCCGAACACACCAGCAACTCGCCCATCAGGATGTACAAGGGGATAGCCAGTAGCAGGAACTCGGCGCTGGTGTTCCAGGCGATTTCGCCCATGGCATTGCTTAACGGTAGGGTCGAGAACAACTGCGACAGCGACATCCCCAGCAGGCCGACACTGACAGCCGCGGCAACGCTCAGTGCCAACAGGGCCAGCAGCAGGAACAGGGTAATGCTCAGCATGGCGTGTGCTCCTCGGGGGTGGCGACGGCGGGGCGCAGCTCTTCTTCGATGTCCTGCTCGACCGTGTTGATGCCGATCAGCGCACTGACCGCCCCCCAGCGCCCGCGCAACAAGTGGCCCAGGCTGACCAGCGCCAGGCTCAGCAGGGTCAGGGCAAAGAACACGTAGCCGGCAAACCAGATGGCTTGCGGTATCCATTGCGGCACCTGCAGCGGGGTATTGGACACCGAGCGGTATTCGATGGAGTCCCACAGCACACTCCACGCATGGAAGGCCAGGGCGCCGACCAGCACCGCCATGCAAGCCAGGGCGAACAGGTCGAGGGCGACCCGCGGCTTGAGGCCAAGGCGGGCGTACAGGATGTCGACGCGGATGTGCGAGCGCTTGAGCAAGGTGACCGGGAACGCCCAGGCGCTGGTGATTGCCAGCACGTAGCCGGCGATTTCGTCGGCGCCGCCCATGGAAATGCCCAGGGTCTTGCGCAGGATCAGGTCGACGCCAATCAGCAGGGCACAGCCGAGCAGGGCAAAACCACCCACCCAGGTGCTGGCCTTGGCGATGGCGGTGATAACCGCCAGGCCGGAACGGGCCGTATTCATCACAGTATGCTCCGAGGGTAAGGGTTCATGGGGCCAGGCGCATGCCAATGGCACGGCCTGCGCTGGCATTCCATTGCTCGACACAATCGGGGCCACAACGCCTGCCCCAGTCGTTGGCGATCTGCAGCGCTGCCTGGCGCACGCGCTGCTGTTCCTGCGGGTCGGGTGCCGACGCGCGCATGTGCGCCGGTTGGTGGATCTGGCAATCGGCGCTGCCGACATTGCAGGCCTTGGCGTAACGGTTTTCCCGGGCCGTCTCCTGCCACAGGGCGTCCTCCAGCACTTGCGACTGCTCCTGCAGCAATTGCTGCACCTCTGGCGGCAAGTGCTGCCAGCGCTTCAGGCCGATGCCGTAGAAGCCGATCGACCAGTCCACCGGCAGGTCGTACAGGTAGCCGGCCACGTCGTACCATTTGGCGGCGTTGCCCGAGCCAATGCCGGTGATGGCGCAGTCGATGACGCCGGTCTGCATGGCGGTGACCACTTCGGCAAAGGGCAGGGTGACCGGGGCGGCGCCAATGGCCTTGACCAGCTCGGCCATGTTGCGCCCGCGGGTGCGGATTTTCCGGCCCTTGAGGTCGGCCAGCGATTGCACCGGGGCGCGGCAGAAGAACACCTGCGCGGTGTACGGCACGGTGGCCAGCAGCTTGATGCCGTGGCGCTGGGCCATGCGCTGTGCCAATACCGGCTTGTAGGCGTCGGCAATGCGCCGGGCGGTGTCGATGTCGGCGGCCATGCCCGGCAGGTCGATGCCTTCGAAGCTGGCATCGTCACCGGCGACGAAGGCGAACACGCCCATGCCTATATCCACCGCGCCAAAGCGCATCAGGCGGATGATCTCGGGGCCCTTGAGGCCGCTTTCCGACAGCCCCAGCAGCTGGGCGCTGACCTGCCCGTGGGACGCGGCGGGCAAGGTGCGCGACCAGAATGGTTGTTCGACGGCGCGGAACGTGTAGTTGTGGCTACCGCCACCGATCACGTTGAAACGGGTTTGCGGGTAGTCCTGCGGCTGTGCGGCGGGGCTGCCCAGCAGCGCGCCAAGCGCCAGCGGAACAAGCAGGGAGCTGAGCTTCACGGTAGTCCTCTTGTTGTTGTTCGGGAGCTACTTCGGGTGTGGGCGGCTGCTATTGGCGGGGGCGGGTCGCCGCGTCGATGGTCGAGCGCGAGCCGACGATATCAGGGAACTTCTCGCCCCTGGCCAGCCGCGCCAGGGTGTGCTTTTCGTTGCGCTGGAAGTCGATTGCCCGTTGCGCCAGTTCCATTACCTTGCCGGGGCGCAAAAACACGATGCCGTTTTCGTCTGCAACCACGGCATCACCCGGGCGCACGATGACGCCGCCGCACTGGATGGCCGTGCAGAACTCGCCTTCCTGGCCGATCACCCGCGTGGTGATGGCACTGGCACCGCGTGACCATACCGGCACGCCGTGTTCGCGCAACTCGCCAAGGTCGGTGACATAACCGTCGACAATGATCCCCGCCACCCCGGCCTGCCTGGCGGCGTAGGCCATGGCCCCGCCCAGCGCGGCGGTGATGCGTTCGCCGCAGCGGTCCACCACCAGGAAGTCGCCGGGGCGGGCGCAGCCCATGGCGTAGTGCAGGATGCCGCCGTCATTGCCGGGCATGCGCACGGTCACGGCAGTGCCCACTGCCCGAACATCCTGCAAGTGCGCCTTGATGTCGGGGTGGGGAATGCCGTGGGTAATGAAATGGCCGATGGTTGCCGGTTCGGCGTTTATCAGTATTTCAAGTTCGCCGGCGTCAACCGGGGTAGGCAGAGCTTCGATGATATACATAGGGAGTTGTTGTTATGCCGGATGCTTTTTCGAAGGGTTTCGGTCATCCTAACAAGCGCCCTGAGCGGTCGATAATAAAAATCCGTAAGCAGTACCGGAGCAGTTTTTATCATGCGTATCACGCTGATGCAGATCGAGGCATTCTACTGGACCGCCCGCCTGGGCGGTGTGCACGCAGCCTCACGGCATCTTCACCTGACGCAACCGGCGGTGTCGGCCCGCATCAAGGAAATGGAGTCGTTGCTCAGCGTCAAGCTGTTCGACCGCAGCAAGCAGCGCATGAGCCTGACCGCCGATGGCCACACGGCGTTGCGCCATGCCGAACTGGTGCTGAACAACAGCACGCAGCTGGAGCAGTTCGCCGCCCAGCAGAAGCAGCACCGGCGGCTACGACTGGGCGCTGACGAGTGCTCGGCCATGGTCGGCCTGACGGCGGTGATCAGCGAGATAAAGGCGCACTTCCCGGAGATCACCCTGGAAATCACCATCGACGTGGGGGCGGCGCTCAACCGTAAACTGAACGATCACGAACTGGACATCGCCCTGCTGACCAACCCGGCCACACGCGAGGATGTGACCGATGTGTTCCTTGGCTGGATGACCTTTCAGTGGGTGGCGGCGCGGCACCTGGCAATTGCCGAGGGGCCGTTCCTGCCGCAGCAGGCTCGGCAGTACTCGATCGTGACCCACAGTGCGCCGTCGACGCTGTATTCGGTGGTGGACCGCTGGTTGAAGGAAAGCGGTTCAGCGAGCCATGCGTTTCATTCCAGCAATTCGCTGGCGTTCATTGCCAAGATGGTCTCGGCGGGGCATGCCATTGGCATCTTGCCGGTGCCGTTGATTCGCGACATGCTGGCGGTGGACATGTTGCAGACACTGCCGTGCGACCCACCGATCCCGCCGGCGAAGTTCTGCCTTTCCTATTTGACCGAGCGCCCGGACATGCAACTGGGTGAACTGGTTTCGATCATACGGGCGACACTGGTCAAGCAGAACTTTCTGGTGGATTAGTTGCATGCGGTTGTGTGGGCGCCGCGTTCGGTGTGGGAGCCGCGCTTGCCGGCGATGGGCTGCGAAGCAGCCCCAATACAGGCGACACCATTCTAAAGGATGGTAATTGACTTGAGATTTTGGGGCTGCTTCGCAGCCCATCGCCGGCAAGCGCGGCTCCCACAGAGACCGCGGCCCTGTCAGCAGGTCAGGTGAGTGCCTGTTTGACTGCAGCAATGTGCTGCCCAGCCTGGTTGAGCCAGGACAGGTCACTGCCCATCAGCAGCATGTCGCTGCCCATGTCCAGCAACCGCCCGGCGGTGACCCGGTCGGCCGGGAAGCACGGCACCATCACTTTGATCCCGCGCGCGTGGCACTTTTCAATCAGCAGCTGCAGGCGCTGCAGCACCTCGGGGTTGCCCAGCCGGTAATCTACCGGCAAGCCGCGTGACAACGAATAGTCGGCCGGGCCGAAGTGAACCGCATCGATCCCTTCGACATCCAGAATTTCATCGATGTTGTCAAAGAACTCGTAGCTTTCGGCCATGGGCACGATCACGCTGCGGGCGTTTTCTGCCTGGGTATAACGCGCCCAGTCGAAACCCGGCCCGGCCAACCCGGCCGAGCGTACCGAACTGTCACCCCCGCGGCGGCCCAAAGGCGGGAACTTGCTGTAGTGGATGATCTGGCGCATCTGCGCAGCGTTGTGGACTTGCGGCACGATCACCCCGGCAGCGCCCATTTCCAGGGCCTTGCGGATATCCCACTCCAGCGTGCCGCGCACCCGTACCAGGCTGGGGATGGCGGCGCTGCTGGCCGCCAGCAGCAGCTTTTCCATGTCGCGGTCCACGCCCAGTGCGGTGTGCTCGGCGTCGATGAAGACGAAGTCCAGCCCCCAGTTGCCGGCCACCTCGATGGCCATGCAGGCCGTGCTGTAGATGTTCATGCCGAAGGTGGTGCCGCGCGCCATGCGCGCCTTCAGCAAGGTGTGTGTGGTGCTCTGGTTCATGCTTGATGGCGCCTTGGGTCAGATGCGGTAGGTTTCGGGCAGCCGGTCGCGGAACGGGTGCACTTCGAACACGCCCGGGTCGCGGATCAGCGACTTGTTGCGGGCCTTGGCCAGGTCGATGTCGACGCTGTACACACCGTCCTCCAGGCCTGCGCGTACCAGGGTCTTGCCGGAGGGTTCGATGATGTGGCTGGTGCCGATGAACTGCATGCCTTCGTCCATGTCGTTGCGGTTGGGGGCAACGAAATACACCATGTTCTCGGCAGCACGCACGGTACTGAAAATGTCTGGCAGCATGCGTGCCTGCTCCGGCCAGGCGGCAGGCAGCACGACGATGTCGGCACCTTCCAGGGCCAGCGTGCGCACCACTTCGGGGAAGCGGATTTCGTAGCAGATGGCCAGGCCGATGCGGCCGATATCGGTGTCGAACACCGGCGGCGTCCATTCGCTGGGGCGGTCGGTGAAGCGGTCGCCGATCATGAACGGCAGGTGGCGCTTGCGGTGCAGGCCGATGATGCCCTGCGCGCCGATCAGCGCAGCGGTGTTGTACACCGAACTGGCATGGCGCTCGTAGAAACCGACCACGATCAGGATGCCGGTTTGTGCCGACACGTCCAGCAGCGGCGCCAGGGCGTCGAGGGTGATGGCGCCGCGCTCCAGGTCTTCGCGGCTGTCGAAGGCGCCACCGGTGATCAGGCATTCGGCAAAGGCGATCAGCCGCGAGCCTTCGGCAGCGGTCTGGCGGGCCAGGCTGGCCACCTTGTCAATGGTCAGGGCCGGGTTGCCGGCCACCGGGTGAATCTGGGCTACGGAAATTTTCATGCTATTCCTTGTTGGCAGTTGAAAGGCGCCGCAGTGCGCGGCGCGAAGGCGTCACTGTGGCTGGTAGCCCATGGCCTGGTAGACCTTGCTGACCAGTTCGGGGTTGATCTGTGCCGCATACTTGTCGACCACGGGGCGGATTCTGGCCTGGATGCGCGCCACCTCTTCGGGGGGCAGTTCATTGACCTGCATGCCCGCGCCTTGAAGGTCGGCGATGGCCTTGCTGTCTGCCTCGCGGGAGATGCGCCGTTGCTCCAGGCGCACTTCCTGGGCGACCTCGCTCAGCAGTTGCTGCTCATCCTGGTTGAGGCTGTCCCAGAAGCTCTTGCTGATCAGCACGATCTGCGGGTTGTAGTTGTGCCGGGTCAGGCTCAGGTACTTCTGCACCTCATTGAAGCGCGAGGCGAGGATCAGCGCCGCCGGGTTTTCCTGGCCGTCCACGGTGCCGGTCTCCAGTGCCGTGTGCACTTCGGTGAACGGCAGCGGCGTCGGGTTGGCACCCAGTGCCGCCCACACGTCGAGAAAAAGCGGCGATTGCTGGGCGCGAATCTTCAGCCCGGCGATGTCTTCGAGCTTTTGCACCGGCCGTGCATTGTTGGTCAGGTTGCGCTCGCCCAGCTCCCAGAACGCCAGGCCCACCAGGTTTTTTGGTGGCAGCTGGTCGGTCAGCATCTTGCCCACTTCGCCATCGAGCATGGCATCGACCTTGGCGGTGTCGGTGTACAGGAACGGGAAGTCGAGGATGCCGAAGTCGGTGACATGGTTGAGCATCAGCCCGGCATTCCAGGTCATCATTTCCACCACGCCCCCCTGCAGTGATGACAGCACCTGCACATCCCCCCCCAGCACCCCGTTGGGGAAGGTGCGCACCTTGATCTTGCCATCGCTGCGTTCCTGCACTTTCTTGGCGAACAGTTCCATGCCGATGGCGGGTGGCGTGCCCTTGGGGCTGGTGGCGGCAAACTTGATGACGCGGCTGTTGTAATCGGCGGCCATGCTCAAGCTGCTGGACAGCAACAGGGCGGCGATGACGGCGAGTTTCTTCATGGTGGGTACCTTTATTGTTATTGGGGGATCAATGCCCGAACCACTGGGCGGGGACGGTGACCAGCTCGGGGAAGATGACCAGCAGGAACAGCACGATGATTTCTGCGATCAGGAACGGGAACGTGCCCTTGAGCAGCGCCTCGTAGCGCATGCGGCCGATGCCGCAGACCACATTGAGCACCGTGCCCACCGGCGGGGTGATCAGGCCGATCGAGCAATTGATCATGAACAGCACGCCGAAGTAGATCGGGTCGATGTTCGCCGCGGTCACCACCGGCACCAGGATGGGCGCGAGCAGCAGCACGGTGGGGGTAAGGTCCATGACCATGGAGATCACCAGGATCAGCAGCATCAGCACCACGATCAGCAGCCGCGGGTTGTCCATCACCGGCTGGATCAGGTCGATGATCTGCCCGGGGATATCGGCGATGGTGATCATCCACGCCGGGATCGAGGCGGCAGCCACCAGGAACATCACGGCCGCAGTGGTCTTTCCGGCGCGCAGCAGCAATTCGTTGAGCGACTTGAGGCTGAGCTCGCGGTAGATAAACGACGACACCAGCAAGGCATAGACGCTGGCCACCGCACCGGCCTCGGTCGGGGTGACCACACCAAAGCGCAGGCCGACCACGATGATCACCGGCAGCATCAGCGCCCAGAAACTGTCGACCAGGGCCTTGAGGCGCTCTTTGCCGCTGGCCTTGGGGCTCAGTTCCACCTCATTGTTGCGCCGCGACATCAACCACCAGGCCACCACCAGGGCGGCGGCGATCATCAGGCCCGGGGCGATGCCGGCGAGGAACAGCTTGGTAATCGACAGCCCCGACGCCACGCCAAGGACGACGAAGCCGATGCTCGGTGGAATGATCGAGCCAAGCACCGACACCGACGCAATCAGGCCGCCGGAGCGGTCGCGGTTGTAACCGGCGATGACCATCATCGGCAGCAGCAGGGCAGTCAGTGAGGCAGCATCGGCCAAGGCCGAGCCGGACAGGCTCGACAGCAGCACGCCGGCAAAGATGGTGACGTAGCCCAGGCCGCCACGCAGGTGACCGACCAGGGTGATGGCCAGCTTGATGATGCGTTTGGACAGGCCGCCGCTGTTCATCACTTCACCGGCAATGATGAACAGCGGGATGGCCAGCAGCGGGAAGCTGCCGGCCGAGTTGATGATGTTCTGCGCGATGATCTGGCCATCGAACAGGCCCAGCAGCCACATCAGCGCCACACCGCAAAGGATCAAGGCATAGGCGATGGGGGCGCCGATCAGGATGGCGGCCATCAGCACGCCGACGAAGACAGACAGGGCCATTATTCGACTGCTCCATCATTGACCGAAGGTTCGCCCGGGGCGGGCGCGGGGAGGGTGCCCATGAGGTTGCGCGCCAGCTGGGTGCAGATCAGCAGCGCACTGAGAATGGAAAAGACCAGGCCTGCGCCGTAGAACAGCGCCATGGAAATGCCGGTGGAGGGTGCACCGACGTGCAGGTTGATCAGGGTCTGCTTCCAGCTGCCGTCAAGGAAAAGCCAGGTCACGTAGAGCATCAGCAGCTGGGTCAGTACCAGCAGGCAGCGGGCCACGCCGGGCGAGACGCGGCGAGTGACGATGTCGACGCCGATGTGGCCGTTTTCGTGCAGCATCAACTGCGCGCCGGCAAACACCAGCCAGACGAACGCCAGGCGGGAAATTTCCTCACTGAAGAACAGCCCTGAGTTGAAGCCGTAGCGCAGCACCACGTTGGTGAAGATCAGGCAGGTGATGCCGACCAGGCAAGCCACCACCAGCGTCTTGAGGATGACGAAGTAACCGTCGACCAGGGCCTTCATGGCGCCTCCTGGGGCAGGGCTGCCCAGCAAGCGCCTGAAGCGCCTGGTGCGATGATGCGGATGCTGGCATCCACCTGTATGTATGAGCGGGACATGGGATCACCTTTATTATTATTTGACATACGTCGTCGTATGACTTCCCGAATTCTTCAACGAAACGGCCGCTTTGCGCTGCCTCAAGTTTTTTATCAGCGGGATAAGAAATGGCGATCAGCGCCGGTGCGAGCGGCTGTTGTCCGATGACTCGGTTGCAAGGTGTAACGTATGGTCGCGGTCCGTGCGCAGGGTGGGCATGCTAGAATCCGGCCCTTCGAAACTGGAGGTACACGCGTGCGCAAACTGGCTGTGGTAATGGCAGTGCTCGCCCTGGCGGGCTGTGAGAACGAGGTCGAAGGCGTGCACAAGCAGGTGGCCGAACACCTGCACAACCCCAAGACGGCCAAGTTCGGCAACGTGCGGATCGACACCCAGGGCACTATCTGCGGCCAGGTCCGCGGCAAGGATGATGCCGGGCAGTACGAAGCCTACCGTAGCTACGTGGCGATCAAACGCAATGGCCAGTACGACATCATCGTCGACGACACTGGCAACAACCTGCGCATCCGCGAGCTGTGCGGTGGTGCCGACCTGCAGCGCCGTGCCGATGCGCTGGCCGGTGAGCCGGCACCAGAGGGCTGGGATGTGGAAGTGGTCCAGGGCGCCAACATGGGCGCGCTCAGCGACATGACTGCACGGTTGATCGAAAAGGGCATCCCGTCGTCGGTGGAGTACCGCGAAGGCAAGCCGGTGGTGCTGATGGGACCGTTCCCCACCCGTGAAGAGGCGCAGGCGCGCCGGGATGAAGTGATGGCCAAGCTGGGGACCGATTCGGTAGTCATCCAGCATGGCGTAGCCCGCTAACATCCCAGGTTTCGCAAGCGGACGCGGCCTCCTGTAGGAGCGGCCTTGTGTCGCGATGGGCTGCGCAGCAGCCCCAAATAAATCAGCCGTGATGCTGAAATCCTGGGGCTGCTGCGCAGCCCATCGCGACGCAAGGCCGCTCCTACAGGGGATCGCGCCCAGCCTTGGCCGCTGAGTAAAACCGAGAGCCTGACCGCGAGATAGACACTGCTCACCCAACTTTGGCTATGCTTGGGTTGGGAGATGCTGAACGGGGGGAACCTCATGTCTACACTGGAGCGGGCCATTGCCGTGGCCGCCAGGGCGCATGAAGGGCAATACGACAAGGGTGGGGCGGCTTATATCCTCCACCCGCTACGCGTGATGATGCGGGTTGCCACACCTGAGCAACGGATTGTCGCGGTGCTTCACGATGTGATCGAAGACACCCCGCTGACCCTGTCCGACCTGGCGCGCGAGGGTTTCGCGCTGAAAATCCTGGCCGCCTTGCTGGCGCTAAGCCGCCGCGAGGGCGAAGCGTACCAGGACTTCGTGGTGCGCCTGGGCGGTGACCCACTGGCGCGCACGGTCAAGCTGGCCGACCTGGCCGACAACAGCGACCTTTCACGCATTGCCTGCCCTGGGCCCGCCGACCTGGCGCGGCTGGCCCGTTACCGGGAAGCCAGCGCCTATTTGCAAACATTGGTTTGAGGCTTAGCCGCAGGCCTTGAGGTTGACCGGCCCGACAAACTCATTACCGCGCCCCATCACGCACGCCACCTGCTGGTTGCGTTGCCGCTCCCATGCCTGCGGCGGGTACGTCTTGTTCCAGGCTTCGAACAACTGTCGGTCCTGGCGGGAAAGGCGAAGGTTGTACTGCTTGCTCATGTAAAAGTAGGTACGTGCGATCATGCCGCGGATCGACGGGCGTGGCATGACCTTCTTCGCCTTGAAGTCGACCTGGGTCAGGCAGCTGCCATACTGCCCGCGCTGCTCGGGCAGCCAACCGAAGCTGAAGTTGCTGCGGTCGCCGTTCACTTCACCGATGCTCGGCACCAGGTTGTGCAGGTCGGCCTCGGCACGCTTGTACACCTCGTCATGCTGCGAGCACTGCTTGCGTCCACCGCTTTGCCAGCATTGGCGCTGATGGCCGATTTGCCAGGCAGGCATGATGTGTTCCCACTCTATGCGCGCTGCTCGCTGTGCGTTCTTGCGGGGTTTATAGCCGCAAGATGCCAGGTTGACCTTGTTGCCCTTGTATTTGCAGCCACAATAGAATTCGGTCGATTGCGGCGCATATAACGTCCAGGCGACCTTCTTGGCCTCCTGGAATGTGCGCGGGGCGTCGGCGTGAGCAAGCGGGTTGGCCAGTAGCAGGCAGGCTGCTGCGATAAGCGAAACTCTCATGCCTGCTCAGTCTTCCTTCGGCACGGTCCAGAAAACCTGCACGCCGCCATCGTCGCGGTGGGCGAGGGTGACGTTGTCGTTTTCTGCGATCTCCTCCAGCAAGGTTTCCCAGTCGTCCGGGCTTTCCTGTTCCAGGCGGAAGATCAGCGCTGCCCGGCTGCGCTGGGCGGTGGGGCTGTTGATGATCTTCTGGATGCGTACACCCAGTTGTTCATAGCTGCTTGGGGTGGCGGCGGCGGTGCTGGACACAGGCGTTTCCTTTTTGTGCTGTATGCACATACAGTATTTCACCGTAAGTAAATTCGCAACAGCTTGTCAGGTGAAATCTGTTGTAATAGCGCTTCCACACTGTTCTGCAGTTTCGATTTCATAGTTTGCGTCTGCCATGCCTGTGCACGGTGGCGTTGCCCTGGGCACACGCGCAATGCGTCTTGCCCGGGTTCAGGAAGTTTTGCATGTACCCATTCCCTTCTCGTTTGCCTGCCCGTGGCGGGCTGTTCCTGTTGTTGACAGGGGGCATGAGCACCCTCGGCCACGCCGCCACCGATGTATCCGGTGCAGTGCTCATGGAGCCGCTGGTAGTGACCGGCGCCTACGCGCCCACCAGCACGTTCGACCTGCCTTTTTCGGTGGATACCATCGACCTGTCCCAAGGTACGCATGGGCAGCTTGGCGTCAACTTGTCAGAAGTGCTGACCAAAGTACCTGGGCTGGTGGTGCAGAACCGCCAGAACTATGCCCAGGACCTGCAGATATCCTCGCGGGGCTACGGCGCCCGCTCGGCATTCGGGGTGCGCGGCATCAAGCTGCTGAGCGACGGTATTCCCGCTAGTACGCCGGACGGGCAAGGGCAGGCAGCCACGCTCAACCTGGATGTGGCCGACCGGCTCGAGGTGCTGCGCGGTCCGGCCGCGACGCTGTATGGCAGCAACGCCGGTGGCGTGATCCAGATGTTCAGCCGGGACGGGCAGGGGCCGGTCCGTGTGGGCGCTGAAACCACCTTCGGCAGCGACGGTTTCAACAAGAACCACCTGTCGGCCGAGGGTGGCAGCGACACCGCCGGCTTCGTAATAGATGCCTCGCGCCTGGATACCGATGGCTACCGCGATCACAGTGCCGCGCGCCGTGACCAGACCTTTGCCAAGGTCCATTTCAAGCCTGATGAAGACTCGCGCCTGGCGCTGATCTACAGCAGCCTGGAGCAGAACAATACGCAGGACCCGCTGGGGCAGACCTGGGAGGCCTACAAACATGACCCGCGTTCCACGGCGACCGTGGCCGAAACCTACAACACCCGCAAAAGCATCGACCACCAGCAGCTGGGCATGAACTACGAGCGCTACTTCGGTGACGCCACGCTGCAGTTCAACCTGTATGCCGGGCGGCGCAGCGTGGTGCAGTACTTGTCCATTCCCAGAACGGTGGCCTCCAACAGCCAGCGGGGTGGTGGGGTGGTGGCCTTCGACCGTGAATTCCACGGCGGCACCCTGCGCTGGATCCAGCCGGTTGCCGACGTGCCCGGCAACCTCACCTTCACTGTCGGCGCCGACTATGACCAGAGCAAGGACGACCGCCGCGGCTACCAGAACTTCAGCGGCGACCAACTGGGCGTAAAAGGCGAACTGCGCCGTGACGAGCAAGACACCGCCACCAGCCTGGACCCGTACTTGCAGGCGCATTGGGAAATCGGCAACTGGACCAGCGAACTTGGGCTGCGCTACAGCACCATGCAAATGCGTGTCGACGACCATTACCTGGCCAACGGCGACTCCAGTGGCTCGAAAACCTACCAGCAGGCGACCCCGTCGCTTTCTGTGATGTACGCGTTCACACCCGACCTGCGTGGCTACGTGAGTGTTGGCAAAGGCTTCGAAACCCCGACGCAAGCGGAAATGGCCTATGCGCCGGGCGAGGTTGAACGGTTCAACTTCGGCCTCAAGCCGGCCACCAGCATGCAGTATGAAATGGGTGTGAAATACCGCCTTGGCGAACGCACGCGCCTGAACGCGGCGGTGTATGAAATTCATACCGATGACGAAATTGTCGTTGCCAGTGCCACGGATGGCCGAACCAGCTATCGCAATGCGGGGCGCACGGTACGGCGTGGCTTTGAGGCAAGCCTGCAGAGTGACCTGAGCGAGCAGTGGCAGACCACTTGGGTGTATACCCGCACCGATGCCCGCTATGCCGATGACGTCAGCCAGGCCATCGAGCGTGGTAACCGGCTGCCAGGCGTGCCGCTCGACAACCTGTACGGCGAGCTGGTGTGGAAGCCTGTGTCATCCATCAGCATGGGGGTTGAAGGGCAGTACCGCAGCAAGGTGTATGTAGACGACAGCAACAACGCCAAGCCGGCGCCCGCGTATGCCGTGTTCAACTGGCGTACGCGCTTTGAGCAGCATGTCGGGGCCTGGACGTTCCATCAGCTGGTGCGGCTGGACAACCTGTTTGACCGGCAGTACGTCGGGTCTGTGATTGTCGGGGACAGCAACGGGCGTTATTACGAGGCGGCGCCTGGGCGCTCGTGGTATGCGGGGGCGGGCCTGGAGTACCAGTTCCGGTAACGGGGTTGCCCTGCGTTGGGGCTGCAAAGCAGCCCCAACACACGTCAGGCCACTGCCTGCGCCCCGGTTATTTCCACCAGCGACCCGCACATGAACGCTGCTTCGTCCGACGCCAGGAAGGCCACCAGCGCTGCCACTTCTTCTGGCTTGCCGATGCGTCCGAACGGCACCATGCGGTCCAGGTCGGCAATAGTGCGGCCGGAACGTAGCACGCCAGCCTCCAGCATCGGGGTGTGGATCTCGCCCGGGCATACGGCGTTTACCCGGATCTTCTGCGGCGCGTAGTCGCGCGCCAGGTTCTGCGTGAACGAGGCCACTGCCGCCTTGGTCACGTTGTAGGCAATGTGCCCGGGGGCCGGGTACAGCCCCCACTGCGAGGCGGTGTTGACGATGGCGCCGCCGCCCGCTTCGATCATGCCCGGCAGCACTGCACGGCACAGGTGGAACATGGCATCCAGGTTGACGGCGAAGCTGGTGTGCCAGTCCTCTTCGCTCAGGGCCAACAGGTTGCCACGGCGGTTGATGCCGGCGTTGTTGACCAGCACGTCGATGCGCCCGTAATCGCTTGCAACTCGCTCAACCAAGCCACGGCATGCCTCGCCTGAGGCAATGTCGGCGGCGATGGCCAGCGCCTTGCCACCCGTTGCCTCGATGGACTGGGCTACAGCTTGCGCCGCTTCAAGGTTGACATCACTGACCACAACGGTCGCACCTTCGCTTGCCAACCGGGAGGCAATGGCAGCGCCAATGCCCCCGGCACCACCTGTCACGATTGCCACTTTGTTCTGGAACCTGTTCATCCACGACTCCTGTTTTGTTGTATGCAATGCTGCATTCAATCTAGTGAGTGAGTAGGTAGGGTGTCAACAGGCATGGTTCGTAAAGGCCAAGAGTGGCGAATTACAGGCTTGGCATTGGCTCGTTGATGTTTAGAGATCGCATCAGGGCTGACAGGTGTTGGCCATAAGGTATGCAGCGCCTGTGAGACCGAGCGCCGCCCGCGCGGCGCATCGCGAGCAAGCTCGCTCCTACATTTGTTTCGGGCCAGTAACGCCTGGGCCATGCGCGCGCGACCGCTTTGTTCGTACGACGCGATATCGAGTCATGCGCCAAAGCGTTCGCGCGCAAATCCCGCAGGAATGATTGGCCCGAAACAAATGTAGGAGCGAGCTTGCTCGCGATGCGCCGCGCGGGCGGCGCTCGATCTCACAGGCGCTGAAGATGCCGTGGCGAGCACCTGGCAACCCTGATGCCATTGCCAGAACCCATAGAATCTCCCACATGGGCCCCGCGCAATGGCCGATCCTGCTCATGGCATGCCTGGCAACTCATGGGGCCGCAGGTCAAACACCAGTACCTCGGCATCCACCCCGTTAGCCAGTTCCAGTGCCTGCTCGTGCCTCACCCGCACCCCATCGCCTTCATTCAACCGTTGCCCATTGAGCTCGACGCGGCCCCGGGCCACATGCACATAGGCATGGCGGTTTTCCGGCAGGGTCAGCGTGGCGCGCTCGTCACCGTCGAACAGACCGGCATACACCCGCGCATTCTGCCGCACCTGCAACGACCCTTCGGCGCCATCCGGCGAGATGATCAGGCGCAGCTTGCCGCGCTTTTCCTCGGCACTGAAATGCTGTTGCTGGTAACGCGGGGTCGCCCCTTGCACGTTGGGCACGATCCAGATCTGCAGGAAGTGCACCGGCTGCGCATGGCTGTGGTTGAACTCGCTGTGGGCCACGCCATGGCCTGCGCTCATCAGTTGCACATCGCCCGGGCGAATGACTGAACCGGTGCCCAGCGTGTCCTTGTGTTCCAGCGCGCCTTCAAGCACATAGCTGAAAATTTCCATGTCGCGGTGCGGGTGTTGGCCAAAGCCCTTGCCCGCGATGACGCGGTCGTCGTTGATCACCAGCAGGTCGGAGAAGCCTTGCTCGTCCGGGTTGCGGTAATGGCCGAACGAGAATGTATGGAAGGACTTCAACCAGCCATGGAAGGCCAGGCCGCGGTCTTGGGCGTTGCGTACGGTGAGCATGATCGTACTCCTGGGGCGACAGGGCGCCAGGCCCTGCCGTATGGATGGATGAGGTTATTGAAGGTGCACTTTGAGTTCGCTGCCCGCCTGTCGCATTGCCGCCTTCACCGCCGGCACCTGGCTCAGTGGGTTGAGCAGGCCATAGTCATGAATCATCCCGTTGTACCGCACCGAGGTCACGGTCACGCCGGCCGCATTCAATTTGCGGGCATACGCTTCACCTTCATCGCGCAGCACATCGAACTCAGCCGTTTGCACCAGCGCTGGTGGCAACCCTTTCAACTGTTCACTGTTGGCCCGCAGCGGCGAGGCGTAGATTTGTGCCCGGGCACTGGCATCGGTGGTGTAGTTGTCCCAGAACCACTTCATCATCCCGGTGGTCAGGAAGTGCCCTTCGGCAAACTGCTTGTACGAGGCCGTTTCGAAGCTGGCATCGGTCACCGGCCACAGCAGCAACTGGAAGCGCAGGGCAGGGGTGCCGGCCTCTTTGGCCTTGAGCGCAACCACCGCCGCCATGTTGCCGCCGACGCTGTTGCCGGCCACGGCCAGGCGCTTGCCGTCCACGCCGATTTCCTTGCCATGCTCGGCTACCCAGCGGGTGGCGGCATACGCCTGGTTGATCGCTGTCGGGTAGTGCGCTTCTGGTGATGGGGTGTAGTCCACATAGACCGCCACCGCACCAGAGCCGACCACCAGGTCGCGGATCAGCCGCTGGTGGGTCGGGAAGTCGCCGAGTACCCAGCCGCCGCCGTGGAAGAACATGAACACTGGCAGGTCACCCTTGACGTTGGCCGGGCGCACCACTTGCAGCTTGATCGACTCGCCGTTGGCCTGGATGGTACGTGCCTTCACCTCGATACCGGAGAGGTCGACCTTGACCGAAGCCTGGGCACCGGTAAGCACTGCGCGGGCGTCTTTCGGGCTGAGTTGTTCCAGTGGCTTGCCGCCGCCTTTTTCCAGGGCTTCGAGGAACGCCTGGGTCTGTTGTTCGACACCTGGGCTGCCCGCGGCAAAGGCGCTGGAAACGGACAGAGCCAGAAGGGAGGCGGTGAGGGCTTTGTGGACAATGTTCATGAGCGAATCCTTTTCTATGCAAGTGTTGGTAATGGGCGTCTTGCCTGGCCTGCTGGGCCATCGCTGCGACCTGTGCGTAGATTAGGGAGATGCACTTGTGGGAAAAAGCCGCTATAAAGCGTTTGACTGTCACCATGAGCGAGACAATGAACCCCTACGAAGACATGCGGATTTTCGCCCAGGTGATGGAGGCCGGCAGTTTTACTGCTGCCGCCGACCGGCTGGGCATGTCCAAGCAATCGGTCAGCCGGCGTCTGATGCAGCTTGAAGAGCGCCTGGGTGTACGCCTGCTCAACCGCTCCACCCGGCGCCTGGATGCCACGCCACTGGGCCAGCATTACTACCAGTCGGCCCTGCGCCTGCTAGGCGAAGTGCAGCAGGTGGAGCATGACATCAGCGGCCAGGCCCAGGCCTTGCGTGGCACCTTGCGCCTGAGTGCACCGCTGTCGTTCGCCATGTCTCACCTGGGCTGCCTGCTGACCGAGTTCCTGCAATTGCACCCGCAGGTGGATGTGGAAGTGGACCTGAGCGACCGCGCGGTGGACCTGATTGGCGAGGGCTATGACCTTGCGCTGCGGATTGGCGCGCTGGAAGACTCCAGCCTGATTGCGCGGCGTATTGCCAGTGTCGAGCGGGTGTATTGCGCAAGCGCGGCTTACCTGCAGGCGCGGGGAACACCAGTACAGCCGGATGAACTGGCCGGGCATGACTGCCTGCCTTATGGGCATTCGCGGCAGGTGCAGTGGCAGTTCCGCCAGGGCGGCAAGGCGCAGGCTATTCAGGTAGCCGGGCGTATGCGCGCCAACAACGGCGAGTTGCTGCGGGACGCAGCGATTGCCGGGATGGGCGTGACCTATCTGCCGACCTTTATCGTTGGCCAGGCCTTGGCGGATGGGCGGCTGGTCACTGTACTGCAAGACTGGACGCCGCCAGCGCTGCAGTTGTCGGCGGTGTACCCGCAACATCGGCAGGTGTCGCGGCCGGTGCAAGGGTTTGTCGAGTTCCTGCGCGAGCGCCTGGTGCAGCTGTAGACATGCGTTAGGCCCTTGCCGCGAAGCGCAATGCCAGCGGCAGGGCAAGCGCCCAGACCGGCGCCAGAACCAGTGCGGTGTGCAGCGCTCCCATCGGCAACTCGATGCCAGCCACACGGGCCCCGGCCAGGTAAGCCAACGGGCCGCCCAGCATGCCCAGCAGCACGGCGCGCCACAGCGGTTGCCCGGCCCATGCCAGGCTGTGGCGCAGCCCGCTGGCCAGTACCAGCCACAGCAGTGCCAACCAAAGCGGTAAGGGCCAGTGTTCGAAGTGGAACACCCCCAGCATGCCCAGCAGGCTGTCGAGCAGGCATCCGGCAATCGCCACGCCAAGCAGGACGCGCGTCTCCCTGCGCGGGTGCGGGCACAAGCGCAGGTGCACCAGCACGCCAGTCATCGCGGCCAGCAGCAGCCAGGGCTGGCGTGCGCCCAGCACACAGACCCACCAGCCAGCTTGCAGCCACAGTGCGTTGCCAATCAGCCACCCGCGGCCCATGCTCAGCGGCCCGGCAGCGGTGCCTTGCGCGCCTGCGGTGCGGCCCAGAGCAGTTGCGCCACGCCGATGGTTCGTTCTTCGAAGCCACCCTGGCAATAACACAGGTAGAACTCCCACAAGCGCTGGAAGGTATCGTCATAACCCAGTGCCATCAGCTCCGCACGCGCCAGGTGCAGGTTGTCGCGCCAGTGGCTCAGGGTGCGTGCGTAGTCCTGGCCAAAATCCTCCAGGTGCACCAGGTTCAACCCGGTCTGGCGGCTGGCGGTATCCAGCAGCACGCTGAGAGAGGGCAAGGCGCCACCGGGGAAGATGTAGCGCTGGATGAAATCCACCGAGCGCCTTGCCTGGGCGTAGCGCTGGTCGCGGATGGTAATGGCTTGCACCAGCATCAGGCCATCGTCCTTGAGCAGCGCGGCGCACTGGCGGAAGTACGTGGGCAGGTAGCGGTGGCCAACGGCTTCGATCATCTCGATCGATACCAGCTTGTCGAAGCGCCCGCGCAGGTCGCGATAGTCTTCAAGCAGCACCGTGATGCGCTGTTCCAGGCCCAATGCCTTGACCCGTTGCAGGGTGTGGGCGTGCTGCGCGGCCGAAAGGGTGGTGGTGGTAACCCGGCAGCCATGCTGCTGGGCGGCGTGGATGGCCAGGCTACCCCAGCCGCTGCCGATCTCCAGCAAGTGGTCGTGGGGCATGAGTTCGAGCTTTTCGCAGATGCGCCGCAGCTTGTGGTTCTGGGCCTGTTCAAGTGTTTGCAAAGGGCTGTCGAACTGCGCGGCGGAGTACATCATGGTGGGGTCTAGCAGGCGCTCGAACAGCGCGTTGCCAAGGTCGTAATGCGCAAGGATGTTGCGCCGCGCACCACGCCGGCTATTGCGGTTCAAACGGTGCAACAAGCGCAGGGCCGGCCGTGCCAGGCGTGCCAGGCCACCCTCCATGGCATCCAGCACATCCAGGTTGGCCACGAACAGGCGGGTGACCGCAGCAAGGTCCGGGCTGCGCCAGTAACCGTGGATATAGCCTTCGCCGGCACCAATCGAGCCATTGCCTGCCACCAGTCCCCAAGCTGCCTCGTCAACCACTTCCACTTCGGCGTAAAGCCGGCTGGCAACGTCGCCGAAGGTCCAGTGCTGGCCTTGGCTGACCAGGCGAAGGTAGCCATGGCGCAGCTGGCGCAACTGGGCGAGTACGGCGCGCTTGGCCAGGCCGCCGAGCAGAGGGGCAATGCTTGCCGATTTGCTAACGCTCAGGGTCGGTTCGGGCATGGTCGGGCTCCTCAACGGTGGGTTGGCCGAGTGCCAGGTCGTGCTGGCTGGCGATGTGGTCGTGCACGGGCGTGCGCTTGAGCAGCAGGCGCAAGGCCTGCCAGTAGATGCCAGTAAGGGTGCGCAGGCTCATCCAGGGGAACCTGAGGATGTGCTGCTGCACGGCGGCGCGGTTCAGTGGTTGGCGTTGCAGCGCCAGGTCGGCCTCGAACACCTTGTGCCCGGCGCGCCAGTTCTCCATGTGGATGCGCACCCGCTGGGCATCGAGGGCGAAACGCAGGTGATAGTGCATGTCCAGCGGCATGAACGGCGACACATGGAACGCCTTGGCCACGCTAAATGGCCGGGTCAGGTCACCGTCCACGGGCAGCACATAATGGAAGCGTTCACGCCAGGGGGTGTTGCGCACTTCCAGCAGCACGGCGGCGAGTTGGCCCTGCCGGTCATGGCAGAAGTACGTACTCACCGGGTTGAAGGACAACCCCCAACAGCGTGGTTGGGTAAGCAGGTGCACGGCACCTTCGGGGCGCTGGCCGATGGCCTGGCCGACCAGTAGCCGGGCAGCGTCGGCCAGTGATTTGCCTTGGCGCGTCAGCGCCGGCAGGTAGTCGGTTTCACGCCAGCACAAAGGCGCCAGCCGCGATGGCCCAAGCCAGCGGCACAGGTTCAGCACCTGCTGTTGTTCGTTCAGGTCCAGGTAGAGCATGCCAACCCGGTAGCGAAATGCATGCGGCCTTGGGCTGACCCGCCGGTGGCTGACCCAGCCGTGGCACAGGCTGCTGTTCACAGCTGCTCTCCAAAATGCCGTGCCACGTTCAGCGCGCTGAGCACGCCGTCTTCGTGAAAGCCGTTGGCCCAGTAAGCACCGCAGTAGTAGCTGTGCAACGGGCCTTGCAGTTCGCCGTGACGGGCCTGTGCCGCCATGGCGGCCAGGCTGTATTGAGGGTGTGCGTAGTCGAAACGGGCGATTATCTGGTGCGGGTCCACCAAGGCGGTCTGGTTGAGGCTGACGCAAAACGTGGTCGGCGCCTGGATGCCCTGGAGAATGTTCATGTTGTAGGTGAGTGCGGCGGGCGCCTGCGTGTTGTCGCCCAGGCGGTAGTTCCAGGCGGCCCAGGCCTTGCGCCGCTGTGGCAGCAAGCGCGTGTCGGTGTGCAGCACCACGTCGTTGCGGGCATAGCGAATGGCGCCGAGTATGGCGCGCTCCTGTTCACTGGGCGCTGCCAGCAGGGCCAGGGCCTGGTCGCTGTGGCAGGCGAACACCACCTTGTCGAAGCGTTCGCTGCCGCCTGGCCAGGTAACTGCCACGCCACCCTCGTCCCGCCACACCTGCTGCACCGGGCTGCCCAAGCGTATGCGCTGGGCAAAAGGCTGGCAAAGGGGCTCAAGGTAAGCGCGCGAGCCACCCTCGATCACGCGCCATTGCGGGCGATTATTGACCGACAGCAGGCCGTGGTTCTGGCAAAAACGCACGAAGAACTGCAAGGGGAAGTTCAACATGTCGGCCGGCGACATCGACCAGATGGCTGACCCCATGGGCACGATGTAATGGTCGATGAAACGCCGCCCATAACCCTGGGCGTGCAGGTAGCTGCCGAGGGTAGTCGCGCCGTCGATGCGGTGCTGGCCCAGGTCGGCTGGAGCCTGGCGGTTGAAGCGCAGCACGTCGCGCAACATTCCCCAGAACCCAGCAGACAGCAGGTTGCGCCGCTGGGCAAACAGGGTGTCCAGGTCGTGACCGTTGTACTCGAAGCCTGTGCGCGGCTCATGCACTGAAAAGCTCATTTCGGTCGGCCGCGAGGCCACGCCCAGGTGCTTGAGCAGGCGGATGAAATGGGGGTAGGTCCAGTCGTTGAACACGATGAAACCGGTATCGACTGCGTAGTGCTGGCCCTGCCATGGCACGTCGACGGTATGGGTATGCCCGCCGACCCGGTCTGCGGCCTCGAACACGCTGACCTCATGGCGACGCGCAAGCAGGTGGGCGCAGGTGAGGCCGGCGATACCCGTACCGATGATGGCTATGCGCATAGGTCAGCCCTGTGGTTGGCGCGCCAGGTGGCGGCCCAACTTGAGGCGCCAGCGCGCCGGCAATGCGCCCAGCAGGCGCAGCACTAGCGTAAATGGGGCGGGAAAGGTGATTTCCAGAGGGCGACGCGGCAGGCGCGAGATGATACGGGCGGCGGCGCGCTCGGCGCTCCACATCTGGGGCATGGGGAAGTCGTTGCGGCGGGTCAGGGGGGTGTCGACAAAGCCTGGGCTGACCAGGGTGACATCAATGCCTTCGCCGACGAGGTCGATGCGCAGGGATTCGACCAGGTAACGCAATGCCGCCTTGGACGCGCCGTACGCCCCCGCGCGCGGCAGTGCCAACCAGCTGACCGAACTGCCCATGACCACCAGGTGTGGTTGCCGGCCGCGGCGCAGCAAAGGCAGGGCAGCAGCCAGGCAAAGGCTGGTGCCGGTCAGGTTGGTACGCATCACCCGTTCGACCAGCATCGGGTCGAAGTGCCCCGGCTCCAGGTACTCGCAGGTGCCCGCATTGAGAATCACCTGGTCCAGCGCGCCCCAGGCGTGTTCGATCTGCTCGGCCATTTGCGCCACGTGCTCAGGCTGGTCGACATCACCCACGGTCAGCAGCACCTGGCCTGGGAACCGCGCTGCCAGCGCTGTCAGCTTATCGACCCGGCGTGCCCCAAGCGCCACCTGATGGCCTTGCTCCAGCAAGTGCAACGCCAGCGCCGCACCGATGCCACTGCTGGCGCCGGTCAGCCAGCAACGGCTCATGCCAGCCTGCCTTTGAGCCAGCGAATCACGCCGCCTATAACCGGCACATGCTCGTACAGCAGCGCACCGGCGTCGAAGTAATCCTGGTGAAAGTGCACCCGCTCATGCCAGCGCAGGTGGCTGCAGCCTTGCAGGCTGATCAGTTGCCCACGGGCCAGCTGCGGGTGGCGAAAGTGCAAGGTCCAGCGAATGTAGCCGTGGCCGGGCTCCAGCTCGTCGGTGCCTTCGAAGCGGTAGTGGCACTCGGCAACGTTCGCGTACAACTGGGTGAAATAATCGCGCAGTGCGGGCAGGCCGGTGATCTGGTGCAGAGGGTCGCGGAAGTCGACGTCCTCGCTGTACAGGTCGTTCAGCAGGTCGAGGTTGTGCGTGTCGAGCGTGGCAAAGCGTTCGGTGAAGGATTGCAGGTAGCTGGACATGCGCAATACCTGTACAAAATTGGTTTGTTGTACAAGGTATAGTGCAGGTTGCCGTGGAAATCTATACAGAAGAAATTTTCTGTATAGCTTTGGTTGTTCGGCGGGAGATTTTTGGCGCCTGGGAGATCGAGCGCCGCCCGCGCGGCGCTTCGCGGGGCAAGCCCGCTCCCACATTTGTTGCAACGTGCCGAACCTGTCAGGCCATGGT
>NZ_JBIVXJ010000051.1:0-18678 GCF_044769185.1 Pseudomonas sp. NPDC090592
CTGATACATAGATGCAACCGGGTTCCTATGTTCAAAAGCAATTAGACAGTGTGGGCGAGTCCATACATAGGAGCGGCCTTGTGTCGCGAAAGGGGCGCAAAGCGCCCCCAGCGATCTTCAGTGCAGCTTCAATCGCGGCTCAGTACCCCGGCCAATCTTGCTGCCCAGCATCATCAACGCCGTGCGGAAAAACCCATACAGCGCCATCTGGTGCATGCGGTACAGCGATACGTAGAACATCCGCGCCAGCCAGCCTTCCAGTTTCACGCTGCCCATCAGGTTACCCATCAGGTTGCCCACCGCCGAGAAGCGGGACAGTGACACCAGCGAGCCGTAGTCCTTGTACTCGTAGGTCGGCAGCGCCTTGTTCTCCAGCCGCGCCTTCAGGCTTTGCGCCAGCATCGAAGCCTGCTGGTGCGCGGCCTGGGCGCGTGGTGGCACGCTGCGGTCGCTGCCTGGTTGCGGGCAAGCGGCGCAATCGCCAAAGGCGAAGATGTTGTCATCGCGGGTGGTCTGCAGGGTAGGGCGCACCACCAGCTGGTTGATGCGGTTGGTTTCCAGGCCATCGATGTCCTTCAGGAAACCCGGCGCACGGATACCGGCCGCCCACACTTTCAGGCTGGCTTGGATTACCTCACCATCCTTGGTTTTCAGGCCATCCTCGGTCACTTCACTGACCGCAGCGTTGGTCATCACCTTGACGCCGAGTTTTTCCAGGGTCTTGTGCACCGGCACGCTGATGCGCTCTGGCAGCGCTGGCAGCACGCGAGGGCCCGCCTCGATGATAGTGATGTGCATGTCCTTGGGCTGGATGCGGTCCAGGCCATAGGCTGCCAGTTCGTGGGCGGCGTGGTGCAGTTCGGCCGCCAGTTCCACACCGGTGGCACCGGCGCCGACGATGGCGACGCTGATTTTTTCACTGGCCACGTCGCCGGCATGGGCGCGCAGGTAGTGGTTCAGCAGCTGCTGGTGGAAACGCTCGGCCTGCTTGCGGGTGTCCAGGAACAGGCAGTGCTGCGCCGCGCCCAGGGTACCGAAGTCGTTGGTGTTGGAGCCTACGGCGATGACCAGGGTGTCATAGCCCAAGGTGCGCGCAGGCAGCAGTTCGCGGCCCTCTTCATCGAGGGTGGCGGCCAGCTGGATCTGCTTGCCTTCACGGTCCAGGCCGCTCATGCGCCCCAGCTGGAAGTTGAAGTGGTTCCACTTGGCCTGGGCCACGTAGTTCAGTTCGTCTTCCGAGGAGTTCAGCGAGCCGGCAGCCACCTCGTGCAGCAAGGGCTTCCAGATATGCGTGAGGTTGGCGTCGACCAGGGTAATTTCGGCCTGCTTGCGCTTGCCCAGGCTTTTACCCAGGCGGGTCGCCAGTTCCAGGCCGCCGGCGCCGCCGCCGACAATCACGATGCGATGAGTCATGGGGATATCTCATAAGGTTTACGGAATTCGTGGCCCAGCGGGCCGGCCGCAAACTGCACGAGGGGAGGGCGAGCGCGAAGCAGCTCATAGCACCAGTCCACTCAGCAGGCGGCTGATGAGACCCAACCCGATGGTTACGGCCACCACCAGCGCAAGGAGCAGCCACGGCCGGAAGGGCCTGCGCTCGACTTGGTGCTGGGGGGCTCGCAGATACTCATCGACACGACGCTGATCTTCCGGGTTCAAGCGGCTGGTCATGGTGGGGCCTCGTCAGGTAGACGTCTGTGACTGCGCAAACGCTACAGCGTTCGCGCAAGGGCTTGAAACAAATGATAATGCTTTCTATCCCCGGCGCCGAGTGTACGCCATTGCAAACACTCGGTGCAGTGGATCAAAGACTGATGCCTACATCAAATACGATGCTGCGCCCCAGGTTGCCGCGCAGAAAATCCGGCGCGTCGGGGTGGGCAAACAGCACACGGGCAAACGTCGGCCCCACCAGCGACAACGAGCGCCAGCCCTGGCGCAGGTATTCGGTGGGCGGCGGAAAATGGGTGTTCAGGTCGAGCACTTCGCGCTTCAGGCTGGAAAAGGCAATGATGTCCAGCTCATTCAGCTCCAGGCCGCGTTCCCGGTAATTGTGTGCCTTTTTACGCAAGGTCGGCGCCAGGCGGCCCAGCAGCTCGGTGGCACTGATGCGCCGCGGGCGTGCTTCACGGCGCACCAGTTGCGCCAGGGAAAACGCACTGCGCCGGCGCTGCAACTCTTCGCGCCATTCATCGTTGAGCCGGCGGCCCTCGTCCAGCACAAAAAACACCTCGAACGCCGCATCGCGGAACAACACGTCGGGCGGCTCTTGCCCGGCCGGGGTGAAGTCTTCGCTGCGGTAGGGAATGTTCAACCCCTGCAAAAGGCGCTGGCACACCCAACGCTCCCGTTCCCACTTGCGGGCGTTGGAGAGAAAGGCATTGGCTTGTTCGGCCTGGATGGTAAGCAGGCGCAGGTAGTCTGAGTCATCCATGCAAAGAGCTTAGCCGCTAATCGATGACGGTAAGATGCTGTTTAAGCGTGGGAATCAGTCTGTTCCGGCTATTGCTGTCTGCAGCATCCTACGAGGGCGCCAGCCTGACGCAGCCGAAGCACAGGCAGAATGGGTGTAGACTCGATTTAATCCACATGGCGGCAAGGGGTATTGTTCAGGTGATCAGCGCGCAGGTGTTGTCCGGCACTACCCTTACGCTTGGCTGGCTGGGTTTTGTGCCGCTGTTGGTCTGGGCGGTCAGTCGCGTGCGCTGGGTGGAGCTGTTTGCCGACCGCCGCCGCCAGCACCTTCTGTTTGGCACCGTGTTCTGCCTGTTTGCGCTGTGGTTGGTCAGGCGCGATTTCGATACCGGGGTGTCGTACCACTTCATCGGCATGACGGCGGTTACCCTGTTGCTGGACTGGCCGTTGGCGGTGCTGGGTGGGTTCATGGCCCAGCTTGGACTGCTGGCGCTGGGGCGGCAGGACCTGGCGGCGCTAGGGGTGAATGGGCTGTTGCTGGTGGGCTTGCCGGTGCTGGTTACCGAGGTGTGTGCGATTGTGGTCGAACGGGCGCAGCCGCGGAACCTGTTCGTTTATATCTTCTGTTCGGGGTTCTTCCCGGCAGCGCTGACCGTGCTGGTTTGCGTGCCTGCGGCGCTAGGGTTGTTGTGGCTGGACGGGCGCTTTGCCATGCCGGAGTGGCTCAGCGACTTTGTCGGTTACCTGTGGCTGATGATGTTCCCCGAGGCGTTCATCAACGGCATGGTGATCAGTGCACTGGTGGTGTTTTGCCCGGAGTGGCTGGAAACGTTTAACCGCACGCGGTATTTGCAGGCGCCGTGGAAGGAGGATGAGCGTTGAGATCTGGGTGGCTGTGCAGGCCTCTTCGCGGGCACGCCCGCTCCCACAGGAAAGTGCGCAAACTGAACGCCATGCAGTACCTGTGGGAGCGGGCGTGCCCGCGAAGAGGCCTGCACAGCCACCTTGAAACCCGCTTAATGCCGCGGTTCCAGGTCCCCCGAATACAGCTCATCCTCAGACTCTTCAGCCCCCGGAATCTTGTGTTCCTCAGCCGCCCAGGCCCCCAGGTCGATCAGTTTGCAGCGGTCTGAACAAAACGGCCGGAACGCGCTTTTCTCGCTCCATTCCACAGGTGCGCCACAAGTCGGGCAGTCGACGGTCAATGGCTGGCTCATGGCTGGCCTCCTTTCAAAGTCAGGTAAAAGTGGTGCAGGCGATCAATCTGCTGATGCAGGGCGGCCAGGTCGCCATCATTGACCACCACATCATCGGCATGACGCAGGCGCTCATCACGGGCCAACTGGGCCTGCAAAATGGCCTGCACCTGCTCGGCACTGGTGTTGTCCCGCGCCAGGGTACGCGCTATTTGCAGCTCCTGTGGCGCATCGATCACCAGCACGCGCTGGGTCTTATGGTATTGCCCCGACTCGATCAGCAGCGGCGACACATAGACCGCATACGGCGACTGTGCCTTGGCCAGGTAGCTGAAAATCTCCTGCCCGATCAGCGGGTGCAGCAGTTGCTCCAGCCATTTGCGCTGCGCCGGGTCGGCGAAGATCAGCTGGCGCAGGGCGGCGCGGTCGAGCTGGCCGTCCGCCTGCAGCACGCCAGGGCCGAAACGCTCGACGATGCTGGCCAAGGCCGGGCGGCCAGGCTCAACCACCCAGCGCGCTGCCTGGTCGGCGTCGACCAGGTGCACGCCAAGCTCGACGAAGCGCTCGGCAGCGGCGCTCTTGCCGCTACCAATGCCGCCGGTGAGGCCGAGAATCCACGGGGTAAAGGCTGCAGTGGCCATCAGTATCCAAGCAGTTGCATGTAAGAGGCGACTATTTCATCACCCCAGAGCACAGCAATCCACCCCGCAATCGCCAGATAAGGCCCGAACGGCATCGCAGTGCCCATGGCGTGCCGACGCAAACGCAGCAGGCACAGGCCAACCAGCGCCCCCACCACCGACGACAACAGCAGCGTCAACGGCAACACCTGCCAGCCACCCCAGGCCCCGATCAACGCCATCAACTTGAAGTCGCCATAGCCCATGCCTTCCTTGCCGGTGACCAGCTTGAACACCCAGTACACCGACCACAGGCTGAGGTACCCGGCCACCGCGCCCCACAGCGCGTCGGCCAACGGCACATAAAGGCCGAAGGCGTTCACGATCAGCCCCAACCACAGCATCGGCAGCACTAGCACATCCGGTAACAGCTGGTGCTCGGCATCGATCAGGCTCAGCGCCAGCAGGCACCAGGTGAGTGGCAGTGCCAGCAAGGCCTCGGCCGAAGCGCCAAAGCGCCACGCCACCACCAGCGACAGTAGCGCGCTGGCGACTTCGACCACCGGGTAGCGCGGGCTGATGCGGGTTTTGCAGGATGAACAGCGCCCTCGCAACGCCAGGTAACTAATGACTGGAATATTCTCCCAGGCGCGAATCTGATGCGCACACTGCGGGCAGCGGGAGGCAGGCAGGCACAGGTCGAACCGTTCATGTTGCGCAACCGGCAGCCCCAGTACCTCCTGGGCCTCACGCTGCCATTGCCGCTCCAGCATGATCGGCAGCCGATACACCAGCACATTGAGAAAGCTGCCCACCAGCAGGCCCAGCAGCGTGGCCAAGGTGAGGAAGTACGCCGGCTGCTCAGCCAGCAAAGTCCATAAAGTCATGTTCAGATCAAACTACCCAACTGGAAGATCGGCAGGTACATCGCCACCACCAGGCCACCGACCAGCACGCCCAGGATCAGCACGATGGCCGGCTCCAGCAGGCTGGTCAACTGGTCCAGCGTTTGGCTGACCTGTTCCTCGTAATGGCTGGCGGCCTTTTCCAGCATCTGGTCCAGTGTGCCGCTGGACTCACCGATGGCGGTCAGTTGCACCAGCAGCGGCGGAAACAGCGGCTCAGCCGCCATCGCCACGTTCAGCCCCTGCCCATTGGCCATGCCATGGCGCAAGCGCAACACCGCCTGCTCATGCAGGTCGCCCCCGGTTACACGAGCCACCGTACCCAGTGCATCAAGCAACGGCACCCCGGCACCGTAGGCGGTTGCCAGGCTGCGCGCGAATCGCGCCAGTGCTGCCTGCCCCAGCAGCTTGCCGAAAACTGGTAATGCCAGCACGCGTCGAGATATCCACAGCCGTGCTGGCGCATGCTGCCGGTAAAGCTGGCGCCCGGCAAAACCTAGCACCACCCCCATTACCAGCAACAGCGGCGCAAACCGACTCAGCCCTGTGGACAAGTCGATCACCCACTGGGTAAAGGCTGGTAACGCAGCGCCCAGGCCCGAGAACATGCTCTCGAATTTGGGGATAACCTCCAGCAACAAGATCGCCGACACCCCCAACCCGGTAAGCAACAACAGCAGCGGGTAGATCATCGCCTTGCGCACCTTCTTGTGCAGCGCCCGCCGATTTTCCAGCATGCCCGCCAGTTGCTCCAGCTGCCGATCAAGCGTGCCAGACTGCTCGCCCACCCGCACCAGGTTGCAATACAACGCATCGAACCACGCCGGGTGGCGCTGCAACGCATCCGCCAGCCCCAGGCCCGAAGCCACATCCTGTTTCAATCTTTGCAGCAACGCCGCCTGCGCCGCATCGCAGCCACTGCGCCCCATCACCTCGAACGCCTGCAACAGCGGCACCCCGGCCTTGAGCAAGGTCGCCAACTGCCGGCTGAACCCCGCCGGGTCAGCCTTCGCCCGCTGCTTTGGCAGGCTGAGTTTCAGCCCGGTGGCCGGGCGCAAACTGGCCACCGTGATGCCCTGGCGGATCAGCCCCGCACGCACATAAGCCGGGCTGCGCCCAGGTGTTTGGCCAGTGACCGGCGTGCCGTTGGCGTCAGTGCCGCGCCAGCTGTAAAGGTGTGTGGATGAGGTCATGCAAAGGTCCTTTTTGTGCCCGTGCGACAAGCCTGGAAACAGCTTGCCGCGTCCATGCAGGGGCGTACGTCCGTGATGCTCACTAGAGTAGTTCAGCGAAGATGACGCCCAAGCGGGCAGGGGTGACAAAAGGTGTCTGTTCAGGCCTACTGCGCCGCTGCCGCATGGGGCGCGACCGACCTCAATGCGTAAGCGAACACACAAGGGAAATACGTTCATGAAAGGGCAACGCGGTATCACCCTGATCGAACTGATGATTGCCATCGCGATCATCGGCATTCTGACCACCATCGCCTTACCGATGTACACCAACCACCAGGCCCGCGCGAAGGCCGCGGCAGGGTTGCTGGAGATCAGCGCGCTTAAGACGGCGATGGATTTGCGGTTGAATGACGGGAAAGACGTGGCAGATGTGGCTGCGCTGGGTGGCCAGCCGACCACGACGCATTGTGCGATTACCGCGAGCGGCAAGGCGGCGGATGGCACCGCCAGCATTGCGTGCACGCTGGTGGACGCGCCGGCCAATGTGGTGGGCAAGTCACTGACCCTGACGCGCTCGGCTAGTGGGTGGGCGTGTACTACCGATATAGAGGAAGACTTGGCGCCCAAGGGGTGCAAGGGGGCCTGAGGGTAGGGCATTACACCAGTGGAAACAGGGGTTTGCGTTGCGGGTGTGAGCAGTGGTACGTTGCGCTACACGCCGGTGTAGCTCAGTCGGTAGAGCAGCGCACTCGTAACGCGAAGGTCGCAGGTTCGATTCCTGTCTCCGGCACCATTCAAAGACCTGATTGCCACCTCCCGCAATCAGGCCCAGTCCTCCAACAGCGCACGATTCCCTCTGTGGGAGCCGCGCTTGCCGGCGATGGGCTGCGAAGCAGCCCCAATTCCCCAGACTGCCAGGCCCCCACACCCTGTCATGCTCAACTCCGTGCCTATTCGACTTATCGACGTGCCTTTTTCAACTTAAGGTTGCGCGGCTTTCGAGATAATGCTTTTCTTCGATAAGCCTTAAGCCCAATGATTTCGGGCTATTAGGCACGAAAATTAGAGATAGTCTGAAAGCCGCTTAGAGATAATTCACAGATGCCGCAGTTTTCTCACCACGATCTCCAGTTGCTGAACCCGTCCTTCGACTCGCCACTGGTCGACGTGCTGAGCGAGCTCGAGTTCCTGCGCAGGCTAAGGCTGGAAGGCGATACCCCGGCACCGGTTTTCTTCCAGCTCAAAGATATCTTCCACACGCTGGAGAGCCTGGGGTCTGCCCGAATCGAGGGTAACCACACCACACTGGCGGACTACATCGACAGCAAAGTCGAAGGCACTGCCGAAAGCACCGATCAGTTGCTGGAGGTTGCCAACATCGAGAAGGCGATGGATTACATCGAACAGGTGATGCAGCCCGGTGTAGACCTGACCGAGCACATGATCCGCGAGTTGCACGCCATGACCGTGGTCGATCTACGGCGCGAAGGGGATCGCACACCCGGCGCCTACCGTGAAGGGTCGGTGCGTATTTCGCAGTCGGACCACCTTCCGCCTGATGGGCTGCTGGTGCCGCAGTACATGCAGGAGCTGGTCAGCTTCATCAACCGTGAGGATTCGCCGAAGTACGCATTGATGAAGGTTGCCCTTGCACACCATCGCTTCGGCTGGATTCACCCGTTCGGCAATGGCAACGGGCGGGTGGTAAGGCTGCTCACGTATGCGTTGCTGATGAAGTACGGCTTCAACGTGAACGTGGGCGGCAGGGTGCTGAACCCAACTGCCGTGTTCTGCAACGACCGCGAGAAGTATTACGCCATGTTGGGGATGGCCGATACCGGCACCCCAGCCGGGCTGGAGGCGTGGTGCGTTTATGTGCTGGAGGGCATTCGGGATGAGCTGGAAAAGGTGGACAGGCTCACCCAGTATGGCTACCTGACAAAATCGATCTTGTCCCCTGCCGTGAGCTATGCGCGCAGCCGGGAATGGATCACCGCAGTCGAAGAGCAGATTCTGGACTGTGCGATAAGCATGAAAGTGGTGAAGTCTGGCGACATCGCGCGGGCGGTTCCCAAGCTTACCCCGGGCCAACGGACCTACCAGATCAAGAACCTGGTGGAGCAGGGCATGTTGATACCAGTTAGCCCAGGCTCCAGGCAGTACACGATCGGGTTCTCGAACAATTACTTGATACGGGGTGTGATCAAAGCGTTGAGAGGCCAAGGTTTCATTCCCGAGCCACTCGATAATCCCTGATATGTGCCTCCCGCTGTAATCTCCGGCATTACCTGGTCACCCGCAGAAACAATCTGCCAAAGCGGATGGTTTGACCCTCCAGGCCAAATCTCGGAGGATGAACCCCGAGGACTGCAATTGTGCATTTTCGGGCATGGCTTGCCAGTAATCGGCCCCCCGAATCTGGCAGCAGTGAAGCTGGCGCTCACTGACGTAGGGACAATCGATAGGCCCCACCATACGGCCGATGATTCGACTGGGTTCTGACCTGAAGGATTGTGAATCCGGAAACTAAAGAATCGCTGCGACTACAGCCTCAGTGACAATCAGATGGCGACCCCGAAAGGGTGACCTTGCAGAGCCACTAGCAACCCACGAATAAGCTGCACACTCAGACATCAAGTGCGAACCATGTGGGAGCGGCCTTGCGTCGCGAAAGGGCCGCTAAGCGGCCCCCGACAATTTATGCAATGTCGCCGAAATCCCAGACCTGCCCCGCAACCCACCCCACCACCAGAACCTGTATCGCCCTCGCATGCAGTCCGGCTCTAAAGGTGAGAGCACCTGTCTTGCTCAATTTTCAAAAGCTGGCGCGAACCCCTGTGGGAGCGGGCTTGCCCGCGAACACGGGCGAAGCCCGTGCCATCCACTACAGACATCAAAGTTATCCGCGGCGCCCGTGTATTTATTCCGAAACGGCACGGGCATATGTATCAGTCCTGCAGACCGACTTGAACAGGGCTCTACGGTAACTTCCCTCGTGACAATCGGCATGACAAACGCCGATGTCACCAGCAACAGCCATGCAGATGATGGTGCCGCAGACCAGGGAGTGGACTGCACCTGACTGACAGTCAGGCATGCCCCGATCATCGCATTGCTGCTTGCACATGGCTCAGGATCTTCAGCCGCTGGTTTCGTCAGCCAATGCTGCCTCCACCCGCCCACCCGTAACGGTGCTCAGGAGGCCAGATCATGAGATGCCCTTGCTCCCGGACGTAAGGAGCCGCCAGTCCCGCGTAGTGGACATTTCCCACAGGTCGCAGGGGCCTTGATCCCTGATAACACTCAACATTCTTGGCGGGATGACGTGGGGCGAGGATCGTAGAACGGTAGATGAGGTGACCGACATGGCATTGGTGGGTAGACGCGACGGCCGTAATTTCGGCTACGGTAGGCAATTGAGCTATGCAGGGCCGCAGGCGCTGAAAGACATGTTCGGCGGCGGCCACTACGGCACGGTGAAGGCACACTGTGATCGGTGGCAGGCATTCGTGAAATGGTGCCGCTCCGAACAGGGGCCCGGTATCAATGATGCGCGGCACATTGATCGAAAGGTGTTGGCCGACTATGCGGCGTATCTGCGTGACTTGGTTGGGCGCGGTGATCTCGCCGTCAGCACCGCACAAAACCGGCTATCCAGCGTTAACAGAACTATGGCGGCGATTCGCGGTGATCAGTGCGTGAAATTGTGCAGCCCAAGCAAGGCGTTGGGCATGCAGCGCACTGGCGTTCGCCAATCGGTGCCGCAAGGCCAAGACCGCGAACAGGTTCAGCAGATCGCTCATGCGCTTTGCCTCCATCATCAGCAACGGGCCGCCGCGATTGTTCTGTTGGCGCGAGCCACCGGCATGCGCTTGCGTGAGGCAATCTTGGCGGATCTGCCACGACTAAGCCGTGAGGCTAACGAGCTAGGCAGGATTAACATTCAGGAAGGCACCAAAGGCGGCCGTGCTGGCGCCTCGGCGCCCCGTTGGATTTCGGTGGACGACCATGTTCGAGATGCACTTGAGTTTGCAGGACAGGTATTGTCTGCGGATAGCCGCAATCTGATTGCGCCACACGAATGCTACCTAAATGTTCTGCAAGAAATCATCCGCCCTGCGCGGGACATCCTCCATGCACACCACCTCAAAGGCTTTCATGAATTACGGGCAGCGTTCGCGTGTGAACGCTATGAGCAAATCACCCAGCACCGCGCCCCTATCAACGGCGGTAAATGCTGCTTGTTAGATCGGCGCCTTGATCGTGAGGCCCGAAAGCAAATCAGCTATGAGCTGGGGCACGGTCGGATCGACGTAGTCGCTGCGTACATTGGGGGTGGGCATGAGTAAGCCATTCGATATGGAGCTGTTCTTGGCTGGCGTGCTGGCCGGGTCGCACGCGACGCGGCAACGCCATTTGCGCCAGGCGAAGATTATCCAAGCTGAAATCGCAGAGCGCTGGCAGCGAGAGACGCCTTGGGCTTGGCAGAGAAAGCATGTTGCTTGGTTTCTCGGTCATCGCCTAGGCCCGCGCAGTGAGGCGACGCGTTATTACTACCTGCTGACTGTACGGCTGCTCGCTCGCCGATTAGAAAAGTCATGGGTATTCAACCGCTAAGCGAGGATTTGATATTGATAGTCTCGACCGAGCAAACGTCCAGACAACCGCCTCGCCGCAGCCTTTCATACCCCCCTCCGAGCCTACTTACCCACAGCAAGAAGCGCCGGTTTTCAGTCGTCAAAAATAATCCACAAGGCCACTAGCCATGATTCATGGATCCAAAAAAAATTTTCTTGAACGCCGCAGCCCGTGTGGCTTGCGGGCTTCAAGCTGTATCTATATACATACTCACAAGTTATCCACAGCCCCCCTCCTTGCAAAGCTGTCGTGACCACATTATCTTGCGGTTAGTGACGGTATGAAGCCCATATATTGGGTTTTTGCTGGGAATTTGCTCGACCTGTGGATAACGCATGATCTGAGCTAACCCGACTGCGCAAGGAGGAAAAAATGGTGGTTGACGCAGAGCAAAAGCGCTTTCAGATCTTGGCGTTATCGGGTGGGGGCTATCGAGGGCTGTATACGGCCAAGATCCTTGCTGATTTTGAAGAAGAGATCGGCGCTCCCATCGCTACACGCTTCGATTTGATAGCTGGCACCTCCATCGGAGGCATTCTTGCTTTAGCTGTAGCGGCCGGTATCCCTGCGAAGGTCATGGTTGACCTATTCGTGGAGCACGGGGAGGAAATATTCAAACGGCGATTTTCCCTTAAAGGCATTCTGAGAGCCCCATACTCCGCGAAGCCCCTGCAGAACCTTTTCAGCGATCCGAAGCTCTTCGGTGAGCGCACACTCGGGGAGAGCAAGCATCCTGTGCTCATCCCAGCGATCAACTACTCAAGCGGACAGCCTCAGGTTTTTAAAACGTCTCACCACCCCTCTTTCAAGCGAGACCATAATTTCCGACTGGTCGACATCGCCTTGGCCACGAGCGCTGCCCCCGCCTACTTCCCAAGGCACACCTTCAATCACAACCAGTACGTCGACGGCGGCTTATACGCCAATGCCCCTGGCCTGTTGGCGGCCCACGAAGCACAGATTTTCTTTGAACAATCCTGTGAGTCAGTCCATCTCCTCTCAATAGGGACCATGTCCTCGAAATTCACTGCGAACCCAGGGCGCAACCGAAGTGGAGGTACTTACGATTGGGGAGGGATCAACCCTGCCAACACCCCTAAACGTCTGTTCGGCCTATCCATTTCAGTCTTGGAGTCGTTGAGCGACTTCATGCTTCGGCATCGCCTTCCCGGTAGATACCTCCACATCGACGAAACCCTTACGGATGAACGCGCAAGCGCCGTCGCCCTTGATAAAGCGGATGGCCCAGCGCGAGAGGTGCTCCTGGGCGCTGCCTCTGAACAGTCGAAGTTCTGGCTGGGGAACAGCGAACTACAACCGTTCCTTGAACATCTGGCGCCATCGCCAAAATTTTTCTATGGCGCTAGCGCCACCGAAGGGGAGTAGTGAAAGTGCTGAAACTTAATAAGCTTTTTCATAAAGGTGGCGCCGACGATAACGTTTTCGAAGATCGAATCGCGCCGACAACTGAGCAACGCAAATTCCTGATGGGCTGCAAGAACAAGATTCGGGATCATTTGAAACCCAGAATTCGTGCGGTGACCAAAGCCGTATTGGGCATGGATCGTGTAGTGGAACCCCGCTTCCGTACTCAAGGCTCTTGGTCTTACAACACTTGCGTTGTGCCAGCCCAGCCCTCTCAAGAGATGGACTGGGATTACGGGGTTTATCTGCCCGTAACTGTTTGGGAGGAAAATGGCCCTCCTCACAAGATGGCAAAGGTGTATTTCGCCTTGGTGGAGGAACTGCTGAAAGATCTGTGCGAGACAGAAGGCTGGAAGCTTTTGACTGGAAAGTCAACATGCATACGCATTCAGGTCGCCACATGGGCTCACATCGACATTCCTCTCTATGCGGCACCTGAGGACGAATTCGCGACAATTACAGAGCGTGCGTCCCTCGAAAAGGCTGTTGTATTGGACAGCGCTAACAACATGATTGTTGCTCGCGCCATGAACGAGAGCTTTGAGCCGCAGGAGTGGAAGGACCTGGACCATATTGCGATGGCTACACGCAGTGGTGAATGGCGCGAATCTGATCCCGAAGCCGTAGCGAACTGGTTCAGAGATCGGATTGAAGAGCACGGTGAGCAACTGCGACGGATCTGCTGCTACCTTAAAGCCTGGCGAGATGTGCATTGGCAGTCTGGAGGACCAACCTCTGTGTCGATCATGATCGCCGTCGCCCAAAACTTCATTGCTCGCAAGGGACGGGACGATCTGGCCTTGGAAGATGCGGCAAAACATCTGGGTGAGGTCTTCAAGAGCGAGATACGTGAAGCCGGGATTGACGATGAAAAAGAAGACTTCAATCGCTTGAGTGACACCGAGCGTGCGGCAGCTGCGCGTCGATTCTCGGAGCTTGGCACCGCGATTCATGACAGCCGGATGCTGAGGGAGCATCAAAAACCTCAAGCGATCACCCAAATGAGATCCCAGTTCGGTAGCCGTATGCCCTGGGACAATTCTCTCATCGAGTTGGATAGCGAAGTGGACGCGATTCGGAACACCGCTCCTGAAAAAGTCGCTCCGCCTGTAGTTTTCTCCAGCAGTGCTGGCTGAGGAGCGCTTGTGAGCGTTTTAGGAGAAACCCTGAGGGCGCTCAGAGCACTCGGATTTGTGCCGGTGGCCGCCAAGGCGCCGGCTCGCGCATTCAAGGGTATGTTGGCCTGTAAGAAAGGCAATGTGCGAGTCAAGCTTACCATCAGGGACTGGGACTTTTTGACCTATCCCTTGATCCGCATATTGGATCGCCCTGACTTTCTCCCCGAACTGATGCCACACATTGACGTACTCGGCAACCTTTGTTATTTCGCCCCAGGATCTGTAACTCTCGACAGGTACGATCCTGCAACGGCAGTTTTGCAATGTATCAACCAAGCAACTGCGATCATGGATCGCATCGCAATGGACCCGAGTTATCGTGACAGCGACATTCAAAACGAATTTCCTGCCCATTGGGAGTACGGCCAAAAAGCCGTCCCATGGGAGGTTCTCTTAGGGCATATCGATGACAAGGAAAAATTCGCAAACTACTTTGTCATCGAAAGCTCCGAGAAAAAAAGAGTTTTGATTTCTAATGACCAAGATGAAGCTAACAGGTTAGCGACGTCGTTAGGCGCGACTATTAGAAACTCAACGTACCGCTGCTGGATTTTCAAAACCGCAGTTATTCCTGCAGTACCGGAAGCTATGCCTAAAACTGTTAAGGAACTTTTCACCTGGCTTCGCACCTGGGACAAAAAGCTTTCAGACAGCATTCAGCAGGTGCTATCTGAGCCTGACTATCTAAGCTTCAAGTATGTTTCCTTTGCAATCGACACCCCGGTGGGCTGGATCGGCTTCGGCTTTGATCTCGACCATATGAAGCGAAAAGGCTACCGCCGAAGCCCCAAACTCTACCGACAATATCTCCACAACAAAGGAGGGGGGACACCTCTATTCAGGCTGTCCATTAATAAGGTCAGCGGCCAGTTTGTTCATAGTAGAAATTTGAATTATAAAGACCTATATAACAAACGTATTGCCATAGTAGGCTGCGGTGCCATTGGATCCTTTGTGGCGCACGCTATGCTGCGACTCGGCGCGGGGACAGGCAAGCTCGGCGGCTTAAAATTAATTGATCCCGACACGATGGGGCCCGAAAATTTAGGGCGGCATATTCTCGGCTATCCTTCACTTTTTCAGCAAAAAGCGAAAGCACTTGCTGTGGATCTAAGGCGCCAATTTCCACACAGCCATGTCGAAGCAGTCACGACGAGCGTGTTCTCTCATAAAGAATTATTCGGGGCAGAGTTGATAATCGATGCCACCGGGGAGGAGACAGTTAGCGAACTACTCAACGGCATTCGAATTCAGCGGAAAAGCCACGTACCTTTTTTACACGTATGGATTCGTGGTAACGGTGAAGCTGTACAAGCCCTATGGGTCGATAATAAGGGTGGCGGATGCTATAGATGCCTTCTTGTGCCTGATGGAAACTCTCATCGAAAAGAGCGCTATCGTGTACTGAAAACGGTGCCAGTTCGAAGGACTGATGGTTGCCGAGCGTACACTCCGTACGCAGTTTCGGCGCCGCTGCATGCCGCAGCTTTGGCAACGGAAATGGTGTGCGACTGGCTGCAGGGCTCACCCGATCCTAAGTTCAGAACCCGATCGATGGAAAACGCTGATATTTTCAAAATTAAAAATCAAAACCTGTCAAAAATTAAAGGTTGCCCTGCATGCGAACAGCAATAATTTGGGGCGCCGAGCAAAAGAGTGATAGAAAGATTCTGGTCGAAGCTGAGCCATTGCAAACAATGGATAAGTATCGCCAGGACAGGGCCGACAAGGCAGAGGCAGGGGGGATTCTATTAGGCTATCGAAAAGGCCCATACCTACACGTCGTTCAGGCTACTGCGCCTCAAATAACTGACCAGCGTTCGCGATACAGATTTGACAGAGCGGCACATTACCATCAAAAAATTGCAATGGAGCAATGGAGGGGGAGCGACAGTACAATTGATTATCTCGGTGAGTGGCACACTCACCCTGAGATCAAACCTTCTCCTTCAAACATTGATATCGGCGAGTGGAGTAAAGTTATAAAGCGTCAATCGAAACCCATGATGTTTTTGATACTTGGCCTGAGCGGCGATACGTGGGTCGGAATGTCACTAGGAAAACAACTAATCCGCTGCAACATAATATGGCCAAAGTGATTTATAATCCGTCCGTTTCGCTCTGAGTGCTCTGGGAAGGCATGGTGACCTTAGACAGAACCGGGCGTCAAGGCCGATAGAGGCTTGAGCAAAGGAGTGAACATAAAAAAGTTAGACCAAGGAAAAATGATAGGATCGCTTGAAGAGTGCGCTCATGTCGGAATAAAGGCCAACTAAAAATGAACCGAAAAATTATCAAAATATTAAGTGAGACGGCGACTATCGCAGGAGAAAATTTTTCCGGTATTGGCATAATAGTCTGGAATGAAGAGTATGAGCTGCCCATATTCCCAATTAAAGAAAACGCAGTAATACCAAAAAGCGGGAATTTATCGTGGGACCTAGCAAAAATATCCACCACGGAAAATGAACTTCATGATGGCTTTCATATATTAACACCTACTCTGAAGCTGGTTCGTGTTTCCCAGTATTTTTCACCGCCGATCATTCATGGAATTTCAGTGAATCGCGAGAGGAGTTTTGGAGGAAGATACTTGGCAGCACTATTTGGGTCTGCGCTTCCTGGCGTAAAGCTAAGCGCGATTGCTACCCCTTCTCTGGGAATTGCTGTATTCGAAAACGGCCAAGAAACCTACTTTGAGGAGCCTTAAGTGTTTTCAGTTATCTCCCCGGTAAAACTCGTTGTTTTGATATGCCAAATATATGCGACGCTAGTACTCTTCATTGTCCTGGCTTTGTTTTTCATCGATCCTGATATTTCAAAATCTTTTCTCTTAAGAATTGTGCTGGGGGGAGCCGGCGCACTTGAGATTACGTTACTCGTGACCGCACATTTTTTCTGGCGGAAGTTATGGGCTAAATTCCCTATGCTCAACGATTTTTTATTTCCAGACCTAAACGGCGTTTGGAATATGAAAATTCACTGGAGCAACAATGGCGAGGGAGGAGTCGTAGAAGCCAGGGCCACTGTCAAACAGAGTTTAATTTCCGTAAGTATGGAGGTTCATTCGGAGGGGTCTGACTCAGAAACTATATTGGTAAAGACATCTAAGGACTCCGAATCGGGGCGCCCGCTAATGCACTATATGTACAGGGTAGTACCGAAGTCTATAGGGGAAGAGCCATCCCCTCCATACGAAGGTGCTTCCACACTCAAGCTTTTCTCTGAAGAAGGTGGAGTTCTCAGGGGTAACTATTTTACAAGTCGAAACACCAGAGGGCATTTCGTGCTCATTCGGTAGCGATGACTGCTAGGTGAGCGGTGACCTCTGAAGTTAAAGTTCGCAATCGGACGAGCTCCTTGAGGTGGTTTTAGAGGTAAAGGGCTGTATCCTCACGGGTAATAATAAAATTCAGTTACTTGTGTGTTGATACGATTCCTGTCTCCGCCATTAAAGTAAAGGCATCCAGCTTATTTGCCCTGCCAACCACTGCTGCCATCCCTCAAGCGTCTGAAGGCCCTTGCTGATATTGCAGTCGGCATCATGTTGCCAATAGGGTGATTGGCGAGCTGTTTAGCCATGCGCTCGTCGGTCAGCGAATCACCGGCTCGAAGTGGTCAGCGTGCAGCTGTCGCCAAGCTCGCACCTGCGGGACGCGCAGCGGCCCGCGCATTTCCCGTGAAGCTTGATGCGCTTTTTCTTCGTGAACCTCATGGCTTCGCTTTCTTACATTTGAGCCAATGCAAGCTCATGTGCAATCGACGTCTTGCTCTTGCCGCTGAACGGAACCGACTCCTGAATTACCAACGCGGCTTGATCGTTGTCTCCTATGGCTGAGCTTGAGAGCGGACATTGAAATAAAAGCAGACAATTCCACCTATGATCGGTCCAGAAAATGCCAACAATGGGTTGAAAAGTTCGCTTCTGAACGCCGCAGCTAAACCTAGGCCCAGGAACAGAGGCCAGATGATCGCTAGGGACAGGATCAAAGGCCAGCGCTTTGTAATGCGCTCTGTACCTGGCTCTGCCTGCCCCAGCCCCCCGCAAGTCCCACAAGGTAATCCTGCATGGCTCCTGCCTTTCAGTTTGTTGATGGTCTGGTGATACCTCACGCAAACAGCGCACGAAGCCCCTTCAGTTCCAGATTTGCAGATACCAGTTTGTGCGCAATGCGCGCAGGGGTAGAGGTTCGCTTGAACAGACATTGCAGTTATTTTTCCTAGGCTTGCTCGACGTCTTGCCGCCAAAGTCGTGTTTTCGTCGATTGTCCTACATTTTCCGTATCCTTTTCCTACAAGTTCGAAACTTGCACCACCGCGCTACGTGAGGCTAAATTTCCCCGTCGCGGAAAATTCCGTGACCGGGCGTAGGAACCCGTTGGTAAACTTGGCGCACGCACTAGGCGCCCCTGCACCACAGCTGGCGCTTTTTTTGTGCCTGCCGTGCTGTGTCATGGCGGCTGTGTGTGGGCAGGCTTCGGCCTGGCCGGGTTTCCAAGTTTCCCGGTATTCCTACCCCACACACAGCTGCCACCCAATCCCGTAGGAAGGATCGTGGTAGCTCCAACCAAAACTTGGAGCCTCATGCATGCTTATCTCAAGTCCGAGCAGGATCCTCGCATTCGCTCTCCACCGTCGTTTCTCGACGGCCCGAAGTGACGTCACCAACTCCGCAAAACCGGAGGCCCGCCATGTCTGACCAGGAACGCCTATCCACCATCCAAAGCTACGCCTGGACCCTCGAACTGCTAGGCGAAGCCCTGGTCCAGCACGACGAAATGCTGGAATGCGAACACAACCCGCGCCTGAGCTTTCGCAACACGGCCGGTATCCATCAGGCAATCCGGATCATCAGCCGGTTGGCCAGTGAGCAGTGTGGGAAGGTGATGCAGCGCAATGGCCAGGCGACGGAGAGTTAGGCGCCGGTGTTGATGAGCGATGGGCCAGGGAGCGTCGTTGCAGCTGGCCCGTTTTGCTGTAGGCCGCTATAGGGGATTCCTGTCAGGGCGGGGAATGGGGCTGCTGCGCAGCCCATCGCGACGCAAGGCCGCTCCTTGTATCTCGACTTTCGCCTCTCAAAAGGCGAAAGTTCTCGACTGATCATCGAGGGAAGGCCTTGAAGCCGA
>NZ_JBIVXJ010000052.1:0-17737 GCF_044769185.1 Pseudomonas sp. NPDC090592
AGCGCTTGACGGGCATCCATGCCCGTCACCTCCCTCCGCAAGCCCTCCGCTCGGCCTCCTGAAGTCGCGAAGATCAAGATCAAGATCAAGATCAAGATCAAGATCAAGATCAAGATCAAGATCAAGATCAAGAGCCAGCGCCAGCGCCAGCGCCAGCGTCAGCGTCAGCGTCAGCGTCAGCGTCAGCGCCGGATTCTCAGTATGCTGCAGGCAACGGAGTTGGACTGACGGCACCGACCAGCGGATTGTAGGCATCGGAAGCAAATTCGCACCCATTTGCAGTTGCTCCACGCGACGTGGCGCCTTAGACTGCCGCCCCCTGTAAAAGAGTGCCGGTTGGCGCTTGAAGAATTCCGCGGCCGATGCCAAGGCGTCGGCGGCACATGAATCGCCCAAATGCACATTTTTTCATAGAGAAATCGATGACCAAGGAACAGTTGCTGGCCATGTCGGCCGATGACTACATGAACGCTGAACAGCTGGCCTTCTTCACAGAGCTGCTGCAGGCGATGAAAGTCGAAACCCATGCACGCATCGAGCTCAGCCGCACCACCATCGAAGGCCTGGACACCCCGTCCGACCCTGCCGACGTGGCCTCGGTTGAAGAAGAGCGGAGCTGGCTGGTCAATGCAATCGACCGCGACCAGCGCTCGCTGCCTCAGCTGGAAATGGCCCTGGAACGGATCTCCGACGAGAGCTTCGGCTGGTGCGATGACAGTGGTGAGCCGATTGGCCTGAAGCGTCTGCTGATCAGCCCGACCACCAAGTACTGCATCGAAGCCCAAGAGCGCCACGAGCAGCTCGACCGCCACCAGCGCCAGGTATAACCCCGCGCGCGGTGTCAGCCCCACGGAGCGATCCCTGGGGCTTTTTGCGTTTGTGGCGGGCAGCCGGTTTTGTTGCCTTGCGCGTAACACTGATGTACCGGGAAGCGCTGTTTCATCGCTGGCGACGGGCGTATCATGGCAATATCGTTAGGGTGCTAATTAATTCCGGAGGGAATGATGAATAGCCGAGTCGATGTAGCCGTGATGATTGGCTCCGGTGTACCGGCCACTTTGCAGGCACTGGGCAAGCGCATCTGCTGGGTGGTGCTGGTCAATGGAGAACGCCGTGGCACTGCATTCGCCACGCGTGAGGAAGCGCTGGAGTGCCAGGTGGCCTGGCAGCAGCAACTGAAGAAAGGCCTGGCCGCCTGAAAATGTTTATTGCCTCTCGACGGGTTTCGGTGTTTTCGGGCATATTTGTCCTACAGTAAATGCGCACACGGATGCCAGGGCTTGTGTTCTTGCGGGCTCGCTCCCTTGATTGCGTTTAATGGCGAGTGATCTCAGCATCACGCTTCCCGAACCGGGAATGCGCCATGCGCCTTCGGTTGAAGGCGAATCTGGCAAACCAGAGTAAAGATTCCTGCGCGCTGCATCGTCAGCGGGCACAGACATTTCGTATATCGCTTTATTACTCTTATCGCCTATCGACAAGAAATGGCCGTGCCTCCCCGAGCTTGGGTGAGGGCGGGTTGTAACCGGTTGAGGATTACTTCATTGGCAGTCAGCACACTTGATACCCATGCGTTGTTCGCCCTGGGCGACTTGCGCGGTAAATTGGCCCACCTGTTCCAGGGCCGCTTTATCTATGTGACCGAACAGAATCCCGAAGGCCTGTACATGGCCGAGATCGACACCGAAAACGCTTTGGTGGTCGATGACAAACAGCGTCTCGAACTGAAAGTGGGTGACCACTTCCGCGCTGCCGTATTGCCCAGCCGTGAAGGCGGCAAGCTGGAAATGCGCTTTCGCGAAATCAAGTTGAATGTTTATGGCGTAGGCGATTATGCCTTCGTGTCGGTGCCTGAAGGTGAGGGCATCGTGTTCCGCGAGGGACATGGCGTGATGCTGGTCTTCGCTGCACAGCAACAAGTGCAGGAAGGCCTGGGCAAATTGCTGAAGGCGGTGACCGGCAAGGTTGCCAAATGGCGCAAAGGTGAGCTGACTACCTTCAAGGCCAGTGAATGACCGACGGTGATGAAGCGCCTGCCACGCGTGCGGAGTTTCATCGGCAGCATCAGGCCGATGCCGTAGCCGAGGCCGAGCGTTTGCTGGCCAGGCGCGAGGCGCTGCAAGGTGCGTGGCTGAGTTGGGTGGCGGGTGAGTTGTACCGGCTCGGCCCGCCCCCTTATGCCGCGATGGTTCGGCGAGAGTTGCAGCGCCTCAGCCAAGGGTGAGGCGGCAGCGCTTCAGTTGCCGCGGTCGCCGCCGCTGCTGACTTCTTCGGGCACCGGCTCCTTCGACATGCGCTTGCGAAACAGTGCAGCCCTGGCCAACAGCAGCGTGGTCACCGGCACGGTAATCGACAGCAGGATCGGAATCAGCCACGCGTGCAGTACCGGCGCCTCCTTCAGCCACGAGAAGTAGATGATCGAGGCCAGCGCCACGCACCAGGCGCCAATGGTCGAGGCCAGCGCCGGCGGGTGCATGCGCTGGAAGTAATCCTTAAGGCGCACCAGGCCTATCGCACCCAAAAGGGCGAACAGGCTGCCGGTCAGCAGCAGCGCGGCGGTGAGCAGCTCCAGCCAGAATGGCAGTACCAGGGTTTCAGTCATTCGATCACCTCACCGCGCAGCAGGAACTTGGCCAGGGCAAACGAGCCGACGAAGCCGAACAGCGCAATCAGCAGGGCACCTTCGAAGTAGGTGTCACTGGCATAACGGATGCCCAGCACCAGCATGGTCAGCATGGCCAGGATGTACAGGTAGTCCAGTGCCAGCACCCGGTCCTGGGCGGACGGGCCGCGGAACAGCCGGACCAGTGCCAGCGCCATGGCCAGCGCGAAGATGAACAGGCTGGCGAGAACAGCATGGGCAAGCAGGCCTGTCATTGGAAAATCTCCATCAGCGGGCGTTCGTAGGTGTCCTTGAAGTGCTGGATAAAGGCCGCCTCATCGTCCAGGTCAAATACATGCAGCAGCAGCACACTGCGGTCCAGCGCCAGTTCAGACCACACCGTGCCGGGTACTACAGTGGTGATCATCGACAGCGCCGCCAGGCCATGGGGGTCGTGCAGGGCCAGCGGGATATGCACGAATGCCGAGCGTGGTGGCTGCTTGCCGGCGCGTAGCACACTACGGGCTACCTGCAGGTTGGACATGATCACATCGATGCCGACCCGGCCGATCAGGCGGGCGATGACCAGCGGCCGGCGCACATGGGCATGCTGGGGGCGCAGCGGCGCCATCAGCAGCGGGGCCAGCACGCCAAGTACGGCACCCAGCAGCAGGTTACCGGGGCTTACCGAAAGGTTGAGCAGCAGCCACAGGCCGAACAGCGACACCGACAGCAGTGGGGCTGGGAACAGTCGGTTCATGGCTGCACCCCTGTGTCGAGCGAGGTGGGGCCTGGAATCGGCTTGGCTGCCATCACCGCCTTGATGTAGGTGTCTGGCGCCTGCAGGCTGGCGGCGGTGTCCTGGGTGTAGCGCAGCAGCGGCTCGGCCTTGAGGCTGAGGATGATGCACAGGCCAAGCAGGATGACGATAGGCAGGCACTCATAGCGGCGCAGTACGGGTGACGGGCGCTCTTCGGGCTTCCAGAAACGCAGGATGCCGACACGGCCGAAGGCGACCAGCGATGCCATGCCCGACAGGATCAACAGCGCCACCAGGACCCAGCCCGCAGCGCTCAACGGCTGCTCGGCCGGCACGCCCAGGCCCTGCGGGTTGAACAGTGCGCTGATCAGGTTGAGCTTGCCGACAAAGCCTGACAGCGGCGGCATGCCGATGATCAACAAGGCGCAGGCGATGAAGCTGAGGCCGAGGAAGGCCATGGTCCATGGGATGATCTGGCCGATCACCACCTTTTGCTCGTCGTCGAGGTTGATGCCCTTGGGCGGGTGTAGCGATTCCAGCGGTGGCGGTATGACGTCTTCTTCATCATCCAGCGGCAGCTCGTTGGCCGAGCGCGAGCGTTCGACCAGTTCGGCAAGCAGGAACAGCGCACACAGGGCAAGGGTCGAGTTGACCAGGTAGAACAGCGCCGCGCCGGTCAATGCGGCTTGCGCAAAGCCGACGGCGCCGAGCAGGGTGCCGGCCGAAACCAGAATGCTCAGGGCTGCCATTCGCTCCAGGCGCTGCGCGGCCAGGATCGATACCGCTGCTACTGCCAGGGTAACCAGGCCGCCGTATACCAGCCATTCGCCACCAAAATGGGCCGATGCCCCGGCTTGCCCGGAAAACAGCAGCGTCCACAGGCGCAGCACCGCGTACAAGCCGACCTTGGTCATGATGGCGAACAGTGCAGCTACGGGGGCGCTGGCCGACGCGTAGGCCGGCACCAACCAGAAATTCAGCGGCCAGATACCGGCCTTGGCCAGGAAGGCCATTGCCAGGATGGCCGCGCCGGCATGCAGCAGGCCACGGTCGGCCTCCGGCACCAGTGGAATCTTCAGTGCCAGGTCGGCCATGTTCAGGGTGCCGGTCACGCCGTACAACATCGCCGCGCCGATCAGGAACAACGAGGAAGCGAACAGGTTGATGGCGATGTAATGCAGGCCGGCTCGCACCCGCGCACGTCCCGAGCCATGCAACAGCAAACCGTACGAGGCGGCCAGCAGCACTTCGAAGAAGACGAACAGGTTGAACAGGTCTGCGGTAAGGAAGGCGCCATAAAGGCCCATCAGCTGAATCTGAAACAACGCATGGAAGCTGGCCCCGGCGCTGTCCCAGCGGGCACGGGCAAACAGCAGGGCGCTGAAGCCGATGACCCCGGTCAGGGTCAGCAGCAGCGCGGACAGGTGGTCGACTACCAGCACGATACCGAACGGTGCCGGCCAGTTGCCCGGCAGGTAGACACCGATCGACTCCGCCTGCCCCTGGGTACGCACCCACAGCAGCAGGCTGACTGCGATGGCCAGGCCGGCGAAGGTTGACAGCAGGTTCAGCCGGGCCTTGATCTGCCGGTGCTTTTCGCCCAGCAGCAACATGACTGCAGCGGTGATCAGTGGTAGCAGGATGGGCGCTACGATCAGTTGGCTCATACCATTCATTCGTCACGCTCCCGGCCATCCACGTGGTCGGTACCGGTCAGGCCGCGTGAAGCCAGCAACACCACCAGGAACAGTGCGGTCATGGCAAAGCTGATGACGATGGCGGTGAGCACCAGCGCCTGGGGGAGCGGGTCGGTGTAGTGCAGCAGGTCCTGGGTGACGCCATCCTTGATGATCGGTTCTTTGCCGATGAAGAGGCTGCCCATGCTGAAAATGAACAGATTGACCCCGTACGACAGCAGGCACAGGCCCATGATCACCTGGTAGGTACGAGGGCGCAGGATCAGCCACACACCCGAGGCGGCCAGCACGCCGATGGCGACTGCAATCACTTCTTCCATCAGGCGGCTCCTGCTTGGCTGGTTTTCGCCGGGTTGCCCGGGCGGTAGGCGCGCACCGACTGGTGCGCCAGGGCAGTGAGGATCAGCAGGGTAGAGCCGACCACCACCGTGTACACGCCGACATCGAAGAACAGCGCGCTGGCCACGTGCACATCACCCAGCAGCGGCAGGTGCAGGTGGGCAGTGTGAGTGGTAAGGAACGGGTAGCCCAGCAGCATGGCACCGACCCCGGTCAGGGTCGCGCACAGCAGCCCGGTGCCCATCCAGCGCAAAGGACGCAGGCTCATCTGCGCCTCGACCCACTGGGTGCCGGCCACCATGTACTGCAGGATGAACGCCACCGACATCACCAGGCCGGCGACAAAGCCCCCGCCTGGCTGGTTGTGGCCACGCATGAACAGGTACATCGATACCAGCAGGGCGACTGGCAGCAGCAGGCGTACCAGCACGGCAGGCACCATCATGAACCCCAGGGCAGTGTCGGTGGCGTGCCGAGGGTTGATCAGGTCGGTGACCACATCCGGCGCCAGCAGGCGCTGCTGTGCAGGCAGTTGCATGCTTTCTTTCGGTGGGCGGAAGCGCCGCAGCAGGGCGAATACGGTCAGCGCCACGGCCACCAGCACGGTGATTTCACCCAGGGTATCGAAGCCGCGGAAGTCGACCAGCATGACATTGACCACGTTGGTGCCGCCGCCCTGGGGCAGTGCCCGGCTCAGGTAGAACGAGGAAATGTCGTTGGGCGTTGGCCGGGTCAGCATGGCGTAGGACAGTACGGCCATGCCGCCACCGACGAGCACGGCCAGCAGCAGGTCGCGCAGGCGGCGCATGCGCGCGCGCTCCAGGCTACCGGGTAACGGCGAAACGCCTTCGATACGCCGCGGCAGCCAGCGCAGGCCAAGCAGGATGAGTACGGTGGTGACCACTTCGACCACCAGCTGGGTCAGGGCCAGGTCGGGTGCTGAGAACCAGACAAAGGTGATGCAGGTCATCAGGCCGCAGACACTGACCATGATCAGTGCCGCCAGGCGGTGGTATTTGGCCTGGTAGGCGGCGCCGATGGCGCAGGCAATTGCGATCAGCCACAGCGCGACAAACACGCCCGAACCCGGAATTTTCGGCCGCTCGCCCCAGCTCAGGCCACTGTAGAGCATGGGCGTGAGGCCGGCGAGGAAGGCCGCGAGCACCAGCATGAACAGCTGCGACTGCAGGCGGCGGCTGGTGAACAGGCGTTCGATACGACGTGCCAGCACCATCAGGTGAACCTGGCCGTGCTCGAACAGGCGCTTGCCGTTGAAACGCTCGATCACCGGTGGGTAAGGGAAGCGGCCCAGGCGCAGCTGCTTGCGCAGCAACAGGTACAGCACGATACCGCCGCTCATGGCCACCAGGCTCATGATCAGTGGCGCATTCCAGCCATGCCAGATGGCCAGGCTGTATTCCGGCAGGGTGCCGCCTACTACTGGCAGGGCCGCGGCAGCCAGCAGCGGGCCAACCGACTGGGCGGGGAAGATGCCCACCACCAGGCAGGTAAGCACCAGCAACTCGACCGGCGCCCGCATCCAGCGTGGCGGCTCGTGGGGCGTGTGGGGCAGGTCCTGCGCGGTGGGGCCGAAAAATACATCCACGGTAAAGCGCAGGGCGTAGGCCACGCTGAAGGTGCCGGCCAGTGTGGCGATTACCGGCAACGTTGCTTCGACCCAGGCGGTGGAGCTGATGAACACCGTTTCGGCGAAGAACATTTCCTTGGACAGGAAGCCGTTCATCAGGGGTACGCCGGCCATCGAGGCGCTGGCCACCATGGCCAGGGTGGCGGTATAGGGCACCAGGCGGATCAGCCCGCTGAGGCGGCGGATGTCCCGCGTACCGCTTTCATGGTCGATGATGCCGGCGGCCATGAACAACGAGGCCTTGAAGGTAGCGTGGTTAAGAATGTGGAACACCGCGGCAACGGCGGCCAGTGGACTGTTCAGGCCCAGCAACAGGGTAATGAGGCCCAGGTGACTGATGGTCGAGTACGCCAGCAGGCCCTTGAGGTCGTTCTGGAACATGGCGGCGAAGGCGCCGAGCAGCAGGGTGAGGGCGCCGGCACCGCCGACGATCCAGAACCATTCTTCGCTACCCGACAGCACCGGCCACAGGCGCGCCAGCAGGAACACCCCGGCCTTGACCATGGTGGCGGAATGCAGATAGGCCGAAACCGGCGTGGGTGCTGCCATGGCATGAGGCAGCCAGAACTGGAAGGGGAACTGTGCGCTCTTGCTCAGGGCGCCAATGAGGATCAGGGGCAGCAGCACCGGGTACAGCGCATGCTGGCGGATGATGTCGCCGGCAGCCAGGACCTTGTCCAGGTCGTAGCTGCCGACCACATGGCCGAGCAGCAACGCCCCTACCAGCAGGCACAAGCCGCCCGCGCCGGTCACCATCAGCGCCATGTAGGCGCCGCGGCGGGCGTCGGCGCGGTGGTGCCAATAGCCGATCAGCAGGAAGGAAAACAGGCTGGTCAGCTCCCAGAAGAACACCAGCTGGATCAGGTTGCCGGAGATCACCAGGCCGAGCATGGTGCCCATGAAGGCGAGGAAGAAGGCGAAGAAGCGCGGTACCGGGTCCTGCGGCGACATGTAGTAGCGCGCATACAGCGAAACCAGCGTGCCGATGCCCAACACCAGCAGCGAGAACAGCCAGGCAAAGCCGTCCATGCGCAGCACCAGGTTCAACCCCAGGCTGGGCAGCCAGAGAAACTCTTCGCGAATGACGCCCCCGTGGGCAACCTGAGGGTACAGCAGTGCTACCTGGACGGTGCCGACCAGGGCCACGAGCCCGGCGAGAATGGACTCGGCGTTACGTGCGTTGTGCGGCAGCACGGCTGCCAGGCAACTGCCCACGAACGGCAGAAGCAATAGCACTATCAATGACATAGCGTTCTATTCTGAATAGGTTTGCCAAGGATCATACGTGCCGAGGGGGTGATCACCAACACGCAAGCTGTCGCAGAATCCTACAAACAGGCTGTTACAAGCTGTTTTTTTATAACAGTTTTTTACAAAGCATAGTCGCTGTTGGCGACTTTACAGCCCGGCCTGGCGTTCGCCTTCAGATTGCGCCTCTTGTACTTCGGTGGTTTCGCGGGGGCGGCGTACCTTGAGTTCGCTGACCACCACTGCGATCACGATCAGCAAACCGCCGAGCAGCGCCACGCCTGGCAGGCGTTCGCCGGCAATGCGCCCGACGACACCGGCCCATACAGGCTCACCTGCATAGATGAGGGTGGCGCGGGTAGGCGACACCGACTTCTGCGCCCAGTTCATTGCCACCTGGATCACTGCGCTCATGGCGCCCAGGCCCACTGCGCTTGCCAGCAAGAGCCAGGAGAAGTCGGGGATGCGCTCCTGGGTCGGCACGATCATCAGAAACGCCAGCAGCGAAGCGGTTGCCAGTTGCACCACGGTGACCCGGCGCACATCGACCTGGCCGGCATAGCGGCTGATCAGGATGATTTCGGCGGCAATGGCGACGGCGCTGACCAGGGTAACAACCTCGCCCTCGCTGAAGTGCAGGCTGCCGCCCTCCGGCCCGGCCAGCAGCATCAGGCCGATGAACGCCAGGCAAATGCCGATGCTGGGCATCAGGCCTGGGCGACGGCCCAGCACCAGCCACTGCAACAGCGGCACGAACGGCACGTACAGTGCAGTGATGAACGCCGATTGGCTGCTGCTGATGGTTTGCAGGCCCATGGTTTGCAAGCCATAGCCCAGCATGATCGACACACCGATCAGCATGCCGGCCTTGAGTTCGGTGAGGGTAAGCCCCGGCAACGCTCGCGCCGAGACCACGCCAACGAACAGTGCGGCCGCCGCAAAGCGCAGGCCGACGAAGAACATCGGGCCGCTGACGGTCATCACGTTATGTACCAGCAGGAAGGTGCCACCCCACAGCATGGTGATGAACACCAGCACCAGCTCCGCCTTGCTCAGGCGAAAAGTAACGGTAGGGGTCGGTTTGTTGCTGGCCTGGCTCATGGTCTTGCGCACTCGGAGGGGGCGGCGCACAATCGCCGCAAAGTGGGCAGTATACTGCGCAATCTTGACCTGTGAGCAATATAGTGCACAAAGATTCTTCGCACCGGGCATCGGTGCTGCAACACGTCAGCCTTAATGTGCGCAGCTTGCGCAACGCTGCCGGCATGAGCCAGACGGCGTTGGCCGAACGCTCCGGGGTCAGCCGGCGCATGCTGGTGGCGATCGAAGCGGGCGAAAAGAACGTCAGCCTGACCACCCTCGACTTGATCGCCGAAGCCTTGGGGGTGGCTTTCAGTACCCTGATCCAGGCACCCGACCAACGCGACCCCGGCCGCATCGAGGAACTGGCCTGGGCCGGTGAGCACCCGCAGAGCAGGGCGGTGCTGTTGGGCACCAGCGCTGCACGGCGCGAAGTGGAGCTTTGGGAGTGGACCCTGGCACCGGGCGAGTGCTACTCCAGCGAGGCGGATGCCGAAGGCTGGAGCGAGCAGATCTACGTGGCGCAAGGGCAGCTGACACTGGTCATCGAAGGGGCCGAGCACTGCCTGCAGGTGGGGCAGTTTCATGTATTCCCCAGCAACTGCCGGTATGCCTACCGCAACGATGGTGCCGTTGCGGTGCGCTTCGTGCGTAATGTGGTGATTTGAGGTTGCCCGTTCAACTGCCCAGCAACTCATCGGTTTTCACTACCTTGGCATAGGCAAATGCCAATGCCGCCATCGCCGAGTCATGTACCTGCGCCGCCGGCACCTGCTTGCCGTCGAATTCCAGCGGCAGGGTTGCGCAGGCATCATGCGCCACGGTCACCGTGTAGCCCAGATCGGCAGCAGCACGGGTGGCGGCGTCGATGCACATGTGGCTCATGCTGCCGACGATGGTCAGGGCCTCGACGCCATGTTGCTCCAGCGTGTCCTCAAGGCAGGTGCCGAGGAAGGCGTTGACCTTGTGCTTGAGCACCACCGGCTCGCCTGCTGCAGGTTTGACCTTGGCGTGGATGGCTGCGCCCTGGGAGCCAGGCGCGAAGAAAGGCGCATCGGCACTGTCGAACTCATGGCGCACATGCACCACCAGGTCGCCGCGTTGGCGCGCCGCAGCCAGCAGCCGGGCAGCGTTCTCGGCCGCCCGGTCGGCGCCATCGAGGGGCCACTTGCCGCCCGGGAAGTAGTCGTTCTGGATGTCGATGATGATCAGCGCCTGCTTGTTCATGCTGCCTCCTGTGGCAGTAGTCGTTGGTAGGCGTTAGTTATAGGCTGTGTGCACGAACCTGTGGATTGGCGCGAACGACACTATGCGGGCAAAAACTGACACTCCTGCCAGCCTGGACATCGGCCTGTTGCTGTACCCCGGCGTGCAGCGCGCCGCCGTGCATGGCCTGGCCGACCTGTTCCTGGTGGCCAACCGGGTTGCGGCGGAACTGGGAGCCGTCGAATTGCCACAAGTGCGCGTCAGTTTCTGGCAGGTTGATGAGGGCGGGCGGATGCTGGCTGCCCAGGACAGCCCTGACGTGGCTTCGGCAGGCTTGCGTGTATTGATCGTTCCCCCGAGCCTGGAGTCGGCCCCGCAAGCCGAGCTGCTTGAACGTCACCGCGCGTCGCTGTGCCAACTGCACGGCCGCGGTACCGTACTGGCGTCGGTGTGTATCGGGGTATTTTTCATTGCCGCCAGCGGCCTGCTCGACGACCGCCCCGCCTGCACCCACTGGAACTATGTGCAGGCACTTGCCCAGCGCTTCCCCCGCGTGCGGGTTGAGTCCCAGCAGCCGCTGCTGGATGATGGTGATATCGTGACCTCTGCCGGGTTGATGGCCTGGACCGGGCTGGGCTTGCGCCTGCTGGAGCGTTTTCTAGGGGGGACGGTGGCGCGGGAGACGGCTCGCTACCTGGCCGTCGACCCGGTCGCGGCACCGCTGCCTGGGGCAGTGTTCAACCCGCGCCTGGATCACGGTGACGAGGCAGTACTCAAAGTGCAGCACTGGTTGCAGGGCAATGGCGGGCAGGAAGGCGACCTTGCCGCCATGGCGGCGTGTGCCGGTTTGGAAGCGCGTACGTTCTTGCGGCGTTTTCGTACCGCTACCGGGCTGCGCCCGACCGAGTACTGCCAGCAGGTGAGGGTGGGGCGGGCGTGCCGTTTGCTGGAGTTCACCCGACGCAATGTCGAACAGATCGCCTGGGGTGTCGGTTATCAGGACCCGAGCGCGTTCCGCAAGGTATTCCAGCGCATTACCGGCCTTACCCCGAGTGACTATCGGCGGCGTTTTGCAGTACCCGGCCAAGGCTGATGAAAACCGCTTGACCTTGACTTTACTTGAGGTTTTACCCTGCTCGGCATCGCGCTGCATGCGCCCGTAGCCAGGAGACCGCCAATGTCGGCAAGCCCTCAGCCCCTGTGGTTCACCCAGATGATCGAATACCAAGTGCCCCGCATGTGCCAGCAAGCGCTGGTCCAGGCCCTGGTGGTGCGCAGCGAAGTGCTGGCCACGCGTTGTGAAGGGCTGCAGGGGGTCAGCATCCAGGCCAGTGACGATGGCAGCCGGGTGCTGCAATACCTGCAATGGCAGTCCCGCCAGGCCTGGTCGGCGGCGGCCGTGTACTTCGTCGAGGAGCCCTTCCTTGAGCTGCTGGCGCAGCATCAGGCGAGCGGGTTGAATTTTGCTGCCTACCAGACCCTGCGCAGCCTGGTGCGCGGCAACGACGGCGGCCTGCATTGTGAGGTAGGCGGGCCTCAGGCATACCAAGGCGCGTAATGCGGGTAGCGGTCGAGACGGGCACCGATGACCATTTCACTGATCCATGCTGCCAGGATCGAGCTGTAGGCCTTCTGGCTGGCTTCGCTGGATAAGGCATGGTCGGCGCCGTCGACGATACGGTGGGTGAGCGAGTGGGCGCTGGCGAATGCCGAGCGGTAGCTCATCAGCGTGCTGTGCGGCACGTAGTCGTCCTGCTCGGACTCCACCAGCAGCACATCCCCGCCAAACTCGGCACAAGCCGCCAGCGCGCGGTTGTCTGCCGGCCCCAGTGGGCTGTGGCGGTAGGCATTCAGGCGCTGGCGGTCAAGGGTTTGTTTGGGGGTGTCCCATTCGTCATCCCAGTACAGCGCGGGCACCCGCAGCGCCAGCCATCTGACGGGCCGCTCGCGGGTCAGCAAGGTGGCCAGGTAGCCACCGTAGCTGCTGCCAATGATGGCGATGGCACTGCTGTCTACGGCCGGGTGGCTGAGCAGCCGGTCATAGGCTACCCGCAAATCCTGCAGGTTCTGCTCCCGGGTGACGATCAGGCGTTGGCTTTCGGTCTTTTCGTGACCGCGCAAGTCGAAGGTCATGCACACACACCCCAGCCCGGTGATGTGCCGGGCGCGGGCCAGGTCACGCTGCTGGCTGCCGCCCCATCCATGGACGAAGAGAATGCCCGGCATTTTGCTGCCGGGGCTGACCAGGGTGGCGGCGATGCTGTCGTTTTCCACTTGCAGTTCAACGGTTTCACTCTGAATGGTCATGTTCGCGGATCCGTGCAAATTTGCTGAGTTGTCCGAGTTCACTGTCGTTTCCTTGATAGAAGAGAGTGGCGTCAGTGGGCAGGTCAGGTGTGCCGTACACTTCATGTGTGGAGGCGCGGACCCGCTGCAAGGCCGGGTCATCGCTAAAAGCCTGCAATGCCAGCAACTCGGCGCTGCTGGCACCGCCCAGCCGCCAGGACTGTTCCAGTACACCGCTGCGCAGGTGGCCCTGGGCATCGACGCCGCGGGCGATGTCGTAGTTGCGACGGGAGGCGATGAAGCCCGGGAAGTGCTGTTCGGCGGCTTGCTCGTAGGTCATGGCCTGGTTGATAGCCAGGCGCAGGTGATCTTCCAGCGGTAATTGCAGCAACGCTTGATAGTCACCCCGTACCACCACCAGGTCGGAACCGCCGTACACTTCGGTGCCCTGATGGTCGTGGGTGAGTTGCTGGGTGCCGTGATAGCTACAATTCAGGCCGGCCACACGTACTTGGCCGACGCTGAAGGTTTGTACGTCGCTCAGGTCTTCTTCGAGAACCAGGCCCCATAGCGCCAGCGCTTCATCATCCATGCCTGCCAGCAATGGCTCCAGCGCATTCGCTGTGGTGATGACCTGCTGCCCGCGGCCGGCGCAAGCCAGCACGGGCTTGACCCGCAAGGGACCATCGACCAGTAGCAACTGGGCAGCGGTGCGCGCATCGGCCTTGCTGAATACGGTGTAGCCGCGCAGCAAGGCGTCGCTTGCCTGCCGGGCGAAAGCATCGGTCCAGCCCGGCGGAAAGCTGGCCCCGGCCGGCAATGGATGCGAGATGGCCTTGGTCGCCATGTAGGGGGACGCAACCAGCCCGCCGAACAGGTCCTGCTCACCGCAGATGCCGATGGCCGCATAGCGTTTGCTGTCGATCAGGGTTTCGGTAGGCAGAAAGTAGTAGCCGTCGCCGACAGAGGGCGAGTGGGCGGGTTGTACGCACTGGCAGCCCAACAGACGGGCCAGGCCATCGGCGAGCTTGAGGTGGACGGCATGCTCATGTTCGGGCGTGTGCGTGCGGGTGTCGAGCAGCACCACGCCGGTTTTCGGTTTGCAGGCACTGGGCATGGTCGATTGCCTGTGTGCAATGAATGTACTGTGTGTGAAGCCGATACCGTATGGAAGTTCAGCGAGAGTGGATCGGTGGTGCGACTGTTGTAGGACGCTTCCGGTTGATTCAGGTTGCGATTGCAGGGCTCTGGCGGCTGTTCCATTATCGGCATATTGGATCAACCGTGATGTAGCCGCAGGAGAGCGCATGAACGTCCAGACCCCCCTTGAGCAAAGCGTGCCGCAGCGCCTGGCACGCCTGCGTCAGGCCATGGCGGCAGAGGGCATCAATGCCTTGCTGGTACCCTCGGCCGACCCTCACCTTTCCGAATACCTGCCCGGTTACTGGCAGGGGCGCCAGTGGCTGTCGGGTTTTTACGGCTCGGTTGGCACATTGGTTGTCACGTCCGGCTTCGCCGGGTTGTGGGTCGATAGCCGCTACTGGGAACAGGCTGATCACGAACTGGCCGGCAGCGGTATCGAGCTGATGAAGCTGTTGCCCGGCAAACCCGGGGCGCTGGAGTGGCTGGGCGAGAACGTTGAGGCAAACGGCAGCGTCGCGGTGGATGGTGCGGTCATGGCGTTGGCCTCGGCGCGTCAGCTGCGTGAGCGGCTGAAGGGGCGCGGCGCAAGGTTGGTCACCGACAGGGACCTGCTGGGGCAAGTCTGGGATGGGCGCCCGGCGCTGCCGGGCAACCCGGTGTACCAGCATCTACCGCCGCATGCGACGGTGAACCGGGCGGAAAAGCTCGCGCAGTTGCGTCAGGGCATGCTGGCCAAGGGCGCCGACTGGCATTTCATTGCTACCCTCGATGACATCGCCTGGCTGTTCAACCTGCGTGGTAGCGATGTTTCCTACAACCCGGTGTTCCTGGCCTTTGCCTTGATCAATCAGCAGCAGGCCATTCTGTTCGTTGGTCAGGACAAGCTGGACGCGCATTTGCGCCAGGTGCTGGCAGCCGATGGCATCGAGGTGCGCGACTATAGCGAAGCGGGCAAGGCACTGAGTGCTGTCCCTGCCGGGAGCCGGTTGCTGGTGGATCCGGCGCGAGTTACCTGTGGCCTGCTGGAAAGCCTGCCCACAGAGGTGTCGCTGATCGAGGGGATCAACCCCACCACCCTGAGCAAGTCATGCAAGGGTGATGAAGACCTGGTGCACATTCGCCAGGCCATGGAGCAGGATGGCGCCGCCTTGTGCGAGTTCTTTGCCTGGTTGGAGGCCAGCCTGGGCAATGAGACAATCACCGAGCTGACGATTGACCAGCAGTTGAGTGCCGCGCGTGCCCGGCGCCCGAACTTCGTATCGCTGAGTTTTTCGACCATTGCCGCCTTCAATGGCAATGGTGCCATGCCGCATTACCGCGCCACCGAGCAGTCGCACGCGGTCATCGAGGGTGACGGGCTGCTGCTGATCGACTCGGGCGGGCAATACCTGGGCGGTACTACCGACATCACGCGCATGGTGCCAGTGGGCAACCCCAGCTACCCGCAGAAGCAGGATTGCACCCGGGTACTCAAAGGCATGATTGCTTTGTCACGTGCGACCTTTCCGCGTGGTGTGCTGTCGCCGCTGCTTGACGCCATTGCCCGGGCACCGATCTGGGCTGATCAGGTGGATTACGGGCACGGCACCGGCCACGGGGTAGGCTACTTCATGAACGTGCACGAGGGGCCGCAGGTGATTGCCTACCAGGCGGCACCCGCGCCGCAGACGGCGATGCAAGCGGGTATGATCAGCTCGATCGAGCCAGGTACGTACCGCCCGGGGCAATGGGGCGTGCGCATCGAGAACCTGGTGGTCAACCGCGAGGCCGGCAAGAGCGCTTTCGGCGACTTCCTTCACTTCGAGACCTTGACGCTGTGCCCGATCGATACCCGCTGCCTGCTACCCGAGCAGTTGGCGAAAGACGAACTGCAATGGCTGAATAGCTATCACACCAATGTGCGGGAGCGACTGGCGCCTTTGCTCAAGGGCGATGCCTTGGCCTGGCTGCAGATGCGTACAGCGCCGCTATAAAGGAAGGCAAATGAAAAGGGCAGCTCGCGAGCTGCCCTTTTTCTATTTGCAGATGACGATCATGCTGCGGCTGGTGTAGCCCGCCGGGTTGATGCCGAACAAGTAGTCACCGGCCTCTTCATCGTTATCACCCGAGCGGGCAATAACCCGGTAGCCGCGCGTACTGCAAGAGCTTGCGGCCTTGCTGTAGCAGTTGTCCCACGAGGAAGACAGGCCGGAGCAATTGATATGCAGGCCCTTCTTGCCCCTTTTGACCTCAGTCTTGGCTGTAGCGGCACATCCAGCAATAGCCAAGATGGCCAGGATGAGAAAAATACGTTTCATTCCTGTCCTTAAATGCAGGGTGGATCAGTAGCCTGGCCCTGTCGTTATCGCTTTGATTCGTCCTGAAATATCCCCAGCGTCCGTGTTCAGTCCAGTAGATAGCGTAAAGATGATGATTCTGCGACAGCTTAATCAGCGAGGCGGGCGGCTACAATCACTAATCCTGTCTCAAATGAAAATATTTCTCATATCAATCCGCTGCGACAGCCGGGGTGGGCTCCTTGCGCATGGACAGGGTAGTGCCAACCGAAGCGGCGATGATTGCACCGATCGCCAGCCATTGGGTGAACGTCAGCACCTCGCCGAGGAACAGCAGGCCGGACAGTGCGCCGAACGCCGGTTCGATGCTCATCAAGGTGCCGAAGGTGCGCGCCGGGATGCGCGTGAGGGCAATCATTTCCAGGCTGTAGGGCAGGGCGGTGGACAGCACCGCAACGGCCAGGGCCACGGGGATCAAGGCAGGCGTGAGCAGTGCGCTACCCGCATGGGCGATACCGATGGGGGCAACAAACAGGGCGGCGACTACCACCCCCAAGGCTGCGCTCTGGATACCGTGCTCGGCTCCGGCGCGCTGGCCGAAAAGAATGTAGAGCGCCCAGCATACGCCAGCGCCCAACGCATAAGCCGCGCCCACCGGGTCGAGTGCCTGGCCACCGTGGCCAGCTGGCAACAGCAGCAGCAGGCCGGCGATGGCCAAGGCAATCCACAGGAAGTCGATTGCCCGGCGCGAAGAGAAGATTGCCACTGCCAACGGGCCGGTGAACTCCAGCGCCACGGCAATGCCGATCGGAACTGTTTGCAGGGCCATATAGAAGAGGAAGTTCATGCCACCCAGCGCCATGCCATAGATGACCACGTTGCGCAGGGTGGTGGCGGTCATGCGTACCCGCCACGGGCGCAATATAAGCAGCATGATGATGCTGGCGAAGATCAGGCGCAGGGTGGTGGTGCCTTGCGCGCCAATCACGGGGAACATGCTTTTGGCCAAGGAGGCACCAGACTGGATCGATGCCATGGCGATAAGCAGCAGGCCGATCGGGAAGAGAGTGGCGGCCAGGCTGCGGGGTTGGGTGTTCATTTAGATGTGGCGATCCTTGGGTGGCGTGTGGGTTGAGCAATATAGTGCGCAATTGCCGGGGCGGGTGATAGCCCTGAAGTGACTTCGCAGGAAATATTTCAAATCATTGAAATTAAAGGTTGACCTGCCCGAAGACCGCCCTATAATGCGCACCATTCCAACGCGGTAGCGAAGCAAAGCTAGCCACCCTGTTGAGTCAAGTGTCTGAAGCTAAACGAGTTTCTCGCAAAAAACTTCAAAATAAACGCTTGACAGGCCCTGAGGAAAGCGTAGAATGCGCGCCTCGGTTGAGACGAAAAGCTCTTAACCAAACGCTCTTTAACAAATTGAATCAAGCAATTCGTGTGGGTGCT
>NZ_JBIVXJ010000053.1:0-15819 GCF_044769185.1 Pseudomonas sp. NPDC090592
CCTGATACATAGATGCAACCGGGTTCCTATGTTCAAAAGCAATTAGACAGTGTGGGCGAGTCCATACATAGGAGCGGCCTTGTGTCGCGAAAGGGCTGCAAAGCAGCCCCTGCAATTTATGCTGCGAAGCTGAAATCCTGGGGCTGCTTTGCAGCCCTTTCGCGACACAAGGCCGCTCCTACAGGGATCGTGCCGCTCAGCAAGTTTCGCATTAACCGTCTTAGACCGCTCTGTTCAACTTCACCCACGAAGCAAACTTGTCGATAAACCCCTGCAAAAACGGCCGGGTCTTGTCGTTGAGCTTGCCTGAGTCATCGAACAGGCTGGCCGCCCCACCGATGTATGCCTCGGGCATCTGCATGCACGGCATGTCCAGGAATACCAATGACTGGCGCACGGCATGGTTGGCACCAAAGCCCCCAATAGCCCCCGGTGACACGCTCACCACCGCTGTCGGCTTGCCACTCCAGGCACTTTGCCCGTAGGGCCGCGAGCCTACATCGATGGCGTTTTTCAGGCAGCCTGGCACCGAACGGTTATATTCCGGCGTAACGAACAGCACCGCATCACTGCCGCGGATCTCCTCGCGAAAGCGTTTCCACGCCTGCGGTGCCGCCTCGGCCTCGACATCTTCGTTGTACAAGGGCAAATCGCCGATTTCGACAATTTTCAAGGCAAGGCTGGACGGCGCCAGCTCCGAAAGTGCGCGGGCGACCTTGCGGTTGTAGGACTCCTTGCGCAAGCTACCGACGACAACCGCTACCGAATACACCTGGCTCATGGCAATTTCCATCCTGTGCTGGGTAAAGGGACGTTGTAGTTATAGATGACCGTTCCTCGGCGCTTTGGTTTTTTTTGTACAAGGCGAAAACTTCCGAGGCTGTTCCACGGTCTATGCCTTCAGACATTTTCTACGTAATTCAGAGGTTTCCACCCAAATGGCAGCAGTAATGGTCGGCCAATTCCACGCCCGTGACGCCGAAGGCCGTATCTACCCCGTGCATGAGTTCCAGGAGTCCACCCTGCAAATCGACGGCAGCACGCTGGGCGCCCCCATCACCACCTACCGCCTGGCCATCGGCGACAAGGTCAACCACCTGGGTGAAAACCGTTTCGAACTGGCACGCAGCGGCGTCGAGATCATTCGCATTCCGTGATGCAGTCCACGGTGTAGCCGCCACTCTCGTTCTGCAGGCCGTGCACGTCGGCGACAAAGCCGGGGAAGCCCTGGTTGAACGCCCGGGCGAAGGCCAGGTAGTCGAGTATCGAGCGGGTCGCCTCGGTGAACCGCTCCCCCGGCATGATCAACGGGATGCCGGGCGGGTACGGCACCAGCATCACCGCCGCCACACGCCCGTGCAGTGCCTCGATCGGCACCGCCTCTACCTCGCCACGCACCATCTGGTCATAGGCCTGTGCAGGGCTCATGGCTGCCTCCGGCAAGCGCGTGAACAGGCGCTTGAGTTGCTTGGCAGTGGCATTGGTGCGGTAGCAGCCATGTAATTGGTCGCACAGGTCACGCAGGCCCATGCCCTGGTAGCGTGAGGCATCGGCGGCCACCACACTCGGCAGGCAACTGCCAAGGGCCGTATTGCCATCATAGTGGCGCTTGAACTCCAGCAACTCGGTCAGCAAGGTGCTCCACTTGCCCTTGGTGATGCCCATCGAGAACAGCACCAGAAAGCTGTACAGACCGGTTTTCTCCACCACCAGCCCCCGCTCCCAGAGAAACTTGCTGACCACCGCCGCCGGTATTCCGCGCTCGCCCAGCGCGCCATCTGCGCTTAGGCCCGGCATCACCAGGGTTACCTTCAACGGGTCGAGCAGAACGTAGTCGTCCACTACTTCGCCAAAACCATGCCAATCCGCCCCGGGCTGCAGCAGCCAGTCTTGCGCAGCCAGGCGCTGGATACCTTCGGCACTCGGCGGCTGCCAGATACTGAACCACCAATCCTGCGCAGCAATGTGCTCGCGCAGATTAGCCAGGGCACGACGAAAACTCAGTGCTTCGTCAAACATCTCTTGCAGCAGCGAGCGCCCGGCCGGCCCCTCCATCATGGTCGAGGCCACGTCCAGCGAGGCGAGGATGCTGTACTGCGGCGAGGTCGAGATATGCATCATGAACGCTTCGTTGAAACGGTCGCGGTCCAGTTGGCGCCTGGCCCCGTCCTGCACATGGATCATCGAGGCCTGGCTGAACGCCGCCAACAGCTTGTGGGTGGAATGGGTGCTGAACACCAGCGGGCTGTCTGGCGCGCAGTCAGTGCCCATGGCATAGCGCCCGGTGAAGAAGTCATGAAACGCCGCATAGGCAAACCAGGCTTCGTCGAAGTGCAGCACGTCGACACTGGCCCCCAGGGTCTGCTTGATCAACCCGGCGTGGTAGCACAGGCCGTCGTAGGTGGAGTTGGTCACCACTGCCAGTTTGATCCGCGGTTCCCGGTCACGGGCGAGCGGGTTGCCCTGGATCTTCGCCTGGATGGCCTCAGGGCTGAACTCGCTGAGCGGGATCGGGCCGATGATGCCCAGTTCGTTGCGCTCCGGGCACAGGTAGAGCGGGATGGCGCCGGTCATGATGATTGCGTGCACCACCGACTTGTGGCAATTGCGGTCCACCAGCACCAGGTCGTCACGCCCGACCATGGCATGCCAGACGATCTTGTTGGCCGTGGAAGTACCGTTGATGACGAAGAACGTGTGATCGGCACCAAAGTTACGTGCAGCCCTGGCCTCGGCTTCGGCCAAGGGGCCGGTGTGGTCGAGCAGCGAACCCAGCTCCGGCACCGAAACAGACAGATCGGAGCGCAGGGTATTTTCGCCGAAAAACTGGTGAAAGGCCTGTCCTACCGGGCTTTTATGGTACGCCACCCCTCCACCGTGGCCCGGGGTGTGCCAGGAATAGTTGGATTGTGCCGTGTGCTGCACCAGCGCCTTGAAGAACGGTGGCAGCAGGCCGTCGAGGTAAGTGTGCGCGGCGCGCGCCACCTGGCGGGCGAGAAAGGGTACGGTGTCTTCGAACAGGTACAGGATGCCACGCAGCTGGTTGAGTTCGCTCATGGCTTCGGCAGGGGCGTTTTCCAGGGTGACCTGCTCACCCAGCGCGAAGATCGGCAGGTTGGGGGCGCGCAGGCGGGCCAGGCGGATCAGCTCGGCCATGTTCTGCAACAGGTGGGTATTTTCGCCAACGCCTTCGGCGGCAATCAGCATGCAGGCCAGGCCGTGGTGGGTGGCAGCGACCAGGCGCGCTTCGGCGTGGTCGGCGGCGGCGAGGATGGCGAAGCCGTCCTGGCGCAGTTCCTCGGCAATGCCCCGCACGCGCTCGCCGGCGACGCTGTCAGCCTTGATGGCGCGGTGCACGATGAGGATAGGGAACTTGAGGTCCTTGTACATCAGGCAGCTACCTCCGAAGGACAGGGCGTCCATTTCAGGGTAGTTGAAGCTGTGTTTTCAGGGCCGGCCTCTTCGCGGGCACGCCCGCTCCCACAGGGAGCCCCACAGCCCTGAAGCCTTGCGCGGTACCTGTGGGAGCGGGCGCGCCCGCGAACAGGCCGGTACAGGCTGAAAATCAGCCAGCTGGTGTCTCGGTCAGAGACTGCCACATGGATGGCCCACCCGCCGACTTGGCCACCGCCGCCAACCGCTCGGCATGCGCCTCCAGCTCCTCGGCACTGGCCATGATCACCCGCCCCGGCGCACGCCCGGTAATCCGGCGGATCTCACTCCCGCCAGTCCCCTGCCCGTCACCCTCGGCCTCTGCCCCATGCCCAGCCAGCGACAGGCTGGTCTGGCCACCGGTCATCGCCAGGTAGACGTCAGCCAGCAGTTCCGAGTCGAGCAATGCGCCGTGCAGCTCACGGCCCGAGTTGTCGATATCGTAGCGTTTGCACAGCGCATCGAGACTATTGCGCTGCCCAGGGTGGCGCGCGCGCGCCAGCAGCAGGGTGTCCAGGATGGTGCAATACTGCGAAGCGTCCGCACGCTCCTGCTGGCCGAGCAAGGCAAATTCGTTGTTGATGAAGCCAACGTCGAACGCCGCGTTATGGATGACCAGCGTGGCGCCCTGGATGAAATCGAAGAACTCTTCGGCCACATCAGCAAAGCGCGGTTTGCCGACCAGGAAGGCATCGGTGATGCCGTGGACGTTGATCGCGCCCTCGTCACTCTCGCGGTCCGGCTGCAGGTAGACGTGGAAGTGCCGCCCGGTCAGGCGCCGGCCGATTACCTCGACACAGCCGATCTCGATGATCCGGTGGCCTTCGCTGACCGGCATGCCCGTGGTTTCGGTATCGAGAATGACGAACCGCTTATCTTGCTGCTGCTCCACGCGGGGCGCTCCAACTTGCATCAGTTACAAAGGCCGCGAGTATAACCCAAGCGCCAAGCCTCAAGCTTCAAGCTCCAAGAAAAAGCAAGCCAGCCCCGTACCATTGCCTCTTGCAGCTTGAAGCTTGTCGCTTGCAGCTGCCTTCACCGCTGGGCGCGCACCTCATCGACCCCACGGTTGGCCAGCTGGTCGGCGCGTTCGTTGCCGGGGTGGCCGATATGGCCGCGCACCCACTTCCAGGTCACCTTGTGGCGGTTGACCTGCTCATCCAGCTGCTGCCACAGGTCGGCGTTTTTCACCGGCTCCTTGGCAGCGGTCTTCCAGCCGCGCTTCTTCCAGTTGACCATCCATTCGTTGATGCCCTTCATCACGTACTGCGAGTCGGTGGTCAACACCACCTCGCATTCGCGCTTCAGCGCCATCAACCCCTGGATCGCAGCCATCAGTTCCATGCGGTTGTTGGTGGTTTCGCGTTCGCCGCCCCACAGTTCCTTCTCGACGCCCTTGTAGATCATCAGGACGCCCCAGCCACCCGGGCCGGGGTTGCCCTTGCAGGCACCATCGGTAAACATCTCGACGCTTTCGCTCATGTACCACTCATGTTCAGTGCTTTTCAGTATCCGGGTTGGCCGCTGTGCGGTTGACCTTGGCCAATGGCAGTGGCAGCAGCTTGCCCATCGGTTCGCGACGCTCCGGGCGCAGCGGCCGCAGGCCAACCACCATCTTGCGCGCCACCAGCAGGTACACGCCGCCACCCGAGCTTTGCCAGCCACCGGCCAGCCGCTCCCAGCCCTCCAGGCGTTGCTGCCAAGCCGGTGAGGCAAGCGGCGGACGATAGCACCCGAAGCGGCGTTTCTCCAGCGCGAAGCCCAGCAGGTTGAGCCAGTCACCCACCCGCGAAGGCGAGATGCACCGGGCCTTGCGCAAGGCGCCATGGCTGAAGAAATGGCGCATGCCCCAACTGCTCCACGGGTTGATCCCCACGATCAGCAAATGCCCACCCGGGCGCACGGCGCTGGCGGCCTCGCGCAGCAAGCCATGGGGCGACAGGCAGAAGTCCAGGCCATGCTGCAGCACCACCACATCAGCGGCGTGTTCGCTCAGCGGCCATGCCTGCTCCTCGCAGACAATCTCCACCCCCGGCAACGGCGCGCCCAGGCGCACATTGCGCTGCACCTGGGGCGCGCTCGGTGGCGGCTCGGCACAGGGCCCGTAGTGCACGAGGTAGCCACCGAAGAAGCGCCCCAGCTCTTCTTCCAGCAGTTTTTCCTCTTCCTTGAGCATCAGTTGGCCGAGTGGGCCGTTGAACCACTCACGGGCCAGGCTGATCAGCTTGACCCAGTCCGGGTCGGCCTGGGCAAAGGCTTGGTCGGTCATTGCGCTCTCCCTCGAAGGTTCTCGCACCGCGCCATCGCGGCTAAGATGCCCTCATGTGCCACGCTAGGCGAATCGGATCCGCACCATGATACAGATCGATGCTCTTCCCGCTTTCTCCGACAACTACATCTGGTTGTTACAGGATACTGCCAAACGCCGCTGCGCGGTGGTCGACCCAGGTGACGCCGGCCCGGTGGAACGCTGGCTGGCGGCCAACCCCGAGTGGGTGCTCAGCGACATCCTGATTACGCACCACCATAACGACCATGTCGGTGGCGTTGAACGGCTCAGGCAACTGACCGGTGCGCGTGTCTGCGGCCCGGCCCAGGAACGTATCCCCTGCCGCGACCTGGCGCTGGACGAAGGCGACCAGGTCACCGTGCTGGGCGTGACCTTCCAGGTGCTGGCAGTACCCGGCCACACCCTTGGGCATATCGCGTTCTTCAGCGACCAGCCGGCAACGCCCGTGCTGTTCAGCGGCGACACCCTGTTCGCCGCCGGGTGCGGTCGCATGTTCGAGGGTACACCCGAACAGATGCAGCCGGCCCTCGCCCGCCTGGCGGCGCTGCCGATGCAAACAGAAGTGTACTGCGCCCACGAATACACCCTCGGTAACCTGCGCTTTGCCAAGGCGGTGGAACCCACCAACCCGCACGTTCTACAGCGGTTCGAGGATGTTACCCGTTTGCGCGCCGACAATCGCATCACCTTGCCATCAACCATTGGCCTGGAACGCCTGACCAACCCCTTCCTGCGTACCGCTGAAACATTAGTTAAACAAAAAGCAGACGAATGGAAGGGACATCCAAACGACTCGCAGGTCACTGTTTTTGCTGCCTTGAGATCTTGGAAGGACACCTTCTGATAACCGCAAGATATATCGCAATCTATGGTCAAAGGTTGACCAGGCCCGGAGCGGTTTCTAGAATCGCCGAAATTTTTCGCCCGGATACCTGTGTCAGCCGATGTCTTCCCGTAGCCGCAGAACCTCTCATTCCGTCGCCCTGACGCGCCTGGCCCAAATCAGTGCGCTGGCCCTGGCCGCCACCCTGGTGGGCTGCCAGAGCACCCGTCAGCTCGACGAATCCGATAGCGTTCGCGCGCACAACTACCAGGCGCGGATCAAGCACAAACCCTCACCGCTGCTGGTCAAACCGGCCGAGCAGGCGCCGCAGGATGTCTGGGAGCGCATGCGCCAGGGCTTTGCCCTTCAGGACAGCATCGACGTCAATCCGCGCATCGAGCAGCAGCGCCTGTGGTTCGCCAGCAACCCCACTTTCATAGAAAGCGCCGGCGAACGCGGCAGCCTCTACCTGCACTATATTGTCGAGCGCCTGGAAGAGCGCGACATGCCGCTGGAACTGGCGCTGCTGCCAGCCATCGAAAGCGCCTACAACCCGATGGCCTATTCACGCGCCAGCGCTGCCGGCATGTGGCAATTCATGCCAGCCACAGGTCGCCACTTCAACCTGCGCCAGACCAACTTCTACGATGGCCGCCGCGATATCACCGCGTCGACCAACGCAGCACTGGACTACCTGTCCCGCCTGCACGACATGTTCAACGGCGACTGGCTGCTGGCCCTGGCCGCCTACAACGCCGGTGAAGGCACGGTCAGCCGTGCCATGGAGCGCAACGAAAAGCTCGGCCTGCCAACAGACTACTGGAACCTGCCGCTGCCACAGGAAACCCGCGACTACGTGCCCAAACTGCTGGCCCTGTCGCAGGTGGTGCTCACGCCTGAAGCGTATGGCGTCAACCTGAATCCAATCGCCAACGAGCCCTACTTCGAGGCGGTAGCCATCAATGATCGCCTGGACCTGTCGCGGGTGGCCGCCTTTGCCAACATCGACGAAGACGAGCTGATCCAGCTCAACCCGGCGTTCAAGAAGCGCATGACCGTGGACGGGCCCAAGCAGCTGCTGGTGCCGACAGCCAAGGCACAACTGCTGAGCGACAGCCTGTCCAACCTCAAGCCCGAGCAACTTGTCGCCCTGCAACCGAACAAGGCTGTGTTCGCCCGTGCAGTCGCCGAAAACAAGGCACCCGTGGCCGCGCGCAGCTATCGGGTAAAACGTGGCGACAACCTGGGCGCCATCGCCAAGGCCAACCGCGTTTCGGTAAAGGACATCAAGCGCTGGAACCGCCTTTCTGGCAGCAGCCTACGCGCCGGCCAGGTCCTGGCCCTGCGCGGTGGCAGTGCCCCGAGCGGCGCCGGCAATCGCGTAGCCGCGTCGGCGCAGCGCTCCACTCAGTACAAAGTGCGCAAGGGTGATTCGCTTTACTTGGTGGCCAAACGCTTCAATGTGGAAATGAAACACCTCAAGCGCTGGAACCCACGCAGCGGCCATGCCCTCAAGCCAGGGCAGACCCTGACCGTCTACATCGGGCATTGAGTCGTTACAGGGGCTGCTTTGCAGCCCATTCGCGGGCACGCCCGCTCCCACAGGTTTTTCATAGCCCTCAAAGCCGGTGCCGTACCTGTGGGAGCGGGCGTGCCCGCGAATGGGCCTGAAAACACAGCCACCGGAAAACCCCAGCACCTCTCTTTTTCCAACCCCACCAAGCTGTTACTGTACCCCGATCAAAGCCCAACGCCTCTGGATCGGATGCCGACTTGATACGTCCCCTCCTGCTGTCACTCAGCCTGGCCTTGAGCTTTCCCGCAGCCGCGATGGTGAGCGAAAGCCACGGATACGCGCAGTTCGGCACGCTCAAGTACCCAGCCACATTCACCCATTTCGACTGGGTCAACCCGCAAGCGCCCAAAGGCGGTACCTTGCGGGCCATGGCTTTTGGCACTTTCGACACCCTCAACCCCTACACCTTCAAGGGGTCGAGCCCGATCACCACGCCCAACTTCCAGCAATACGGCATCAGCGAGCTGAACGAGCCGCTGATGGTTGGCACCGGCCAGTACGACCCGTCCGGCGACGAGCCAACCTCCAGCTACGGCCTGATAGCCCGCACGGTGGAGTACAGCGAAGACCGCAGCTGGGTGGTGTTCAACCTGCGCCCGGAAGCCCGCTGGCATGACGGCCAGCCGATCACCTCGGCGGACGTGGCCTTCTCATACCGGACGCTGCTCAAGGACGGCCACCCGATCTACCGCACCAACCTGCAGGAAGTGCAACGGGTGGACATTCTCGGGCCACTGCGCATCCGTTTCGTGTTCAAGCGCGCCGGCAACCCGCTGCTGATCCTGCGCCTGGGCGAGATGCCGGTGCTGCCCAAGCACTACTGGCAAAAGCGCGACTTCAAGGCCACCACCTTCGAGCCACCACTGGGCAGTGGCCCCTACCGCATCAGCGAAGTTCAGCCCGGCCGCCGGCTGGTGTTCGAACGGGTGAAGAACTACTGGGGCAAGGACCTGGCAGTCAACCGTGGCAAGTACAACTTCAAGCGCGTGGAGTACGAGTTCTACCGCGACGCCACCGTGGCCTTCGAAGCGTTCAAGGCCGGCGAATTCGACATCTACATCGAGCACCAGGCCAAGAACTGGGCCAACGGCTACAACTTCCCGGCCGTGCGCCGTGGCGAGGTGATCAAGGCCCAGATCCCGCACCAGATCCCGACGCAAACCCAGGGGCTGTTCATGAACAGCCGCAGGGCCACCTTCAGCGACCCACGGGTACGCCAGGCGCTGGGGCTGATGCTCGACTTCGAATGGACCAACCGCGCGCTGTTCAGCAGCGCCTACCGCCGCTCGACCAGTTACTATCCCAACAGCGAATTCGCCGCCAGCGGCCTGCCCACCGGCAAGGAATGGCTGCTGCTGGCGCCGCTGCGCGACCAGTTGCCGGCCAAACTGTTCAGCGAGCCCTACAAGGTCAGCCAGACCGATGGCAGTGGCATCAGCCGCCAGACCCTGCGCCAGGCCCTGGGCCTGCTTGCCGAAGCCGGCTGGAAGCTGAACGGCCAACGCCTGGTCGACAGCAAGGGCCAGCAGTTGCGCATGGAGTTGCTGCTGGTAAACCCCAACCTTGAACGCATCCTGCAACCTTATGTCGAAAATCTGTCCAGCATCGGCATCGATGCGCGCTTGCGCACCGTGGACCGTGCCCAGTACAAACAACGCCTGGACCAGTTCGATTTCGACATGATTCTGATGACCCTCAACCAGACCTTGAGCCCCGGCCTCGAACAGTGGCTGTACTTCCATTCCAGCCAGGCCGGCACCAAGGGCAGCAAGAACTATGCTGGGGTCAGGGACCCGGTAGTCGACCACCTGCTCGACACCCTGCTGGCTGCGCGCACCCGCGACGACCAGGTCGCCGCCGCCCGCGCCCTGGACCGCGTGCTTTCATGGCAGTACTACATGATCCCCAACTGGTACCTCGACAATCATCGCCTGGCCTACCGCAACCGGTTCGCCTTCGTCACCACGCCGCCCTACACCCTGGGGCTGAACAGCTGGTGGATCAAGACTTCGGAGAAAGCCCAATGACGCCAACGCACCCATTGCGCCGGCTGGCAGGCAGCCTGTTGCTCGCCTGCCTGAGCCTTCCCGCCCTGGCCGCGCCGCAACACGCGCTCACCCTGTACGACGAGCCACCCAAGTACCCCGCCAACTTCAAGCACTTCGACTACGTCAACCCGGATGCGCCCAAGGGCGGCACCTTCCGCCAGTCCAGCTTCGGCGGGTTCGACAGCCTCAACCCGTTCATCAACAAAGGCGTTTCGGCCGAGAACATCAGCATCATCTACGACACCCTGATGCGCCAGAGCCAGGACGAGCCGTTCACCGAATACGGCCTGGTGGCCGGCAAGATCGAAAAGGCCCCTGACAATAGCTGGGTGCGCTTCTACCTGCGCCCAGAGGCGCGCTTTCATGACGGCCACCCGATGCGCGCCGAAGACGTGGTGTTCACCTTCAATGCCCTGATCAAGGACGGTGCGCCGCTGTACCGCCAGTACTATGCCGACGTCGCCGAAGTGGTCGCCGAAGACCCGCTCAAGGTGTTGTTCACCTTCAAGCACAAGGGTAACCGCGAGCTGCCATTGATTCTCGGCCAGCTACCCGTACTGCCCAAACACTGGTACGAAAACCGCGACTTCAACCGCGGCAACCTGGAGATCCCGCTGGGTAGCGGGCCGTACAAGGTCGCCGAGGTGAAGGCCGGGCGCTCGGTGCGCTACGAGCGGGTCAAGGACTACTGGGCCAAGGACCTGCCGATCAACCGCGGGTTCTATAACTTCGATGCCATGACCTTCGACTCCTACCGCGACACCACCGTCGCGCTGGAGGCACTCAAGGCCGGCGCGTTCGACTATGGCCTGGAAGTGAGCGCGAAAAACTGGGCAACCGCCTACAACGTACCTGCCGTGCGCGATGGCCGCCTGATCAAGGAAGAGCTGCCCAACGGCAACCCCACCGGCATGCAGGGGTTCATCTTCAACATCCGCCGCCCGGTGTTCCAGGACGTGCGTGTGCGCCAGGCGCTGAGCCTGCTGCTGGACTATGAGTGGACCAACAAGCAGCTGTTCAACGGCGCCTACACCCGCACCGGCAGCTACTTTGACAATTCGGAAATGGCCGCCCACGGCCTGCCCAGCTCGAACGAGTTGAAGATCCTCGAACCGCTGCGTGGCAAAGTCCCTGACCAGGTGTTCTCCGAGCCCTTCAAGAACCCGATCAGCGATGGCAGCGGCATGATCCGCGAGCAGCAGCGCCAGGCCTACAAGCTGTTGCAGGAGGCCGGCTGGAAGATTGTCGACGACAAGATGGTCGACGCCCAGGGTAAACCGGTAAGCATCGAGTTCCTGCTGGCACAAACCGAGTTCGAACGCATCCTGCTGCCGTTCAAGCGCAACCTTGCCGACCTTGGCATCGACCTGAACATCCGCCGGGTCGACGTTTCCCAGTACATCACCCGCCTGCGCTCGCGTGACTACGACATGATCGTCGGCGGCTACCCGCAGTCCAACTCGCCGGGCAACGAGCAGCGCGAGTTCTGGTCCAGCGCTGCCGCCGACAACCCCGGCAGCCGCAACTTCATCGGCCTGCGCGACCCGGCCATCGACCAGCTGGTGGAAGAGCTGATCAACGCCGATTCGCGCCAGAGCCTGGTCGACCATTGCCGCGCCCTCGACCGTGTGCTGCTGTGGGGCTACTACGTGATCCCCAACTGGCACATCAAGACCTGGCGCGTGGCCTACTGGAACCACATCGGCCACCCGAGCCTGTCGCCCAAGTACGATATCGGCATCGACACCTGGTGGATCAAGCCCGGGGTAACCCCGGCGGTCAGCGAAACCCCTGCGCACGAGGCCAACTAAGATGCTGGCCTACATCCTGCGCCGCCTGCTGCTGATCATCCCGACCCTGTTCGGCATCCTGATCATCAACTTCATCATCGTCCAGGCTGCCCCCGGCGGCCCGGTCGAGCAGATGATCGCCAAGCTCGAAGGTTTCGAAGGTGCCACCAGCCGCATTGCCGGTGGTGGCGCCGAAGTGTCCGTGGCCGGCTCCAACTACCGTGGTGCGCAAGGCCTGGACCCGGCACTGATCGCCGAAATCGAACGCATGTACGGCTTCGACAAGTCGCCGCCCGAGCGTTTGTGGATCATGATCAAGAACTACGCCCGGCTGGACTTCGGCGACAGTTTCTTCCGTGATGCCAAGGTCGTCGACCTGATCATGGAGAAAATGCCAGTGTCGATCTCGCTGGGGCTGTGGAGCACGTTGATCATGTACCTGATCTCGATCCCGCTGGGCATCGCCAAGGCGGTGCGCCACGGCAGCCACTTCGACGTGTGGACCAGCTCGGCAATCATCGTCGGCTATGCCATCCCGGCGTTCCTGTTCGCCATCCTGCTGATCGTGCTGTTCGCCGGCGGCAGCTACTTCGACTGGTTCCCGCTGCGTGGCCTCACCTCCAACAATTTCGACGAGCTGAGCACCACCGGCAAAGTGCTGGACTACTTCTGGCACCTGGTATTGCCGATTACCGCACTGGTCATTGGTAACTTCGCCACCATGACCCTGCTGACCAAGAACAGCTTCCTCGACGAGATCAACAAACAATACGTGGTCACCGCCAAGGCCAAGGGCCTGAGCCGGCCACGGGTGCTGTATGGCCATGTGTTCCGCAACGCCATGCTGCTGGTGATCGCCGGCTTCCCGTCGGCCTTCATCGGCATTTTCTTCACCGGCTCCTTGCTGATCGAGGTGATCTTCAGCCTCGACGGCCTGGGCCTGATGAGTTTCGAGGCGGCCATCAACCGCGACTACCCGGTGGTCTTCGGCACCCTGTTCATCTTCACCCTGCTGGGGCTGGTGGTGAAACTGATCGGCGACCTGACCTACACCCTGGTCGATCCGCGCATCGACTTCGCCAGCCGGGAGCACTGACATGGCCTTGTCCCCCCTCAACCGCCGGCGCTTCGAGCGCTTCAAGGCCAACCGCCGTGGCTGGTGGTCGCTGTGGCTGTTCCTGATCCTGTTCGGCCTGAGCCTGGGTGCCGAGCTGATCGCCAACGACAAGCCGATTGCCGTGCGTTACGACGGCGAATGGTACTTCCCCGCGTTCAAGCGCTACCCGGAAACCACCTTCGGCGGTGAATTCCCGCTGGAGGCCAACTACAAGAGCCCGTACATCCGCGAACTGCTGGAAAAGAAACACAGCTTCGTGCTGTGGGCGCCCATCCCCTTCAGCTACCAGAGCATCAACTACGACCTGCGCGTGCCCGCGCCGGCGCCGCCCTCGGCGGATAACTGGCTGGGCACCGACGACCAGGGCCGCGACGTACTGGCGCGGGTGATCTACGGCTTCCGCATCTCGGTGCTGTTCGCCCTCACGCTGACCGTGGCCAGTTCCATCGTCGGCGTTATCGCTGGTGCCTTGCAGGGCTTCTACGGCGGTTGGGTCGACCTGGCCGGGCAACGCTTTCTGGAGATCTGGTCCGGCCTGCCGGTGCTGTACCTGTTGATCATTCTCGCCAGCTTCGTGCAGCCCAACTTCTGGTGGTTGCTGGGCATCATGCTGCTGTTCTCGTGGATGAGCCTGGTGGACGTGGTACGCGCCGAATTCTTGCGTGGGCGCAACCTGGAATACGTGCGCGCCGCCCGCGCCCTGGGCATGCGCAACGGCGCGATCATGTACCGGCACATCCTGCCCAACGCCATGATCTCGACCATGACCTTCATGCCGTTCATTCTCACCGGCGCCATCGGCACCCTCACCGCCCTGGACTTCCTCGGCTTCGGCCTGCCCGCCGGTTCGCCGTCGCTGGGCGAGCTGGTAGCCCAGGGCAAGTCCAACCTGCAGGCCCCGTGGCTGGGCATCAGCGCGTTTGCCGTGCTGGCCTTGATGCTGAGCCTGCTGGTGTTCATCGGCGAATCCGCCCGCGATGCCTTCGACCCGAGGAAGTGACATGAGTGAACAGAACCTGATCGAAGTGCGGGACCTGGCGGTGGAATTCGTGACCGGGGACCAGGTGAACCGGGTGGTGGACGGTATCAGCTTTGATATCCGCAAGGGTGAGACGCTGGCGCTGGTCGGCGAAAGTGGCTCGGGCAAATCGGTCACCGCGCACTCGATCCTGCGCCTGCTGCCCTACCCCCTGGCCCGCCACCCCAGCGGCAGCATCCGCTACGAAGGCAAAGACCTGCTGCAGCAGAACGATAAAACCTTGCAACGCATTCGCGGCAACCGCATTGCGATGATCTTCCAGGAACCGATGACCTCGCTGAACCCCCTGCATTGCATCGAGAAGCAGATCAACGAAATCCTCCTGCTGCACAAGGGCCTGACCGGCAAGGAAGCCACTGCGCGCACCCTGGAGCTGCTGGAGCTGGTCGGCATCCCCGAACCGCAAAAGCGGTTGAAGGCCCTGCCCCACGAGCTGTCGGGCGGGCAACGCCAGCGGGTGATGATTGCCATGGCGCTGGCCAACGAGCCGGAGCTGCTGATTGCCGACGAACCGACCACGGCGCTGGACGTGACCGTGCAGTTGAAGATCCTCGACCTGCTCAAGGAACTGCAAGCGCGCCTGGGCATGGCGCTGTTGCTGATCAGCCATGACCTGAACCTGGTGCGCCGCATCGCTCACCGCGTATGCGTGATGCAGCGCGGGCAGATTGTCGAGCAGGCGGACTGCGCCACCTTGTTCAGTTCGCCGCAGCACCATTACACGCAGATGCTGATCAATGCCGAGCCAAGCGGGCTACCGGCGCACAACCCGGTCGGCGCGCCGTTACTGGAGGTGGACGACCTCAAGGTGTGGTTCCCGATCAAGAAAGGGCTGTTGCGGCGCACCGTTGACCATGTGAAGGCGGTGGACGGGGTCAACTTCAGCTTGCCGCAGGGGCAAACGCTGGGCATTGTTGGCGAGTCCGGGTCGGGCAAGTCGACGCTCGGCTTGGCCATCTTGCGGTTGATTTCCAGCCAGGGCGGTATCCACTTCCACGGGCAGAACCTGCAAGGGCTGAACCAGAAGGCCGTGCGGCCGCTACGGCGGGAAATGCAGGTGGTGTTCCAGGACCCTTTCGGCAGCCTGAGCCCGCGCATGTGCGTGGCAGACATTGTGGGTGAAGGGTTGCGCATTCACGGTATTGGTACCGCGCAAGAGCAGGAAGCGGCGATTGTTGCGGCATTGGAAGAAGTGGGGCTGGACCCGCGCACGCGGCATCGCTATCCGCATGAGTTCTCGGGTGGGCAGCGCCAGCGCATCGCGATTGCACGGGCGCTGGTGTTGAAGCCTGCGCTGATTCTGCTGGATGAGCCTACGTCCGCGCTCGACCGCACGGTGCAACGGCAAGTGGTGGAATTGCTGAGGAATTTGCAGCAGAAGTACAACCTGACGTACCTGTTCATCAGCCATGACCTTGCGGTGGTGAAGGCGTTGAGTCACCAGTTGATGGTGATCAAGCATGGGCATGTGGTGGAGCAAGGGGATGCGCAGGCGATCTTCCATGCGCCGCAGCATCCGTATACGCGGCAATTGCTGGAGGCGGCGTTTTTGGAGGTTGAGGCTTCTTAGGGGCAGGTTGTGTGGGGGCTACCAGATGCTCGACACAAACCTTGCAGCGCCTATGAGATCGAGCGCCGCCCGCGCGGCGCTTCGCGGGGCAAGCCCGCTCCCACATTTGTTGCAACGTGGCCATGTCTGTGGGA
>NZ_JBIVXJ010000054.1:0-13499 GCF_044769185.1 Pseudomonas sp. NPDC090592
CAGGACGAAGGCGCACTGCGCGAAAGTCTGCGCGAAGCCCTCAAGGCCGGCCTGCCGGACTACATGGTGCCTGCGCACCTGCTGTTGCTCGACAAACTGCCAGTGACACCGAACGGCAAGCTGGACCGCAAGGCCTTGCCGCAGCCGGACGCCAGCCAGTTGCAGGGCGAGTACATTGCCCCGCAAAGCGAGCTGGAGCAGCAGATCGCGGCGATCTGGGCGGATGTGCTGAAGCTGGAGCGGGTTGGCCTGGGTGACAACTTCTTCGCGCTGGGTGGGCATTCCTTGCTGGCCACCTCTGTAATTGTGCGCATCCAGGAGCAAACGGGTGTAGCGGCCGAACTGAAAGAACTCTTCGAGTTCCCGGTGCTGGCCGACTTCAGCCGCCTGCTTGCGGGCAAGGCGCCAACTGTCGACACCACCCAGGACCAGCTGGCCAAGTCACTGGCGCTGCTCGACAGCCTGACCACGAAGGAGCTCGACGAGCTGATTTCCTGACGCCTCTGGCCCTTTGGGAGATTGCCCAGCCCATTGGGTTGCGCTGTCGCGCAGAGAACTGATGCCGGGCGCACCGCGTACCCTGTGGGAGCGGGCGCGCCCGCGAAGAATCCAACGCGGTGCATGGCACCGGCTGCGCCGGTGTTCGCGGGTAAAGCCGCTCCTGCAGGCGCTGCACGCTACTGCCCTTGAATTTCCGGCTAAATCCATGCCACCACTCAACCGTCTAACTACGGAGGAAATTGATGAGCTGATTTCTTAGGAGATTCCCTGTGCAAGAGCTGCTCGATACAGTCGTATCGTTGTCCACCCAAAAACGTAAGGCGTTGGCAGCCTTGCTCAAGAAACAAGGCGTGAACCTGTACGGGGTGACGCCGATCTTCCCGAGGGACCCCGAAGAGCCGGTGCTGCTTTCCTATGCCCAGCAGCGCTTGTGGATCCTGTCGCAACTGGGCGAGGTCAGCAGTGCGTACAACCTCTCGTCCGTCCTGCGTTTCAAAGGCAACCTGGACACCCAGGCCCTGCAACGCAGTTTCGAGGCCCTGATCGAGCGCCACGAAACGCTACGCACCACCTTCCAGCTGGAAGGGGAGCAGGCGGTTCAGGTGATCCACCCTCACATCCCTTTCGAACTGGCCATTGAAGTGCTGGAGCAGGCTGACGACAACCATCTGCGTCTGCGCGTCGAGGCCGAAGCGCACTTGCCTTTCGACCTGCAGCATGGCCCGCTGTTGCGGGTACGCCTGCTGCGGCTTGCGGCGGACGACCACGTGCTGGTGCTTACGCTGCACCACATTGTCTCCGACGGCTGGTCGATGCCGGTGATGGTTAACGAGCTTGTGCAGCTCTACCACGGCCATAGCCAGGGCCAGGCGGTGGAACTGCCGGTGCTGCCCGTACAGTACGCCGATTACGCCACCTGGCAGCGCAACTGGATGGAGGCCGGCGAGCAAGAGAAACAGCTGGCTTACTGGACTGCGCAGTTGGGTGATGAGCAGCCCGTACTGGAACTGCCCGCTGACCGCCCGCGCCCTGCCGTAAGCAGCTATCAGGGAGCGCGTGTCACGGTTGCACTGGATAACAGCTTGGCTGCGGCGCTAAAGCAACTGGCCCAGCAGCAGGGCGTGACCCCGTTCATGCTGTTGCTGGCCAGCTTCCAGGTACTGCTGCACCGCTACAGTGGGCAGCCCGACATCCGCGTCGGCGTGCCGGTCGCCAACCGCAACCGGGTCGAGACCGAGCGTCTGATCGGCTTTTTCGTCAATACCCAGGTGCTGCGCGCCGAATTCGACCTGACGATGACATTCAGCCAGTTGTTGCAGCAGGTAAAGCAGCGCGCACTGGATGCCCAGGCCCATCAGGACTTGCCGTTCGAACAACTGGTCGAGGCCTTGCAAGTCGAGCGCAACCTGGGCCACAGCCCGCTGTTCCAGGTGATGTACAACCACCAGGCCAAGGCCAAGGGCGAGCGCCGCAGCTTGCATGGGCTGGAGATGGAAGAGTTGGCCTGGGACAGTCATACGGCCAAGTTCGATCTGACCCTGGATACGTTCGAGCACCAGCAGGGTATTGGTGCGGCATTGACCTATGCGACGGACTTGTTCGATGCCGCGACCATCGAAGGCATGGCCCGGCATTGGCTGAACCTGTTGCAGGGGATTGTGCGTGAACCCGGGCAGCGGGTGGCCGACCTGCCGTTGATGGCTGAACATGAACGCACCCAGACGCTGCTGGACTGGAACCGCACGCAAACGAGTTTCCCCAGCGAGCGCACGCTGCACCAGTTGATCGAAGCGCAGGTCGAGCGCTCTCCGGATGCCATCGCCCTGAGCCTTGGCGGCCAGACACTCAGCTACCGCGAACTGAACCGCCGGGCCAACCGCCTGGCGCATCGCCTGCGCGAGTCGGGCGTAGGCCCGGACGTGCTGGTGGGGCTGGCCGTGGAGCGCAGCCTGGAGATGGTGGTCGGCCTGTTGGGCATTCTCAAGGCAGGCGGCGCCTATGTGCCTCTGGACGCTGAATCCCCGCAGGATCGCTTGGCTTATCTGTTCGAAGACAGCGGCATTGCCCTGTTGCTGACCCAAACCCATTTGCGCGCTGCCTTGCCTGCGCCAGCGGGTATCCAGTGCCTGGTGCTGGACGAACAAACGCTGACTGGCTACAGCGACGCCAACCCCGATGTGTCGGTTTCACCGCAGAACCTTGCTTACGTGATCTACACCTCCGGCTCCACCGGCAAGCCCAAGGGCGCGCTGCTGGCGCACCATAACGTGGTGCGCCTGTTCGCGGCGACAGAGGACTGGTTCGGTTTCGATGCCAGGGACGTGTGGACGGTGTTCCATTCGTACGCCTTCGACTTCTCGGTATGGGAGTTGTATGGCGCCCTGCTGTACGGCGGCAAGGCGATCATCGTGCCGAAGGATGTGGCGCGCTCCTCGCAGGACTTCCATGCATTGCTGGTAGACGAGCAAGTCACGGTACTGAACCAGACCCCTTCGGCGTTCCAGCAACTGATCCCGGTTGCTTGCGAAGCGGCGAAGGCAGGCCGGCAACTGGCCCTGCGCTATGTGGTGTTTGGGGGGGAGGCGCTGGATGTGAGCAGCCTCAAACCATGGTTCGAGGTATTTGGCGATTGCCAGCCACGGCTGATCAACATGTATGGCATCACCGAGACCACGGTGCATGTGACCTATCGACCGATTGCCCTGGATGACCTGAAAAAGGTCGGCAGCAGCCCGATTGGCGAGGTGATTCCCGACCTCAGCTGGTACCTGCTGGACGGTGCGTTGAACCCGATCGTACCGGGCAGCCACGGTGAGCTGATGATTGGCCAGGACGGCCTGGCTCGCGGCTACCATGGCCGCCCGGCGCTGACCGCCGAGCGTTTCGTGCCGAACCCGTTCGACGGGCAGGGCGGACGGCTTTATCGCTCCGGAGACCTGGCCCGTTACGCGGGGGATGGTGTGATCGAGTACCTGGGGCGGATCGACCACCAGGTGAAGATTCGTGGCTTCCGTATCGAACTGGGCGAGATCGAGGCGCGCTTGCATGAGCAAAACGGCGTGCGGCAGTGCGTGGTGCTGGCTCAGGATGGCCCGAGCGGCAAGCAACTGGTGGGCTACGTAGTGCCCGCCGACAGCGCGGTGGTTGGCAACCCTGAAGCGCAAGTGGCCTTGCGCGAAACGCTGCGTGAAAGGATCAAGGCCAGCCTGCCGGACTACATGGTGCCGGCCCACGTGCTGTTCCTGGCCGAGCTGCCGCTGACCGGCAACGGCAAGCTGGACCGCAAGGCGCTGCCACAACCGGATGCCGGCCTGCTGCAGGGCGAATACGTGGCCCCACAGAGCGCGCTGGAGCAGCAGATCGCGGTGATCTGGGCCGATGTGCTGAAACTGGACAGGGTTGGCTTGAACGACAACTTCTTTGAACTGGGTGGGCACTCGTTGCTGGCCACCCAGGTGATGGCGCGCCTGCAGATGGAGCTGGGCGTCAATCTGCCGCTCGGCCTGTTGTTCCAAGCCGCAGACCTGCAGACCTACGCAGCCATGATCAGTGGCCTGAATACCAATACCGATGCTGACCTGGATGACCTCCAGGACTTCATGAGCGAGCTTGAGGCAGTTTGAGATGCAAACAGATAACCGAAACATGGAACTGGTACAGCGCTTTATCGGGCTGCCTTCGGCACAGCGCAAGCTGTTTCTGGAGAAACTTGCATCAAAAGGCATGAGCCTGGCTCAGCTCCCAATTCCGCAAACCCGTCAGAACGCAGAATGGTTGCCGCTTTCCTATGCTCAGCAGCGGCAATGGTTTCTCTGGCAATTGGAGCCGCAAAGCTCGGCCTACAACATCCCCGCGGCCCTGCGGTTCAGCGGCGAGCTGGACATCGCCGCTTTGCAGCGCAGCTTCGAGGCCCTGATCGGCCGCCATGAAATCCTGCGTACCACGTTCAGCCTGGAAGACGAGCAGGCGGTACAGGTTGTTCATGCAAGCTTGAAGTTCGAACTTGCCGTGGAATGTGTGGCGCCTCAGGACCCGGTCATCTTGCAAGCTTGCCTGGAAGCTGAGGCCCAGCAACCCTTCGATCTGCAGCATGGGCCGCTGTTGCGTGCCAAGCTGTTGAAACTCGCTCCGCAAGAGCACGTACTGGTGCTCACGTTGCACCATATCGTTGCAGACGGCTGGTCGATGCCGGTGATGGTCGAAGACCTGCTTCGGCTTTATGAGGGAGCCAGCCAAGGGCATGACATCCAGCTGGCCCCGCTGCCCATTCAGTACGCCGACTACGCCATCTGGCAACGAGCCTGGATGGAGGCCGGCGAAAAGGACCGGCAACTGGAGTACTGGCAAGCCCAACTGGGCGACGAACAGCCAGTGCTTGAGCTGCCGACAGACCGTCCTCGTCCGGCCGTCAATAGCCAGCAAGGCGCGCGGCTGGAAATCCCCCTGGCTGCCGAGCTGACTTCTTCGATCAAACGGTTGGCACAGCAGCAAGGTGTTACACCCTTCATGTTACTGCTGGCAAGCTTCCAGACGCTGCTGCATCGCTATTCTGGGCAGTCTGATATTCGGGTGGGCGTACCGATTGCCAACCGCAACCGTGTGGAAACGGAGCGATTGGCGGGCTTTTTCGTCAACACTCAGGTGTTGCGTGCCGAATTCGAACTGAACATTACCTTTGCCGAGCTGCTGGAGCAGGTAAGAAAGCGTGCTCTCGGTGCCCAAGCGCATCAGGACCTGCCGTTCGAGCAATTGGTCGAGGCGTTGCAGCCTGAGCGGAGCCTGAGCCTGAGCCCGTTGTTCCAGGTGATGTACAACCACCAGTCGCAAACCCGCCAAGACAGCGCTCGCAGCCTACCTGGCCTGGTGATGGAGGAGCTGGCCTGGGGCAGCCATGTTGCCAAATTCGACCTGGCACTGGACACTTTTGACCATGAGACGGGCATCAGCGCGGCCTTGACCTACGCAACGGATCTGTTCGACGCAGCCACCATCGAGCGTATGGCCGCACACTGGGTGAACCTGCTTGCCAGTATCGTGATGCAACCGGACCAGCCTGTGGCGGGCCTGTCGATGCTTGACGGCCAGGAACTGCAACGCGTCCTTCGTGACTGGAACAGCACGCAGGCGGATTATCACGCCGATCAATGCATGCATCAGTTGTTCGAGGCGCAAGCCAAGGCAACGCCTGACTCACCGGCATTGCTTTTCGCTGAGCAGGCGCTTAGCTATGCACAGCTTAACGAGCGTGCCAACCAGCTGGCTCACAGGCTCCGCGAGCAAGGCGTAGGTCCGGATGTGCTGGTAGGTATCGCCATGGAGCGTACCCCGGACATGGTCGTTGGCCTATTGGCCATTCTCAAGGCCGGCGGCGCGTATGTACCGCTTGACCCGGAATATCCGCAGGACCGCATTGAGTACATGCTCGAGGACAGCCAGGCAATTTTGCTGTTGTCCCAATCGCACCTGCTTGCGCGCATGCCCGAGGAGTTTCATGCCAGGACGTTGTTGCTTGACCAGCTGTCCTTGGCAACATACCCCACCATTGACCCGGTTTGCATCACTCAGCCGGGCAACCTGGCGTACAGCATCTACACCTCAGGTTCCACGGGCAAGCCCAAAGGCGTACTGATCGAGCACCGCAACGTTACTGCGCTGATCGGCTGGGCACAGGGCGTTTACAGCCAGCAGGATCTCTGCGGTGTGCTTGCTTCCACGTCGATCTGCTTCGACCTGTCGGTATGGGAGCTGTTTGTCACGTTGTCGGCTGGCGGCTATGTGGTTCTGGCGGCCAATGCCCTGGAGCTGCCTTATCTGGCGGCCAAAGAGCGTGTGCAGCTGGTCAATACCGTGCCGTCAGCGATCAAGATGCTGCATGAGACCGGCGGGTTGCCGGCTACCGTACGTATCATCAACCTGGCCGGGGAGGCCTTGAAGCAGCCGTTGGTCGACGACCTGTACGCCACCGGGCATGTTCAGCAGGTGTATGACCTTTACGGCCCTTCGGAAGACACTACGTATTCAACCTTCACGCTTCGTACGGCCCATGGCAAAGCCAACATCGGCCGACCCATCGCCAACAGTTCGGTCTATCTGCTGAGTGGTGCTCTGGCGCCAGTGCCGGTGGGCGTGAACGGTGAACTCTACATGGCCGGGGCAGGGCTGGCGCGTGGCTATCTGGGGCGTCCAGGGCTGACTGCCGAACGTTTCATTCCAGACCCGTTCGACGAGCAGGGCGGCGGCCGAATGTACCGTACCGGCGACCTGGCCCGTTATCAGGCAGATGGCTTGATTGAATATGCGGGCCGTATCGACCATCAGGTGAAAATCCGCGGTTTCCGTATCGAACTGGGTGAGATCGAGGCGCGGCTACAGGCCCATGAGACTGTGCGCGAAGCGGTCCTGTTGGCGCAGGATGGCCCATCTGGCAAGCAACTGGTGGGTTATGTGGTACCGGTTGATGAGGCGCTGATAGGCACGCCGGTGCAACAGTCGGCGTTACGCGATGCATTGCGTTCCCGGCTCAAACAAAGCCTGCCGGAGTACATGGTACCGGCACAGTTGCTGTTCCTCGCCAGACTGCCATTGACCCCTAACGGGAAACTGGATCGCAAGGCGCTACCGCAGCCCGATGTCAGCCATTTCCAGGCCAGCCATGTAGCGCCTCGTTCGGAACTGGAGCGTGAAATTGCCGCGGTATGGGCCAGCGTGCTGAAGCTCGAAAAAGTGGGTATTACCGATAACTTCTTCGAGCTGGGTGGCGATTCGATCATTTCCTTGCAGGTGGTCAGCCGGGCGCGACAGGCTGGCGTCCAGTTCACGCCCAAGCAGCTGTTCCAGTACCAGACAGTGCAGGGCTTGGCATCCGTCGCCCGGCGTGCCGTCAACCTGACCATCGATCAGGGCGTTGTCACGGGTTCCATGCCCCTGACACCGGTCCAGCACTGGTTCTTCGATCAGGCGATTGCCCAACCCCATCACTTCAATCAGTCTGTACTGTTGGCACCCAGTGAGCAGATTGATGCTCAGCGGTTAAGTGCAGCGTTGCGCTGCGTACTGCAGCACCATGATGCCTTGCGCCTTGGTTTCGATCAGGTAGCAGGGCAATGGCAAGGCACTTTCCATGACGTGGATACCCATGATGTTCTGTGGGATCGCTCAGTAGACGACATCGAAGCGCTTTCACGCCTGGCTGATGAAGCTCAGGCCTGCTTTAACCTTGGCGGTCCGTTATTGAGGGCAGTGCTCGTAAGGCTTGCCGACGGCGCCCAGCGACTGTTGCTGGTTGTGCATCATCTGGTGGTGGATGGTGTGTCATGGCGCGTGCTGCTGGAGGATTTGCAAGTGGCATACCAGCTTCTTGCCGCTGGCCAACCGGTCGTCCTGCCGGCCAAGAGCAGTTCCTTCAAAGCGTGGGCCGAGCAGTTGCAACGCTACGGCAAGAGTGATGACCTGGCGCAAGAACTGGCCTATTGGCGGGACCACCTGCGTGATGCCGACGACGCCTTGCCTGTTGACTATCCGCAGGGTGGCAATCGCCAACAGGATGCTGCTTATGCCACCTCCCAACTGGATGCGCAGTGGACTCACAAGCTCTTGCATGAGGCACCGGCGGCCTACCGCACCCAGATCAATGACTTGCTGCTGACGGCCCTCGCCCGTGTCATTTCTCGCTGGACCGGGCGCTCTCAGGTGCTGGTGCGCCTTGAGGGTCATGGCCGGGAGGATGTCTTCGAGCAGATCGATCTGACCCGGACCGTGGGGTGGTTCACCAGTATCTATCCGGTGAAACTGGACGTGCAGCCGCAACTCGACAGCACGATCAAGACCATCAAGGAGCAGTTGCGCGCGGTGCCTGACAAGGGCATTGGCTATGGCCTGCTGCGTTACATGGGTAGCGATGAAAGCCAGAACACCCTTGCACAGCTGCCCAAGGGCGAAATCGTCTTCAACTACCTCGGGCAATTCGATGGCAGTTTTGCAGATGAAAATGCCTTGTTCCGACCTGCCAGGGAGTATGGCGGCGCAAATCAGAGCGAAGGGGCTGACTTGGGGAGCCTGTTGGCACTCAATGGCCAGGTTTACGCCGGCGAACTGAAAATGGGCTGGACGTTCAGCCGGGAACTGTTCGACGAGTCGACCATACAGCGCCTGGCGCAGGAGTACGTTCAGGAACTCAAGCAGCTTATCAGTCACTGCTGTGATGCAAGGCATCATGGCATTACGCCGTCCGACTTCCCACTGGCTGCACTCAGCCAGGCGCAACTGGACAACTTGCCGATCGATGCCGCCGAGGTGGCTGATATCTACCCCCTGTCATCGATGCAGCAGGGCATGTTGTTCCATACACTTTATGACCAGAGTGCTGGTAACTACATCAACCAGCTGCGGGTAGACGTTGAAGGCCTGCAGGTCGAGCCGTTCAAGCAGGCCTGGCAGGCTGCTTTGCAAGCGCACGATATTTTGCGCACCGGCTTTGTCTGGCAAGGTGACCTTGACCAGGCGGTACAGGTGGTGTGCCGTAGCGTCACGCTACCTTTCGAGGCGCATGACTGGCGCGGGCAGCCGGCACTCGAACAGGCGCTACAGGCACTGGCCGAGGGGGAGCGGCAGCGAGGCTTCAACCTGGATGCAGCACCATTGTTGCGGCTGGTGCTGGTGCGTACCGGCGCCGATCAGTACCACTTCATCTATACCCACCATCATATCCTGATGGACGGCTGGAGTACTTCACGCCTGCTGGGTGAGGTGCTCCAGCGTTACACCGGCCATTGGCGGGCGGGCAGTACCACGCATTACCGCGATTACATCGGTTGGCTGCAACGTCAGGATGGCAATGCTGCGCAGGCCTTCTGGAAAGGCCAGCTGGCCAACTTGCAACAGCCTACACGCCTGGCTCAGGCAGTGCGTTTGCCCGCAGACGGTCGATCGGCAGGCCATGTCGCGCTGCATGACATTTTTGACCGGCAGCAGACCGCTCGAATCGAAGCGTTCGCCCGGGCCAATCGAGTCACTGTGAATACATTGGTGCAATCGGCCTGGATGCTCTTGCTGCAGCGTTACACCGGCCAGGACACGGTTTGTTTCGGTGCCACGGTTGCCGGGCGCCCGGCTGACCTGCCAGGCGTCGAAGAGCAGATCGGGTTGTTCATCAACACGTTGCCAGTCGTTGGCTCGCCGCGCAGCGAGCAGACAGTAGGGCAATGGATCAACCAGGTTCAGGCAAACAACCTGGCCATGCGCGAGCTGGAGCACACGCCGCTTTATGAGATTCAGCGCTGGGCCGGCGCTGGGGGTGAAGCGCTGTTCGACAACATCCTGGTGTTCGAGAACTATCCCGTTTCCGAAGCATTGCAGCAGGGGGCGCCCAGCGGCCTGCGTTTTGGTGACGTAGATAATGTCGAGCAAACCAACTACCCGCTGAGCGTGGCAGTGGGGCTTGGTAACGTACTTTCCATCCGCTACACCCATGATCGGGCGCTGTGGAGTGAAAGTGCCATTCAAGGCATTGCTGGGCATATGCGCAATGTGCTGCTGGCGTTGATCGAAGATGCGACCAGGGCGGTGAGTGAGTTGCCGCTGCTCGATGAACAGGAGCAGCGTCTGGTAGTCGAGCAATGGAATCTTTGCCAGCCAACCGCCACGGACGGGCTCAGCGTCAGTGCCCTGATCGAGGCGCAGGTGGCACGGACTCCACAGGCACAAGCCGTGCGCTTTGCCGATGAATCGCTCACTTATCAGGGGTTGAACGACCGGGCCAATCAGTTGGCCCATGAGCTACGTGCGCTGGGCGTTGGGCCTGATGTGCTGGTGGGCATCGCCATGGAGCGAAGCCTGGACCTGGTCGTGGGTTTGCTGGCGATTCTGAAGGCAGGGGGCGCTTATGTGCCTTTGGATCCGGAATACCCGCGTGAGCGCCTGACCTACATGCTTGAAGACAGCGGCGTGCACCTGCTGCTGACCAACCAGGCCTGCCAGGCGAAACTGCCGGTGCCCGATCAGGTTGAATGCGTGTTGGTCGACCATGGCGTGCTTGGTATGGCTGAGGCCCCTGGCAATCTGCCAAACGTGACCGAACCCGGCAACCTTGCATACATGATCTATACCTCAGGGTCGACGGGCAGGCCGAAAGGTGCTGGCATCGATCAGCAGGCACTTTGTTCCCGCTTGTTGTGGATGCAAGCGGCCTATGCCCTAGGGGAAGACGATGTTGTGCTGCAAAAGACCTCGTTCAGCTTTGATGTCTCGGTGTGGGAGCTGTTGTGGCCGCTGACCTGTGGTGCCAGGTTGCTGTTGTCCCGTCAGGGTGATCAACGTGATCCGGCGCTGTTGATCGAGCTGATTCGTACCCATGGCGTGACCACCCTGCACTTTATTCCTTCCATGCTCAAAAGCTTCCTTGAGGCCGAGGGCCTGGCCCAGTGCCACAGCCTCAAGCGCCTGTTCTCAGGCGGCGAAGCGTTGGCCAGTGACTTGCTGAACAAGGCCCTTGAGTGCCTGCCACATGTGCAGATCTACAACCGCTACGGGCCGGTGGAGGCGACCATCAACGCGACTCACAGCCAGGCTTTGAGTGCAAGAAATGGCGATGTCGAGATCGGTAATGCGCTGCCTGATACACGCATTCTGATTCTTGACGCCGGGTTGCAGCCTGTACCTGTGGGTGTCTGCGGTGAGCTCTATATCGGTGGCAAGGCGCTAGCGCGTGGCTACCATCGCAAGGCACAGCTCAGTGCCGAGCGGTTCGTTCCCGATCCGTTCGCGCAGCACAGCGGGGATCGGCTTTATCGTACGGGTGACCTGGCCCGCTATCGCGTCGACGGTGCAGTGGAGTATGTCGGCCGGATCGACCACCAGGTGAAGATCCGTGGTTTCCGGATTGAGCTCGGTGAAATCGAGGCGTGCTTGCAGGAGCAGGCAAGCGTTCGCCACGCCGTAGTGGTGGCGCAAACTGGCCCGCAGGGCCCTCAACTGGTTGGCTATGTAGTGCCTGCCACCTCGGCTGGGCCAGAGATGGATGACGCGCAGCTGGCTGAGCTGCGCGATACGCTTCGTAGCATCCTCAAAGCGAGCCTGCCTGACTACATGGTCCCAACGCACCTGATGTTTTTGCAGCAACTGCCGCTTTCTCCAAATGGCAAGCTGGACCGCAAGGCGCTGCCGCAGCCCGACGCCAGCCTGCTGCAGGCAGATTACGTGGCGCCTGAATCGCAGTTGGAGAAACAGCTCGCTGCCATCTGGGCGGATGTCCTGAAGCTTGAAAAGGTGGGACTGACAGACAACTTCTTCGAGCTGGGCGGCGATTCGATCATCTCGCTCCAGGTCGTCAGCCGTGCCCGCCTGGCAGGCGTGCAATTCACACCCAAGGAGTTGTTCGAGCATCAAACTGTGCAGGCCCTGGCAATGGTAGCCCGGCGTTCGACTGGCCTGGTTATCGACCAGGGGCCGGTAACCGGAAGCATGCCCTTGACGCCGGTACAACGGCGATTCCTTGCGGTAGAGCTACCTGCGCGGCACCACTGGAACCAGTCGGTGCTTTTGCGTCCGGACGCGCCTTTGGATATGCCCGCCCTCACCACTGCCTTGCAAGCCTTGCTCGACCATCACGATGCGTTGCGTTTGCGCTTTGAGTGTACCGAGGGTGAATGGTCGGCATACTTTGCCCCCCAGCAGGCGCAGGCGGTCATTTGGCAACGTGCTCTTGAAAGTGTCGAACAGCTCCATGCGCTCGCCAACGAGGCGCAGCGTAGTTTGAGCCTGGAGCACGGCCCGATGTTGCGCGTGATGCTGGTGACGTTGCCCGATGCCAGCCAACGGCTGTTGTTGGTCATCCACCATCTGGTGGTGGATGGCGTGTCTTGGCGAGTACTGCTGGAAGACTTGCAGCAGGCTTACCAGGCCGCCAACGCCGGGCAGCCGATGAACCTGCCAGCCAAGACTAGCGCCTTCAAGGCTTGGTCGCAGCGCCTGCATGCTTATGCGGGCAGTGCTGAACTGCAACGTGAAATGGCTTACTGGCAAGCCAGCTTGCAAGGCACCGGGAGTGCCCCATTCCCGGTGGATCATGCCGATGGCCGTAACCTGGTCAAATATGCCACCTCGGTGGCGACCCAGCTCGACCCGGCATATACCCGCCAGCTGTTGCAGGAGGCCCCTGCGGCTTACAGAACGCAGATCAACGACTTGTTGCTGACCGCATTGGCCCGGGTTGTTGCCCGCTGGATCGGGCAGCCTGAGGTGGTTATCCGGCTGGAAGGGCATGGGCGCGAAGACCTGTTCGACGACATCGATGTAACCCGAACGGTCGGGTGGTTCACCAGCATCTACCCGGTGAAGCTGAGGCCCGCCACGCAAATGGCTGCCTCGATCAAGGCTGTCAAGGAACAACTCAGGGCTGTGCCAGACAAGGGCGTTGGCTATGGCGTGCTCCGTTACCTTGGGGGTGAGGAACAGCAGCGCGCGCTGGAGCTGTTGCCTCAAGGAGATATCGTCTTCAACTACCTCGGGCAGTTCGATGGCAGCTTTGCAGATGAGGCTGCATTCTTGGTTCCGGCAACCGAGCGATCTGGTGAAAGCCAGGATGAAAACACGCCGCTGAGCAGCCTGCTGGCTATCAATGGCCAGGTCTATGCTGGCGAACTGAAGCTGAGCTGGACCTTCAGCCGGGAAGTGTTCGAGGAGTCGACGGTTCAATGCCTGGCCGATGAATTCGCCCAAGAACTCAAGGCTGTGATTACTCATTGTTGTAACGCGGAGCATCATGGCGTTACACCTTCGGACTTCCCGTTGGCCGGGCTGACCCAGGTACAACTGGACAGCCTGCCGCTGGCTGCCGCCGAGATCGCTGATGTCTATCCGTTGGCGCCGATGCAGCAAGGCATGCTCTTCCACACGTTGTTTGACCAACAGGCCGGCAACTACATCAACCAGTTGCGTGTGCAAGTGCAGGGGCTGGACGTGCCTCGCTTCAAGCATGCCTGGCAGGCAACTTTCGACGCCCA
>NZ_JBIVXJ010000055.1:0-12829 GCF_044769185.1 Pseudomonas sp. NPDC090592
TGGGGCGATGTCTCCCACGGTCTGTACTGCTGTGAACAGTCAGAATCGGCTTTTTCGTCCCACCACCCCTTCAAGTATCACCATACAAGCGGCTTCAGCCGCGAACACCGGCGCAGCCGGTGCCATGCAACGCATTGCCGGTTTCGCGGGTCAGAGGCGCCGGCGCTTGCCCAGGCTGGGAATGGTGGTTGGCGGCACTACCACGGCAACCTGCTCGCGCTGGGTGCTGGCCGCCAGCCCAGCCAGTGTCGGCTGGCTGAACAGGGTCCTGGCATCCACGTGCAACCCGGCCTGGCGCATGCGTGCCACCAGGCTGACCGCAAGCAACGAATGCCCGCCCAACTCGAAGAAGTTGTCGTCACGGCCTACCTGCTCGATCTTCAGCACCTCGGTCCAGATCCCGGCCAGCGCTGTTTCAAGCTCGCCCTGGGGTGCCTGGTACTCACGACTGATCACAGCCTCCGCACCTGGTGCCGGTAGCGCCTTGCGGTCGACCTTGCCATTGGCGCTCAACGGCAACGCCGCCAGCCCCACGAACGCTTGCGGCACCATGTACTCGGGCATGCGCGCCAACAGGTGGCTGCGCAACGCCTCCAGCGCCGGTGCCTGCTGGCCTTCGCTACAGGTGAAATACGCTACCAGGCGCTCGTCACGCATCAGCACCACTGCCTGCCCGACCGCCGGGTGTACAGCCAGCAAGGCTTCGATTTCGCCCAGTTCCACCCGCAAACCGCGTAACTTGACCTGGAAGTCGTTGCGGCCGATGAAGTCCAGGTCGCCGTCAACGCGGTAGCGCACCAGGTCACCGGTGCGGTACAGGCGGTCGCCCTCGACAAACGGGCTGGCAATGAAGCGCTCGGCCTGCAGTTGCGGCAACCCCAGGTAGCCACGCGCCACGCCGACACCACCAATGTGCAGCTGCCCCACCGCACCCAACGGCACCGGCCGGTCATGGGCGTCGAGCACGTACAGCCGGGTATTGGCGATCGGCCGACCAATCGGCGGCGCCTGCGTGGGTAGCGGTGCATGCGCTGGCAAGGTCCAGGCGGTGCTGTCCACGGTGGCTTCGGTAGGGCCGTAGACATTGTGCAGGCGCACGTTGGGCAGGTGTTTTCGCACGCTGTGCACCAGGGCCAGGGTCAGCTCACCGCCCCCACAGAAAATGTCGGTCAGGCTGGTGCAACGCTCAACACCCGGCTGTTCGAGAAACTGATGCAGCAGCGCCGGCACGAACTTGACGATGCTGACCTGCTGCGCCTGGATCAGCTGCACCATGTACGCCGGGTCGCGATGGCCATCGGGGCGCGCCAGCACCAGGCGCAAACCGGCGGTCAACGGCCAGAACAACTCCCACACCGAGCCATCGAAGGTGAACGGTGCCCGTTGCAGCAAGGCGTCGCCCGGGCGCGGCGGGCAGATTTGCGAACCCCAGTGCATCAGGTTGCACAGGCCTCGGTGCTCGACCATCACGCCCTTGGGCGTACCTGTGGAACCCGAGGTGTACATCACATAGGCCAGTTGTGACGGCCCCAGCCCCGCCACCTGTGGGTTATCGGCCGGGTTGGCCTGCCAGCCGATGTCGTCGAGGTCGAGCCAGCGGCATGGCAACGAGGCGAACAGGCCTTGCGTTGCGCCGTGCACCAGCACCAAGGCCGGGGTGCAGTCCTGCAACATGAAGCGCAGGCGCTCTTGCGGGTAGCCAGGGTCCAGCGGCACATAGGCACCACCCGCCTTGAGCACGCCCAGCAAGGCGACCATCAGCGCAACGCTGCGCTCGACGCACACGGCCACCCGGCTGTCAGGGCCGACCCCTTGGGCAATCAGCTGATGGGCCAGGCGGTTGGCCTGGGCGTTGAGGGTTTCGTGGTCAAGGCTGTCGTCGCCTGCCTGCAAGGCAATGGCCTTGGGCGTGCGCCGGGCCTGAGCCTCGAATAGCGCGGGCAGGGTCTGCCAGGTCGGGCTGTGGGTGTCTTCAGTGCGGTTGAACCCCTGCAACAATGGCTGCAGCTCGCTGGACGGCACTGTGCACATGGTCTGCAGGCCCGCACTGTTGCGCCTGGCGAGCGCATCGCCCAACTGCTGCAAGGCGTTGAGCAAATAGTCCATGACCCGTTGCGCACCGATTGCACGTGGGGCGCGGATGGCCAGTTGCAGCGAGTCCGCCTGCTCATCCACGGTCAACACCAGCCCGTAGCTGTGTACCTCGCTGGCCTCGGCCAGTTCCACACCTGGCAGCACCTGGCCGAACGGCAAGCTACCCTGGCGGTAGTTGACCAGGCTGTCGAACAACGCGCTGCCTGCTGGCAAGCCGCTGCAGCGCTGGGCCAGCAGCAGCGGCGCGTCTTCATGTGCCAGCAGCGCGGCCAGCCCGGCGTGGGTTTCACTCAACGCCTGGCCCGCTGAACGCTGTGCCAGGGTGACACGCAGCGGCAAGCTGTTGATGAACATGCCCATGGCCCGACCGGCACCCGCGCCGGCCATGCTGCGCCCCAGCAGCACGGTACCCAGCACCACCTCGTCGCGCCCGCCCAGGGTGCCCAATACCTGTGCCCAGGCCAGGTGCAGCAGGCTGGCCAGGCTGGCGCCCTGTTGCCGCGCCTCCTGACGCAGCGCAGCGACACGTTCGCTGGCCAGGCAGTGGTCGTGGCGCTCCAGCTGCTGCTCATCGACCGTTGTGCCCCCGCACCCACTGATCGGTGCTTGTGGCTCGATACCGGCAAGCTGCTTGCTGAAGAAGGCAGCGTGGCCAGCCTGGCGCTCGGCCTGGGTGCTAGCGGCGACATAGTCGCGGTAGGCCACTGGCTTGGGCAAGCGCTCGCTCTGCCCGGACATGAAGGCCTCCAGTTCGCCCAGCAGCACCTGCAGCGATACGGCGTCGTTGACCAGGTGATGGAAGCGTAACAGGCCCAGCCAACGGCCCTGCCCGGCATCTTCGCTGCACACCAGCGCCATCATCGGCGCCTGGCGCAGGTCCAGCGGGCGCTGCTGCGGGTCGAAATGGCTGCGCAACTGCCCGGCGGGGCCGTGCCAGTGCTCAACCGGCAACTGCGCCTGGCGCCAGACCACCTGCTGCGGGTGTTCCAGCCCCTCCCAGCACAGGCTGGTACGCAGGATGTCGTGGCGCTCGATCACCTGCTGCAAGGCAACGATAAAGGCTTGCAGCTGCTCGTGACTGTCGAAGGTGAACAAGGCCTGCTGCTGATAGGGGTCGCGGGCATCGGTGACATGGTGATACAGCAGCCCCTGTTGCAGGGGGGCCAGGGGGTAGATTTCCTGCACGTTGCCAGCACCGCCCGGCACCGTGGCGACGATCCGGTCAATGGCAGCCTGGTCCAGTTCGGTGAGCGCGAGCATGCCTGGGGTGATCTGCTGGCAACCCGACAGCACCCGGTTTTCCGGCACCACCGGGCTGTCGACCTGGGTCACGCTGGCCGCCAGGCTGGCCAGGGTCGACTGGCCGAACAGCACCTGAATGTCAGCCTGCAAGCCTTGCTGACGCAGGCGCTCGACCAGTTGCACGGCCAACAGCGAATGGCCGCCCAGTTCGAAGAAATGGTCCTGGCGCCCTACCCGCTCAACCTGCAGCAACTCGGCCCACAGCTGCGCCAGCTGCTGCTCGACCGGCCCTTGTGGCGCTTCATGCTCACGGCGCACCTTGGCGCTCTCGTCGGCCTGCGGCAAGGCGCGGCGGTCCAGCTTGCCATTGGTGGTCAGCGGCCAGCGCTCAAGGCGTACATAGGCACCCGGCAGCAACGCAACCGGCAGGCGTTCGCGCAAGTGCTCTTGCAGCACACGCGGGGTCACCGGCGCGTCACCGATGAACCAGGCCTGCAACTGGCCGTCGCGCAGCATCACCACGCATTCGCGCACGGCCGCATGGCTGGCCAGGGCAGCCTCGATTTCGGCCAGCTCAACCCGTACACCGCGGATCTTCACCTGGTCGTCGTTACGCCCGAGGTATTCCAGGGTACCGTCGGGCAGCCAGCGCACCAGGTCGCCGGTGCGGTACATGCGTGCCCCCGCTTGCGGGCTGAACGGGTCGTGCAGAAAGCGCTCGGCCGTCATCTGCGGCCGGTTCAGGTAGCCGCGGGCAACGCCCTTGCCCCCCACATACAGTTCACCCACCGCACCGGGTGGCAGCAACTGGCGCTGCTCATCGAGCACGTACAGCCGGGTGTTGGCCACCGGGCCGCCGATATGCAGCGGCCCACCCGCCACGACCTGGCCGGAGGTGGCCACCACCGTGGTTTCGGTAGGGCCATAATTGTTGATCACCCGGTAACGGCGCTCGCGGGCCAGGCGGCGCAGGCGGTCACCGCCAACCAGCAGGGTGTGCAAGGTCGGGTGCAGCTCGCCCTGGGCAAACGCGTGCTCGGCCACCGGGGTTGGCAGGAAGCTGACATCCAGCGGCTGCGCCCGCCACCATGCGAGCAAGGCGTCGATGTCTTCGGCGCCATCGCGCACCGGCGCCAGGTGCAGGGTCGCACCGCTGCACAGCGCCGGCCAGACCTCCCAGGCCATGGCATCGAAACCGAAGCCGGCCAGGCTCGACTGCTGCCGCCCGGGGCCCAGGTCGAAGCTGCTGCAGTGCCAGTCAACCAGGTTGGCCAGCATGTGCTGCTCGACCATCACGCCTTTGGGCAAGCCGGTGGAACCGGAGGTGTAGATGACATAGGCAAGGTCGCTTGGCGATTGCGGTGCAAACCGGAACGCCGCGGCTGGCGTGGCGGCCCAGTCGAAACGATCCAGCTCGACCTGCCTCAGGCCGTGGGCCGGCAAGCGCTCGGTCAGCCGGGAAAGGGTCAGCAGCACGTCAGGCGCGCTGTCTTCCAGCAGATAAGCCAACCGCTCGCGCGGATGAGCCGGGTCAATCGGCACATAGGCGGCGCCAGCCTTGAGTACGGCCAACAGCCCCACCAACGTGTCCAGCCCGCGCTGGGCGATCAGCGCCACCCGGCGTTCAGGCCGCACACCCAGGCCTGCCAGGTGTTGCGCCAGCAGTTCGGCACGCCGCTCAAGTTCGCCATAGGTCAGCGCCTGGCCGTTGTGCAGCGCAGCCACTGCCGCCGGCCGCGCCTTGGCCTGGGCCTGGATGCGCTGCTGAATCAGGCCCGCATCAGCCACTGGCATTTGCGTGGCATGCCACTGTTCAAGTGCAGCATGCTCGCTGCCGGTCAGCAGGTCGAATTGGCCGGGCAACGCCTGCGGCTGCTGTAGCCCTTGCTCCAGCACATGCAGCAGGCGCCCGGCCAGCGCCCGGGCTTCATCATCGGCAAACCAGGCCCGGTTGTGCACCACATGCAGCGTCGCCGCGTCGCTGTGGCTGTTGCAGCGCAGGTGGATACTCAACGGCGTCGGTTCGTGGCCATTGCAGATCATCACGGTGTGGCCAGGCGCGTCAGCAATCTGCAAGGCGTTGCTGTCTTCTTCGAACGAGACCATCAGTTCGAACAGCTGCGGCCGTTCTTCACGCAGCACGCCGAGGCTGCGGTTGAGTTCACTGAGGGCAAAGCGCTGATGGCGATAATCCTGTTTCAACGCATCGCGAATGCCCTCCACCAGCGCGGCGAACGAGCATTCGCGGGCAAAGCCCATGCGCAGCGCACTCACCTGGGTGAACAGCCCCAGGGTTGCCTTGAAGCGGGCGTTGCCGCGGTTGCGCACGGGCAGCCCGACCACCCATTCGTCACGTTGCCAGGTGCGCGTCACGCAAACATGCAACGCAGCCAGCAGCACATGCAGTGGCGACGCTTGCAGCCCGGCAGCAAAGCGGCGCATGCGTGCCAGCAACTGGCAGTCGAACGCTTGCACCTGTGCGCCACTGGGCCAGCCATTCGCCGGCGCAGTGCGCTCGCGCGGGGCCAGCAGGGCGTCGGGCAACTGCTGGTAGCTGGCCAGCCAGTAGTCGCGGTCGCGGGCATGCCGCGTAGACACCTGATACTGGGCATCGTCTGCAATGAAGGCCTGGTAGGAGGCTGCCCCGCGCGGCAAGGGCAGGCCTTGCTGCAACAACTGGTAGCAGTCGGCGAGCTGCTTGAACCACTGGTCTACCCCCCAGCCATCGAGAATCAGATGATGGGCCTGCACCGCCAGCAGGTAACGCTGGTCGGCAATGCGGATCAACGTTGCGCCCCATAAAGGGCTGGCATCCAGGCTGTAGGGCGTACGCATTTGTGCTTCCAGCAAGGCCAGTGCAGCGGCAAACGGCTCGCTTGCCTGGCGCAGGTCGTGCCGGGCCAGTGGCACGGCCATGTGCTCGGCAAAATACTGGCGGGCAAGGCCGCCTTCGGTGACCACTACCGTGCGCAGGCCATCATGCTCGGCCACCAGGTGCTGCAGCGCCTGCTGCAACTGCCCGGCATCCACCCTGCCCTGCAACTCCACATACGCGCCGATGTTGTACAGCGGCGAGTCGCCATGGCTGATCTGGTCCAGCCAGATGTCACGTTGGGCAACAGTCAGGGCAAAGGTTTCGACGGCGGGCATGATTCGGCAGGTCCTTCTGGTTGATCATCCGCGGATTCAAGCATCGCCGCCTGCAGCTGTATGGCCCGTTAATCCCGGACAATCGCCCCCCGCAGGGCGGGCTGCTGAAAAACGTGTAGGAAATTAGCCACACCGCGCCATCCACGATGGCCTACGGCACACGGTATACGCCGCGAACAGGCGAGATTCGCCGTGCTTCTGGCGTCAAATAGCCGGCCTGGTGCGAATCTGCGCAAAAACTGCCCTGCCCGGCAGCCACCGGCTGCGGCAGATCGGTGGCATTTTCTGTCCCGGTTTTCCATTACAGACGCCCGCCCGGTAGCGGGCTTGAATACGCCCACCCTCCCGTAATGCCAACCCACACGGAGCACTCGACAGCGAGATCACCCGCCGCAATACCCTGAACCGAGGAAGACAAGGAAATGATGCAGACCGACAGCCGCGAATACCGCCCCGACCCACAGCTGTACCTGCAATTGGGGGAACTGATCGCCAGCACCGGCGCTGCAGGCTTTGCCGACCAGATGTTACGCCTGGTCGAAGCACAAGTGCCTGTCCAACGGCTCGAACTCAGCGAATGGACCCTCGACCTGCAGCGGGCCAATGTCAGCCACATCGAGGTACTGGGCAGTGCCGGGCTGCAACCCGCTCACGCTGCCATCGACAACGTGCGCCAACCGTTGCTGCAACGCATCATGCAGATGAAAGACCCGTTGCTGATCGAGCTCAAGGCACCGCCGGGCGCCCTTCATCCGCGCCAGAATGCCCACCAGTGCCACCTGGTATCGTGCAGTGGCAGCAAACGCTGGGTGATCAGTTTTCATCGTTTGCCAAGCCAGCGCACCTTCTCCCTGAGTGAACTGTCGCAGCTCAAGAGCTTGTCCGACACCCTGCTGCCGCTGGTGGAGCACCACGGCCAGCTGCTTGAACAGGGCGCCATGCGTCGCGCCGGGTCGCCCCTGGCCGACCTTGAAGCAGGCTCGCTGCGCCATTCGTTTGGTGAGCGGCTGGTGCAGGAAGCGGTACGCCTGTCGACCCGCGAACAGGAGGTGTGCCTGGGCCTGCTGACCGGCGGTACGGTGCCAGAGATGGCCCAGCGGCTGAATGTGAAGAACAGTTCGGTGGAAACCTACCTCAAGCGTGCCACTGCCAAACTGGGGGTCAGTGGCCGCCATGGCCTGGCGAAATGGATGGCCGGTGCCTGACTGCGAGACCCTGCGATGCCCCGACATGTTCTGACCTTGTGCGCCGTACTTTTGTGCGGCTGTACCCTTACCCCTGATTACCGGCGACCTGAGCCGTCCGTGGCGGCACACTTTCCGCAGGGGGCAGCCTACGCCGGCAACGTGTCACGCACCCAGGCGGCCGAGGACTGGCAGCAGGTGTTCCGCGACCCGGTACTGCGCCAGCTGATCGACAATGCCCTGGCCAACAATCGCGACTTGCGCACGGCCGCGCTCAACGTCGCGGCCTACCAGGCGCAGTACCGGATCCAGCGTGCCGACCTGCTGCCCAAGGTAACGGCCAATGGCCAGGGCCAGCGCCAGTACTTGCCAAGGGGCATGACCGGCACCGGCCAGGGGGTGATCAGTTCCAGCTATGCCGCGACCCTGGGGGTGAGTGCCTACGAACTGGACCTGTTTGGCCGGGTGCGCAGCCTCAGCGACCAGGCGCTGTTGACCTACCTGGCCAGTGACCAGGCACGGCGCAGTACCCGTCTGAGCCTGGTGGCGAGTGTCGCCAGCGTGTACCTGACCTGGCGCGCCGACCAGGAACTACTGACCCTGGCCAACGAAACCCTGGTGGCCGACGAGCGCAGCCTGCGCCTGACCAGCAACCAGCGCCGTGCCGGCACGGTGTCGGCACTGGACCAGATCCAGGCGCGTACCAGTGTCGACAGTACCCGGGCAGCAGTGGCCCGTTACAAGCGCCTGGTGGCGCAAGACCTCAACCAGCTGGCGCTGTTGGTGGGCGCCCCGGTGGCCGCCGACCTGGCCGCCCTGCCCCTGGCAACCGAGCAGATTGCCGGGCTGCCGGCCGGGTTGCCATCGGACTTGCTGCAACGCCGGCCCGACATACGCCAGGCCGAATACCAACTGCGCGCGGCCAATGCCAATATCGGCGCAGCGCGGGCAGCGTTCTTCCCCAGCATCAGCCTGACCGCCAATGCCGGCAGCACCAGCCCCGAGCTCAACGGCCTGTTCGATGGCGGCTCTGGCACCTGGCTGTTCCAGCCGCAGATCAGCCTGCCGATCTTTACCGCCGGCAGCTTGCGGGCGAGCCTGGACTACGCGCGCCTGCAAAAGGACATACAGGTGGCGCAGTACCAGAAAGCCATCCAGGGTGCTTTCCAGGAGGTAGCCGACGGGTTGGCGGCTAGGGCGACCTATCAGCGCCAGTTGCAGGCGCAGCGCGACCTGGTGGCGTCCAGCCAGCGTTACTACGACCTGGCCGAGCACCGCTACCGGATCGGCGTGGACAGCAGCCTCGTCTTTCTCGATGCGCAGCGCTCGTTGTTCAGCGCCCAGCAGGGGCTGATCAACGACCGCCTGGCGCAGTTGGTAGCAGAGGTGAAGCTGTATGCGGCGTTGGGTGGGGGGTGGAACGAGAGCGATTGAATGCGATGCGGGCGCTCCCGCAGGTATCGCGTCAACCCCGGGCTCCCACAGAGATTGTGCAAGCTTTCAGACTTTGAATAAGACTGCAAAAATGCTTACAGCGCTGTCAGGTGCTCATACAGGATGGTCGCACCCACCAGCATCAGCACGATGCCGCCAATGATCTCGGCGCGCTTGCCTACCACCGAGCCCAAGGCCCGGCCCAGCATGGTGCCGATGGTGACCATGGTCATGGTCGCCAGGCCGATCGCCGCTGCCGCCACCCAGATGTTCACATCGACGAATGCCAGGCCAATGCCCACCGCCAGGGCATCGATGCTGGTGGCCACTGCCGTCACCGCCAGTATCCAGAACGAGTGCTGGCTTTGCTTCTGTTCCTCTTCTTCATCGGGCTTGAGCCCGGCATGCACCATGTGCGCGCCCAGCAACACCAGCAGGAAGAAGGCAATCCAGTGGTCCCACTGTTCGACATACTGGCTGGCTGCCTGGCCCAGCAACCAGCCAATGACCGGGGTAATGGCTTCGATCACACCAAATATCAGCCCGGTGCGCAGGGCTTCGGCCAGGCGAGGTTTGTGCAGGCTGGAACCTTTGCCGATGGCGGCCGCAAAGGCATCCGTGGACATGGCGAAGGCAAGGAAAACGAGGGAAATGGGATTCAACGATCAGGCTCCGCCGGGCTACGAGTCAACGACAGCCTTCTGCAGGCCCGGCTTGGCCACAGAAAGGTCGTTGGTCTCGCCAATCCGGCTGGATGCACAGGCCATGGCAGGTTGCCAAATATGTTGACCGGTGCGCCTTCGCAAGGGCGCGAAGGCAGGCTACTCCCCAAAGAGTGGGGGGATGATACCAGCGTCAGGTGAAAAAAGCGTGAACGGTTTACCGGCCCTACACGGGTCTAGACTGTACAGAACCCAATAACCGGGGGGCTGCCACACGTGGAGGTGTGAGATGAGCCAGTTCAAGCGCTTGTTCGTCATGCTCGGCCCGCAAATGCGCCACACGCCGGCGCTGCAACGCGCAGCGGCGCTGGCGGAGTCCAGCGGGGCACTGCTGGATATCAACGTATTCGTCGATGATGTCGACACCTTTGGCTTGATGAGCGATGGCCGCGAGCGTGAGCGGCTGCTCAGCGACAACCGCCAGTGGCTGGCGGATGAGGCCGAACAACTGGGCAATGCGGGCCTTGATGTGTCCACCGAACTGTTGTTGACCCGCGACCCGCTGGGCAGCGTCCTGGAACGGGTCGAACGACAAGGCTGCGACCTGCTGGTCAAGGACGTGCAACACGAACCGGTGCTCAAACGCCTGATGGTCACGCCACTGGACTGGCAGTTGCTCAAGGACAGCCCGGTTGCCGTGCACCTGTTCAGCGACATACGCCTGCCCCTGCCCCGGCAGATTGCCGCAGCGGTGGACCTGAACAGCCACGGCGCCGGCGAGCACCTGGATGAGCAGGTCATACAGGCAGCGCATGCGCTGGCCCTGCAATGCGACGCCGAACTGCACTTGCTGCATGTGTGCGATGCAGCCAAGACCCACATCGCCGATTTCGGCGCCGGCACGGTGACCATGCCGGGTTTCGATGGCAGCGTGCGAACCGCGCAGCGGGCGGCATTCAACCGCCTGGGTGACCACCACCAGATCCCGTTGGAGCGCCGGCACTTTCTTGAAGGCGCCGCGATCAGGGCAATCGCCCAGTTTGTCGGCCACAGCCGCGCGGATGTGATCGTGATGGGCAGCCACCGGCATGACGCCATGCAGACATACCTTGGCGGAACGACGGCGCATGTGCTGGAGCATCCGCTGTGCAATGTGCTGGCGATCAAGGCGGTGCGCTGAGGGTCTGTAACCTGGCCTGGCCCCTTCGCGGGCATGCCCGCTCCCACAGGATTTCCTAACAGGTTCAGGAAAAGGGGATCCCTGTGGGAGCGGGCGCGCCCGCGAAGAAACCAGCACTGACCGGCCTGCTTGGTATCTGGTACACCAGTGCCACTTAAAAAGAATGCATTTGATAATGATTCGTAGTAATTTCGCGGCGCTTCCCTACCCTCTCCTTCAGCGCCCTACTTCAGGATCGTACCGTCGATGCGTCGCACGTTCGTTTCGCTTTGTGTGCTTCATGCTGTCTCCCCGCTGGCCTTTGCCGAGCCCGAACCGCTCAGCGAACCCGCGCAGATCGAACTCCAGGCCCTCAGCATCACCGGCAGCGCCGACAGTGAACGCGCCGATGGCCCGGTCCAGGGCTACAAGGCCACCCGCTCGGCCAGTGCCACCCGCACCGACACGGCGCTGCACGAAACGCCGCAATCGGTCAGCGTAGTGCCCAAGGATGTGCTGCAAGACACTGGCGCCACGCGCCTGCAGGACGGCCTGGACTACGCCGGCGGTGTCGGCCGCGCCAACAACTTTGGCGGCCAGGGCCTGACCACCTTCACCGTAAGGGGGTTCACCACGGGCGAGTTCTACCGCAACGGTTTCCCGATCAACCGCGGCTACCCCAACGCCCCGGACGCCAATACCGTCGAGCGCCTGGAAGTGATCCGTGGCCCGGCTACCAGCCTGTACGGCCGTGGCGACCCCGGTGGTACGTTCAACGTGGTCAGCAAGCAGCCCCTGCCAGAGTCCAAGGTCACCCTGGGCAGCCAGTTCGATGACCAGGGCATGCACCGCGCCACGCTGGACGCCACTGGCCCACTCAACAGCGACGGCTCGCTGGCCTATCGCCTGAATGTGCTGGGTGAAGGCGGTGAAAGCTTCCGTGACGACGTTGAAAGCGAACGCTACGATGTGGCGCCAGTCATCAGCTGGCAGGTCAATGACGCCACGAAGATCATCTTCGAAGGCGACTTCATGCGTAACAACCACCCGTTGGACCGCGGCCTGACCCGCTATGCAACACAGACCGGCAGCGCTTCGCGTGATACCTACATATGGGAAAAAGGCAGCGACAACCTGCTGCACAACGACAACAACATGGCCCAGGTGCGTTTCGAGCATTTGCTGAACGACAGCTGGACGCTGGCGGGTGGGTTCCAGTTCCTCGATGGCTCGCTCAAGGGCAACGCTGTCGAAGCCAACGGCGCACCGGCAGATGGCCGCACGCTGCAGCGCAACTTCAACTACCGCAAGCTGGAATGGACCGATCGTGACTGGCAACTGAACCTGACCGGGCATTTCGATACGGGCGGTTTCAGCCATACCTTGCTGACCGGCGTCGAGTACGAGAACTACGACTACAACTCGATCATTCAGCGCTCCTCTGCGGCCAATGGCACCTACCCTATCGACATCTACAACCCGGTCCTGGGCCAGACTCGGCCAGCGCTTACCCGCACCACCACCTGGGACAAGGAAAACCTGCAGACCTGGGCCTTCTTCATCCAGGACCAGGTAGCCCTGACCGAGCGCTTGAAGGCGCTGGCAGGGGTGCGCTTCGAGCGCTTCGAGCATGACTACGACAACAAGCTGACCGATGCCGGCGATTTCAGCAAGGGCGAGAACGGGGTCACGCCCCGCTTCGGCCTGCTCTACGACCTGACCGATACGGTTGCGGTTTATGCCAACACCGCACGCTCGTTCAAGCCCAACAGTGGCACGCCCTTCGCGGGAGGTGGCTTTGACCCGGAAAAAGGCAAGTCCTACGAACTGGGCGTGAAGTGGGAGCCGCTGGATCGCCAGCTTAGTGTGGATGCAGCGGTGTACCACATCGTCAAGGAAAACGT
>NZ_JBIVXJ010000056.1:0-12487 GCF_044769185.1 Pseudomonas sp. NPDC090592
ATGCTTTTTCATGGTCTCGCCCTCGCTGCCGTTGGCTTCTTCGAACGCCACCGTGGCACTGTGATGCCTCGGCGGGGGCGAGTCCATCGATTACAACAGATTGCGTTAACCAATCGAGCCAGGGTTGAATCAGCGGGCTTTCTGCTTCGCTTCAAGGAAGCTTGCACGCATGTCCTTGGCCCAGCCATCCAGCACCGGCTTGACGTCATTCAGGGTCAGCTTCTGGGTATCGTTCTCCAGCTCCTGGCCCGCACCTTTGCGTACCACCTGGGCGAGTACCTTCTGGCTGCCGCCATCAAGGAACGCCGCCTCCACCCCCACATCCACATCCTGGTCACGGCCACCCGTGGCGGTGTTCACACCAGCCGCGATCAGCGCGATGGGGATCACCTCGTAGGGTTTGAGGCCCTGGTTGCTGGTAGACACTGCAGTAATGGCCGGGCGTACCACGATCACACCCGGGCCAGGACCTTGCGCCAGCGGCATCACGCTGCCGATCTCACGGCGCAGGGCTTCATTGAAGTAGCGAGTGATTTCCCCCAGCGTCTGTTGCGTGATAACCGCCGTCGGCTGTGGCTTGGGGTAGAACTGGCTGGGCTCGATGAACACCTGGCTGTACTGGTTGATATTGACCTTGGGGTCGATCCAGCGCATCACCGGGTCACCCGACGGGCTCTTGGCTTCTTGCAGGCGGCTGTAATCCTTGAGGAAGCCCGAGTAGTCCTTGGGGTCCACGCGATTGCTGGAGCAGGCGGTCACGGCAAGCAATGCTGCGCACAACAGGGTAATGCGAGGCAGTGATTTCATGATGAAGGCGCATCCATGAGAGATCGGCCAGAACAACGCTAGCAGGTGCGTGACAGTTGGCCAGTGGGCGAGTTCAACCCGGGCTGCTGATTCATGAGCAGCGAGCGTTGAATGGTTGAAAAATCCTACAGAGGCTTGGGATCTCACTGGCTTTCATCTGCAGCCACTCTTGGAAAAATATGCCCGTTACGGGTATGTTTGGGATGTGGTTATGGAGATCTTCAAGCGCAAGGATTTTGCGCGTTGGCAGGCCGCTCACAGGCTGAGTGACGCGATGCTCTGTAAGGCAGTAGAGGAAATGTGCCAAGGCTTGGTCGATGCAAGTCTGGGCGGTGAATTGTTCAAGAAGCGTGTGGCAGCGCATTGTGCGGGCAAGCGCAGCGGTTATCGAACCCTGCTCTCTGTTCGTATAGGTAATCGATGTGTTTTCTTGCATGGCTTTGCTAAAAGCGACAAGGCAAATGTCACGCATGAAGAGCAGAAAGCGCTGCGATTCGCGGGTAAGGTCTTTCTGGATTTATCACCCGTAGCGCTTGGTCGAGCGTTGCGCGCAGGTGTGTTGATGGAGGTAGATTGTGAGCAGCAAACTGGTTGAATCGTTACGTGACGACCTTGTCACCCTTCACGAGGCCGGCGCGATCGGCAAAGTCACGCTTCGTGATTACGAAAAGTTGTGCCCGGCGCCGGTCCGAGATTTCAGTGCTCTGGACATACGCCTTTTGCGTGAGACACTCAACTTCAGTCAGCCGGTATTTGCGATGCATCTGCATACCAGCGCTTCGACAGTACGTAAATGGGAACAGGGCGAAACTAGCCCTTCGGGACCGGCCTTGAAACTATTGAATGTGATTAAAAACAAAGGATTGCAGGTTCTTCTTTAAAGTAATTCTGATTTAAACAGCTTCATCAAAATTATGGGTTAGGTGCAGGTACCTTGCGCATCGCAGGCGCGCCCCCCTCCGTAGGCAGCGCGCACGCCCGCACGCTATCAACCGAGCACCTCTCGCAACCGATACCACAGCATCCCCAGGGCCAGCAGCGGTGAACGCAGTGCCTTGCCGCCTGGGAAGGTCAGGTGCGGCACGGCGCTGAACACATCCAGGCCGTGGCTATGGCCGAGGGCGATGCTTTCGGCCAGCAGTTTCGCCGTCCAGTGCGTCACGTTCAGCCCGTGCCCGGAATAGCCCTGGGCGTAATACACGTTCGGGTGCTGGCTCAGGCGCCCGACTTGAGGGAAGCGGTTGGCGGTGATGCCGATCATGCCGCCCCACTGGTAATCGATACGCACATTGGCCAGTTGCGGGAACACCTTCAGCACTTTGGGCCGCATGTAGGCAGCGATGTCCTTGGGGTCACGCCCGGAATAGTGGCAGGCGCCACCAAACAGCAGGCGGCGGTCGGCGGTGAGGCGGTAGTAGTCCAGGCCGACCTTCTGGTCGCACAGCGCCATGTTCTGCGGGATCAAGGTTCGGGCTAGCGCTTCGGGCAAGGGTTCTGTGGCTACCACGTAACTGCCGGCCGGCAGCACCTTGCCGCTCAAGCGGGGCTCCAGCTCATCGAGGTGGGCGTTGCAGCCCAGCACCAGGCTGCCTGCCCTGACTTTGCCGCGAGCCGTGTGCAGGGTCACGCTGGGGCCGTGGTCGATGCGCAGCACCGCGCTTTGCTCGAAAATGCGCACGCCCAGGCCGTATGCCGCGCGGGCTTCGCCCTGAACCAGATCGAGCGGGTGAAGGTGACCCGAGCCCATGTCGACCAGGCCACCGGCGTACTGGTCGCTGGCGACAATCTCGTTCAGTTGTCCGGCAGCGACCAGGCGTGTTTCATGGCGATAGCCCAGGGCCGAAAGTTCGCCCTGTTCATCCTTGAAGGCGGCGAACTGGGCTGCGGTGTTGGCCAGTTCGCAAAAGCCCCAGCGCAGGTCGCAGGCAATGCCATAGCGGGCAATGCGGTTGGCCACCAACTCCACCGAATCGATGCCGGCCTGCTTCAGGTATTGCACCCCCTCCTGGCCGACGTGCCGGGCGAAGCCGCTGACGTCATGGCCGATTCCGCGAATCAGCTGGCCGCCATTGCGCCCGCTGGCGCCCCAGCCGATGCGTCGGCCCTCCAGCAGCACTACCGAAAGGCCGCGTTCGGCGAGCTCCAGGGCAGTATTTACGCCGGTCAGGCCACCGCCGACCACGCAGACGTCTGCCGTAACTTCGCCATCCAGGCAGGGGTAGGGTGCCGCATCGCGTGCCGTGGCGGCATAGTACGAGGCGGCGTGTTGAGCATTGAAAGACATGGGCGTTCTCGACTCAGCGGTTGGACTTGATCTTGCTCCAGGAACGGGTCATGACGCGCATGATCTTGGGGCTGGGGGTGCTGGAGATGTACAGCTTGTCCAACACATCCTGGGGTGGGTAGATCTCGGGGTTGTTTACCAGTGATGCATCCATGTAGGCCTTGGCATCCGGGTTGGCGTTGGCGTAGCCCACCGTCGCGCTGACCTTGGCGATCACCTTGGGGTCGAGCAGGTAGTTGATGAACGCCAGGGCCTGTTCGGGGTTGTTGGCATCCTTGGGAATGGCCAGCAGGTCGAACCACAAGTTGCTGCCTTCCTTGGGAATGCTGTAGGCCACTTTCACGCCGTTCTTGGCTTCTACCGCACGGTTGGCGGCCTGGAACACGTCGCCGGAGTAGCCGAAGGCCACGCAGACATCGCCATTGGCCAGGTCGGAAACGTATTTGGAGGAATGGAAGTACGTGATGTAAGGGCGCAACTCCAGCAGGCGGGCTTCGGCCTTGGCGTAGTCGGCCGGTTTTTCGCTGCGCGGGTCCATGCCCAGGTAGTTGAGCATGGCCGGGAACAGTTCATCGGGCGAGTCCATGAATGCCACGCCACATTGCTTGAGCTTTTTCAGGTTCTCGGGCTCGAACAGCACAGCCCACGAATCGATATGGTCGACGCCTAGCGCTGCCTTGACCTTTTCGACGTTGTAGCCGATGCCATTGGTACCCCACAGGTAGGGCACGGCGTACTGGTTGCCGGGGTCGTTCTGTTCAAGTTGCTTGAGCAGCTTGGGGTCCAGGTGCTGCCAGTTCGGCAGTTTGCTGCGGTCCAGTGGCAGAAAGGCGCCAGCCTGGGCCTGGCGGGCCAGGAAGTGGTTGGAGGGTACCACCACGTCATAGCCGGTGCGCCCGGCCAACAGCTTGCCTTCCAGGGTTTCGTTGGAGTCGAACACGTCATAGACCACCTTGATGCCGCTGCTGGCCTGGAAGTCGGCCAGGGTGGTGTCACCGATGTAGTCGGTCCAGTTGTACACGCTCACCGAAGGGGTGGCGTGGGTAGTGGTGGCGAACAGCAGGGTGAAAGCAGCGGGGATCAGGGCTTGCAGATGACGCATGGGGACACCTCGTTGGTCTTGTTCTTCGAGTTTGGTGTGTTGGCGGGGACTAGTACTCTGTGGGAGCGGGTTCACCCGCGAAGAATGCGACGCGGTGCTGGCACCGGCTTCGCCGGTGTTCGCGGGTGAACCCGCTCCCACAGGTAGTGCGAAGGGTTCAGACGCTCAGCATCAGGAACTCGCGCTCCCACGAGCTGATCACCCGCTTGTAGTTCTCGTGCTCGGCACGTTTGACGGCCACATAGCCCTGAACGAACTGCTTGCCCAGGTACTGCTGCACGGTTTCGCAGTCTTCCATGTGCTGCAGCGCGTCCTCGATGGTGATCGGCAGGCGTAGGTTGCGCCGCTCGTAGGCCCGGCCCTGTACCGGTGCGCTGGGGTCGATCTGCTCGACCATGCCCAGGTAACCGCACAGCAGGCTGGCGGCAATCGCCAGGTACGGGTTGGCATCGGCACCCGGCAGGCGGTTTTCCACGCGCATCGCCTCGGGGCTTGAGGTGGGCACGCGCAGGCCGGCGGTGCGGTTTTCTTCGCCCCACTCGACGTTCACCGGTGCCGAGGTGTCCGGCAGGAAGCGGCGGAACGAGTTGACGTTGGGCGCGAACATCGGCAACAGCTTGGGGATGTATTTCTGCAAGCCACCAATGTGGTGCAGGAACAGCGGGCTCATGCTGCCGTCTTCGTTGGCAAAGATCGGCTTGCCGGTGGCGATGTCGACCACGCTCTGGTGCAGGTGCATGGCACTGCCCGGCTCGTCGGTGATCGGCTTGGCCATGAAGGTGGCGGCCACATTGTGCTTGAGCGCCGCTTCACGCATGGTGCGCTTGAACACGGTGATCTGGTCGGCCAGGTCCAGCGCATCGCCGTGGCGGAAGTTGATCTCCATTTGCGCCGGGCCGTCTTCGTGAATCAGCGTATCCAGGTCCAGGCCCTGGATCTCGCACCAGTCATAGACGTCTTCGAACAGCGGGTCGAATTCGTTGGCGGCGTCAATCGAGAACGACTGGCGGCCACTCTCGGCACGGCCTGAGCGCCCCAACGGTACTTGCAGCGGCAAATCCGGGTCTTCACAGCGCTTGGTCAGGTAGAACTCCATCTCTGGCGCGACGATCGGCTGCCAGCCTTTGTCGGCGTACAGCTTGAGCACTTTCTTCAGCACGTTGCGCGGCGACAGCACGATGGGGTTGCCTTGCTTGTCGAAGGTATCGTGAATCACGATGGCAGTCGGCTCGATCGCCCACGGGATCTGGTACACAGCGCTTGGGTCGGGGCGGCAGACCATGTCGATGTCGGCGGCATCGAGGAGGTTGTAGTAGATGTCATCATCGACGTAGTCACCGGTGACCGTCTGCAGCAGCACGCTTTCTGGCAGGCGCATGCCTCGTTCATGCAGGAACTTGGCAGTGGGTGCGATCTTGCCGCGTGCGATGCCGGTCAGGTCGCTGATCACGCATTCGACTTCGGTGATGCGGTGTTCTTTCAGCCAGGTGTACAGCTGATCGAAGGGGGCGTTCATACAGACCTCTTGGTTGGGTTTTTGTGTGGGAGCGGGCAGCTGTTACAGGGCTTGTCAGGTGAACCGCTTCCCAGGTGACGCGCTGGAGACTATCTTGGTCTCAGCCCCCGGGGCCGATCTATCCATTTTCTTCGGCAAGCAATGCACCAAAAGAGTGCAACTAGGATCTCGCGTGACAACGCCCAATGCGCTGCAAGTCCAGGCCTTCCATACCACCGATGTTTCTGAGCAGGTGCGCGCTACCCCTGGCTGGCAGCAGCACTACCGGCAGATGTCGCCGGGGCATTTCAGCGGTGAGCTTCGCTGGCTGGGGATGGATGGCGTGGAGGTGTATGAGGAGCGGCTCAATACACGGGTCGAGCAGTTTTTTCGAGCGCCGAGCGGCTCACTGGCGTTCTGTTTCGACCGCAGTGAAAACAGCCTGTATCTGCTGAACGAGCAAAGCCGCAATATCTGGATCACCCCAGAGAACTATCAGGAAGTGGCGGTGGTATTCGACCAGGCTTTCCTGGCCCGTCATGGCCTGGACCCGCAACGCCTGGAAGGGTTGTTCATGGTGCCGCTGGGCAGTGGGCAGAACGCGCTGTTCGGCAGTTGGCTCAGCGCCACCTTGACCCGCCTGGGGCAGGCCGATTGCCCACTGCAGGGGCAGGCCCTGGCAGAACAACTGCTGGAGGATTGCCTGTTCATCCTTGATAACGCCAGCCAGCGCCTGGAGGGCGTGGCCCTGGGAAGGCGTGACGAGGAACGGGCGATCATGCGCCGGGTGAGCGAGTGGGCGGCAGATTGCCCGGAGGAGACCTTGAACCTGGTGGAGCTGGCGGAGGTTGCAGGGGTTTCGCTGCGCCAGTTGCAACAGGCGTTTAAGGCATTTACCGGCATGCCACCGGCGCAGTGGTTGCGGTTGCGCCGGTTGAACGGTGCGCATCGTGATCTGTTACGCGATGGCAAGGGCACTGTGGCCGAGGTAGCGATGCGCTGGTCATTCTGGCATTTGGGAAGGTTTTCAGAGAGTTACAAACAGTTGTTCAAGGAGTTTCCCAGCGAGACATTGCGGCGCAACCGGGGTTGAGGTCGGGGTGTGCCCAATGGCCATTTCGCAGGTGAACCTGTACTCGAAAATAAACCGCTAAGTCATTGATATAGCAGGGACCTGTGGGAGCGGGCGAGCCCGCGAACACCGGCAAGGCCGGTGCCATACACCGAGTGGCCTGCTTCGCGGGCATGCCCGCTCCCACAGGTATTCCACAATCAGCGCCGAAAGTTGCTATCGTGCCGGCCTGATTCCAACCGAGGTCACGATGTTCTACCTGCCTTTGCCCAGCGATCAGGCCGACCGCCTGGCCAGTGAGCCCAATAGCGACTTCTTCACCACCGCCAGCGTGCTCGACGCTGCCGCGGTGCTGTTCGTGCAAAACCTACCACGCCAGCCCGCCACCGCATCGGCCGACGCGCAAGAGCGGCGTTTCGCCGAAATCGTGCGCATCGCCAACGAAGTAGAAAGCGCTGCCCCTGGGCGCTTCCAGGGCCAGGTTGCACGCCACTTCGATCGTGAGGCCTTTGCCATGGGCCTGGGCATGCTGGGCGAAAACGGCATTGCGCTTTTATCGGAAGAGGTCGAGTACCAGGCAAACGAGCTTCTGGATGCTGAAGGCCAGTGGAATTTCCAGTTCGCCGACACCTACCGCCAGCGGGCCACGCCGCTGCACCCCGTGTACCTGCCATCGTTGGCCAGCGACCTGATGCTCAGCGACCAGCAGAACCGCTTGCTGCGCGAGTTTCTCAGTGGCATCGACGAGTCGGTGGCAGTGCAAGGCTTCGCCGGTACTGGCAAGACCTTCCTGATTCACCAGTTCGCCCGCCTGCTGGAGCCACAGCGTACGCTGCTGCTGGCACTGACCGAAGGCCAGTTGCGTGCCCTGAAGGCGCGGGTGAAGGACGCTGCGGCCTACACCGCACTGACGTTTGGCCAGCTGGCCGACGAATTGCTGAACCGCGACCTTACCGGCAACGGCTGGCGCCTGCGCGACCCCTATCGCACCAAGCTGTCGTGGCGCCCGCAGGACGCGCAAGTGGTGCGCTGGTTGGCCATCCCCGACATCGGCCCGCTTGCCGCGCGTGATGTGGTTGCCTTGTGCGTCCGCGCCGTGCGCACGTTTTGCCACAGCGCCGACACTCAGTTGCAATTGCACCATCTACCTTGGGCCGGGCCTGGTACCTCACCGCTGGACCAGGAAGTGCTGTTGGAAAAAGCGCGGTTGTACTGGCAAGAGCTGATTCGCCCGTCTACACGGGAAATCCAGTTGCCGGTGCGTGACTACCACCGGGTCAAACTGCTGTCGTTGACAGGCTATGTGATCGACAGCCGCTATACCCACGTGATCGTCGACGAGGCCCACGAGCTGTCGGCACCCATGCTTGCCGTGCTGGACCGCAGCCCGCAGTCGATCATTGCGTTGGGTGACGAGCTGCAGAACCTCAATGGTCTCAGCCCACACCATGGCAGCTTTATCCGCCAACGCTGCATCGACCACTCCCTGCGTGCGGGGCCCGCGATGGACAATGTGCTCAACCCACTGATCCAGGCGCACCCGGCTGCGATCCAGGCGGCGTTCAGTGGCAGTGCCGAGCACTACACCCGGGTCAGTTTTTTCGATGCAGTGACGGTGCCAGAGCAACCCACGGCGCTGATTGTCGATGACGAATGGGGCCTGTTCGGCTGGTTCCAGCGCCTGACGCACCAAGGCGTGCCGTTCATTTTGCTGAAAAGCGCACGCAAGGACTTCGAGTTGTTTGTCGAGGACTGCATCGAGCTCTATCGCTACGGCACCCGGCCGCGTCACCCGATGCTGTTCCGCTATGCCAGTTGGCAGGCGCTGGAGCAGGACAAGGGGGATGACAAAGCCTTCCTTGCCGTGGCCAACATGCTGCGCAAAGGTTATACGCCGGAGCATTTTGCCAAAGCCAAGAGTCGCTACCGTTGGGACAAGGCGCCCAAACTGTTTCTCGGCCGGGTGCGCGATGTAAAGAACATGGAGTTCGCCCGGGTGATGGTGTCGCCGGAGCTGATGGTGACGCCGCAGGTGGCGGGTAACCGCAATGAACGGGCGCGGATGCTGGCGGGGCTGTATACCGCGTGTTCGCGGGCACGGCATGAGCTGATCGTGCCGGGGGGGATGCTGGACTGGGTCAAGGACCAGGTCAGGGATTGATATTTTGGGGGCCGCTCTGCGGCCCTTCGCGGGCACGCCCGCTCCCACAGGATTGTGCATTACCCTGTGGGAGCGGGCGTGCCCGCGAAGGGCTGCAAAGCAGCCCCAGATTGTCAATCAGTTACGGTCCAGCCACACCGTCTGGGCATTGGTGAACTCGCGCACCCCGAAGTGCGACAACTCACGCCCGAAACCGCTCTTCTTCACCCCACCGAACGCCACGCGGGGGTCGGACGCGCAGTAGCCGTTGATGAACACGCCACCGGTATCCAGTGCTTCGGTCATGCGCTCGGCCAGCGCATAGTCGGCGGTGTAGATGGTCGAGGCCAGGCCAAACTCGCTGTCGTTGGCCAGCTCCACCGCATGGTCGGCATCACGGGCAGTGATGATCGCCGCTACCGGGCCAAACAGCTCTTGCTTGAACGCGGTCATGTCCGGGGTCACATTGGCGAACACGGTCGGCGCGTAGAAGTTGCCTACGCCCTCGACCTTGTTGCCGCCCAGCAGCAGGGTGGCGCCCTCGGCGAGGGTTGCCTGCACCTGGCCATCCAGCTCGTCACGCAGGTCGTAGCGGGCCATCGGGCCAATGTAGGTTGCGTCGTCCAGCGGGTTGCCGACTTTCAGCTCGCGAGTGGCTTCTACAAACTTGCGCGTGAACTCCTCGACAATGCTTTGCTCCACGATCAGGCGCTTGGCCGCAGCACAGACCTGGCCGGTGTTCTGGTAGCGGCCGATGACCGCAGCCTTGACGGCGGCATCCAGGTCGGCGTCGGCCAGCACGATGAACGGGTCTGAACCGCCAAGCTCCAGCACGCATTTTTTCAGCGCAGCACCGGCCTGGGCACCAATTGCCATGCCTGCACGCACGCTACCGGTCAGGGTCACGGCGGCGATGCGCGGGTCGTTGATGGCGCGGGTGACGCCGTCCGGCGTCACGTTCAGCACTTCGAACACGCCTTCCGGCAGGCCGGCATCCTTGAACAGTTCGCCCAGCAGGTAGGCGCTACCCATCACGTTGGGCGCATGCTTGAGCACATAGGTGTTACCCGCCAGGATTGCCGGTACGGCGCCACGCAACACTTGCCAGACCGGGAAGTTCCACGGCATCACGGCCAGGATCGGGCCAAGCGGGCGGTATTCGATACGGGCTTTTTCAACCTGGGTCGGTTCCGCTGCCAGCATGGCCGGGCCGTGCTCGGCATACCAGCGGCACAGGCCGACGCACTTGCTGACCTCACCGCGGGCCTGGGCGATCGGCTTGCCGATTTCGCGGCTGATCATCTGGGCAAAAGCTTCGGCCTTGTTTTCGAGGGTGCTGGCCAGGGCGAGCAGGTACTCGCTGCGCTCACCCAGTGACACCTGGCGCCACTGGCGGTAGCCAACCTTGGCACGTTGCAGCGCCGCTTCCAGTGCGGCGTCGGTATCGAACGGGTAGGCGCCGATCTGCTCGCCGCTGTACGGGTCGAGGGAGATGGCGTGGGTCAGGCTGCTGATCGCGCTCATGGCGGACACTCTCGTTGTTGTTAATCAGTGACGCCAGACTAGTGGGCTATGGCTTTAATGAAAACTGAATAATAATGAGCGAAACATTCACGTTTGGAGAAAGGCTGTGGACCTGGTGCAACTGGAGATCTTCAAGGCCGTGGCAGAGCAGGGCAGCATCAGCGCCGCCGCGCAGCACATTCATCGGGTGCCGTCGAACCTGACCACGCGTATCAAGCAGTTGGAAGAAGACCTGGGCGTCGAACTGTTCATTCGCGAAAAAAGCCGCCTGCGCCTGTCTCCTGCCGGCTGGAATTTTCTTGAATACACCCGGCGCATCCTCGATCTGGTGCAGGAGGCACGGCTGGCCGTGGCCGGTGAAGACCCGCAGGGCACTTTCGCCCTTGGTTCGCTGGAGAGCACGGCAGCCGTACGCATCCCGGCCTTGCTGGCGGCGTATAACCAGCGCTACCCGAAAGTTGACCTGGACCTGTCTACCGGGCCCTCGGGGACGATGCTTGAAGGTGTGTTGTCGGGTCGCCTGGTAGCGGCCTTTGTCGATGGCCCGGTGCTGCACCCGACATTGGAGGGCATGCCAGTGTTCGAGGAGGAGATGATGGTGATCGCGCCACTCAACCACGCGCCAGTCACCCGCGCCCAGGATGTGAACGGGGAGAGCATCTACGCCTTCCGCGCCAACTGCTCCTATCGCCATCACTTCGAAAACTGGTTCGTGAAGGACCAGGCGGTGCCGGGCAAGATTCACGAGATGGAGTCGTACCACGGCATGTTGGCCTGCGTCAGCGCTGGTGCAGGCCTGGCCATGATGCCGCGCAGCATGCTCGACAACATGCCCGGGTGCAGCACAGTCAGTGCCTGGCCGATGTCGGAGGATTTCCGCTACCTGAAAACCTGGCTGGTGTGGCGACGGGGCACGGTATCGCGCAGCTTGAGCATGTTCGTGAAACTGCTTGAGGAAGCCAGTGCAACATCTTGATTTTAAAGTTCGATTGAAGCATTAGTGCCATCTGTCACGAGCCTGACCACGTACTAATCAGAATACCGTTGCGCCTGAAGGATCAGATAGTAGGTAAGCCATCCTCGAAACACATGTGCGCTTGTCGGGCGCAGTACCTGAGCCAGCCCATCCAGACTCCTCCTGAGCAAGCGAATTAGCCAATAGTGGCAATTCACTTTCAACTTTCTGATTATCTGGACAATAATCAAAAAACTATTACTTCGTGTGACCGGGCTGGATGCGCCGGTCACTCAATAAAATCGAGGGGCCTGAGCCCCCGCTTGCCGTGTAGACTATCAGGAGAGTCGTTGATGAAAACCCGTCTAGCAGCATCGCTGGCCGCTGCAGTGCTGGCCTTTGCAGGGGCCAACCTGGCCCAGGCCGCGCAGGTGTCCGGTGCCGTTGGCGCCACTGGCCAGGGCGACATGACTTACCGTATTGGCATGTCGTTCGACTGGGACAAGAAGTGGCTGGAGAGCAGCACCGGTTATCTGACCGGTTATTGGGATGCGGCCTACACCTACTGGGAGGGCGGTGAAGCCAGTGGTGCGCATTCGTTATCCTTCAGCCCGGTGTTTACCTACGAGTTCAGTGGTTTCACCTATACCCCGTACATCGAGGCGGGTATTGGCCTGGCGGCGTTTTCCAAGACCGATGTGGGCGACCAGCGCATGGGTTCGGCCGTGAACTTCGAAGACCGCATCGGCTTTGGCCTGAAGTTGCCGGGAGAGCAGAAGGTAGGGATCCGTGCGATGCATTATTCCAATGCGGGGATCAAGCAGCCCAACGACGGGATCGAGTCGTACTCGCTGTTCTACAGTAAAGGTTTCTGAAGCTGGGGGCCGCACGGCGGCCCCAACCATTCAGAATGTGTAAGAAACCCCAGCCCGCACTGTCCGAGGTGCCCCAGGGTAGGCGTAAAGGTTGAACGCCCCCTCGTCGTACTCTTTGTTGAACACGTTCTTCACGTTCAGGTTCAGGCGTACGTGTTCGTTGACCTTGTAGAAAGCCAGCAGGTCAACCACGGTGTACTGGTCCATGTTGTAGGTGACCGCCTCGGTCTGGC
>NZ_JBIVXJ010000057.1:0-12436 GCF_044769185.1 Pseudomonas sp. NPDC090592
TAGCAAGGGTGGCATTCGCCCTGATGAAGAATCAGGACGAATACACCACCAAAGGCGTCAAACCGGCTTGCTGAAAACCATAGAATCTCCCACAGGTACACCACAGGTTCTGAAAACTGTGCAGGACTCGGTGGGAGCGGGTTTACCCGCGAACACCGGCGCAGCCGGTGCCATGCACCACGCAGGCCCGAATTGTCCCCACTTCCCATGTCAGACCGCCCGGTCACGATCCATTAGCGTGTCCACCATCCCTATTTCCAGGCAAAGCAGGATGCTTACCGATGCACTTCAGCGAACTGATGGCTGCTCTTTCCACCCGTGCAATCCGACTCCAGCGTGAAGACCAGGACCTGATCGTCCTCGGTGACGAAGAAACCCTGGACGACCCTTTGTGGGAGGCGCTGTCACGGCACAAGCCGGCCTTGCTGGAGATGCTTGCCCAACAGGATGACGACTGGCTCAGCCCGGCCTTTCGCATCACCCCCGACATGCTGCCGCTGGTAGCGCTGGACCAGGCCGCCATCGATCGCATCGTCGACAGCGTGCCGGGCGGTGCGGCCAATGTGCAGGACATCTACCCGCTGGCGCCGTTGCAGCAGGGCATGCTCTACCACCACCTGTCCGCCACCGACGGCGACCCTTACCTGTCGCAGGTGCAGCTGCGCTTTGCCAGCAAGGCCCACCTGGAGGCTTTTGCCCAGGCACTGCAATGGGTCATCCAGCGCCACGATATCCTGCGTACCGCGCTGCACTGGGAATACCTGGATGCCCCGGTACAAGTGGTCTGGCGTGAAGCGGCACTGGTGCGCGAGGCCCTGCCGCTGGCCGGCAGCAGCGCACTGGCCAGCCTGTGCCAGCGCTTAGACCCGCGCCACTGCCGCCTCGACCTGCGTCAGGCCCCACTGATGCAACTGATGCACGCCCAGGGCGAGGGCGATGAGTGGGTTGCGCTGTTGATGTTCCACCACGTGATCATGGACCACACCGCGCTGGACATCGTGCGCCGCGAGATCCAGGCACACCTTGCCGGCACAGCGGCGCAGCTGCCGGCACCCATGCCGTTTCGCAACGTGCTGGCGGCAGCCCGCCAGGCCCTCGACGAACAGGCCCACGAGCGTTTCTTCGCCGAGATGCTGGCCGATATCGATGAGCCCACGCTTGCCTTCGGCCAGCAGGGCAAGGTCGAGCAACCCGTGCAGCAGGCACGCCTGACCCTGGCGCCGGCGCTTAGCCAGCGCTTGCGCAACCAGGCCCGGCAACTCGGGGTTAGCCCGGCCAGCGTGCTGCACCTGGGCTTCGCCCGGCTGATCGGCCAGCTCTCGGCGCGCCAGGCCGTGGTGTTCGGGAGCGTGCTGCTGGGGCGCATGACCACCGGTGACGGCGGTGAGCAGGCGCTGGGCATGTTCATCAACACCTTGCCATTGCGCATCGACCTGGGTCAGCACAGTGTGCGCGACGGGCTGCTGGCTACCCATCGCCGGCTCAGCGCCTTGCTCGGCCACGAGCAGGCATCGCTGGCCCTGGCCCAGCGTTGCAGCGGCGTGGCAGCGCCGGCGCCGCTGTTCAACAGCATGCTCAACTACCGCCACAGTGACGCTGGGGATGCCGCCGACATTATCCCGGTGGCCCCCGGTATCGATATCGTCGGCGCCGAAGAGCGTACCGATTACCCGCTCACCGTCAGCGTCGATGACCTGGGTGACGACCTGCGCCTGACCGTGCAAAGCCTGCCCGAATGGCATGCGCCGCGCTTGTGCGCGCAATTCGAACAGGTGCTGGACAGCCTGGTGGATGCCCTGGAGCAGGCGCCCACCACGCCATTGCAGGCGCTGGCCGTGCTGCCAGCGGTCGAGCGCGAGCAGGTGCTGCAGCAGTTCAACGACAACACCCGGCATTTCCCGCAAGGCCACACCGTGCATGCGCTGGTCGAGGCCCAGGCCGCCCGCGCACCTGACGTGCTGGCGGTGCAGCAGGGCGCCCAGGCGCTGAGCTATGGCGAGCTGAACCGCCAGGCCAATCAGCTGGCCCACCAATTGCGCGCGCGGGGCGTGCAGTTGGGCGACCGGGTTGCCCTGTGCCTGCCGCGTAACACCCGGCGGCTGGTCGGCCTGCTGGGTGTGCTCAAGGCCGGTGCCGCCTATGTACCGGTTGACCCAGGCTACCCGGCCGAACGCATTGCCTACCTGCTCAATGACTGCGCGCCGGCGCTGCTGCTGGCGGAAACTGCCATCGACAGCGTGCCAGCCGGCATCCCGCGACTGGACCTGGACCAGGCCGCTGCCTACGCCACGGACGACAGCAACCCGCAGGTACCCGGGCTGGATGCGCAACAACTGGCCTACCTGGTGTACACCTCCGGGTCTACCGGGCAGCCCAAGGGGGTAATGGTCGAACACCACACCTTGGCCAACCTGGTGCACTGGCATTGCCAGGCCTTTGCCGTGGACAGTGCCACGCATGCCTCCAGTGTCGCCGGTTTCGGTTTCGACGCCATGGCCTGGGAGGTGTGGCCAAGCCTGAGCGCCGGTGCCACCTTGCACCTGCCGCCGGCGCACATTGGTAATGAACACGTCGACGAGCTGCTCGACTGGTGGCTGCAGCAGCCGCTGACGGTGAGCTTCCTGCCCACCCCGGTGGCCGAGCAGGCGCTGCGCCGTGAACATCAGCACCCGACCTTGCGCACCTTGCTGGTCGGTGGTGACCGCCTGCGCCAGTTCGACCGCGACCCAGGCTTCGCCCTGATCAACAACTACGGGCCGACCGAAACCACGGTAGTGGCCACCTCGGGGCCGATCAGCCCCGGCGGTGCCTTGCATATCGGCCGGCCGATTACCAATACCCGGGTCTACGTGCTGGACGAAGGCCTGCAACCCGTTCCGGTCGGGGTGACCGGCGAGCTTTACATCGGCGGGGCGCAGGTGGCGCGGGGCTATTTCAACCGCCCGGTGCTGACCGAGGAGCGCTTCCTGCCGGATCCGTTCAGCACCCAGGCCAATGCCCGCATGTACCGCAGCGGTGACCTGGTGCGCTGGAACAGCGACGGTACCCTCGACTACCTTGGGCGCAACGATGACCAGGTGAAGATCCGTGGCGTGCGGGTGGAGCTGGGTGAAATCGAAGCCGCCCTCACGGCGCAGCCGGGCATCGACGCTGCCGTGGTGCTGGTGCGCGGCGAACGCTTGCTGGCCTGGTACACCGAGACCACGCCGCTCGCCCCACAGGCTCTGCGTGAGGCGCTGCAGGCCAGCCTGCCTGCACACATGCTGCCGCAGGCATTCACCCGCCTGGACGAACTGCCGCTGACCAGCCACGGCAAGCTCGACCGCCGCGCGCTACCCGATCCGGCCACCGGCGATCTGTTCGGCCAACACTACGAGGCACCGCAGGGCGCTACCGAAACCGCCATGGCGCAGGTGTGGGCCGATGTGCTGGGTGTCGAGCGGGTGGGGCGGCATGACAACTTCTTCGAACTTGGCGGCCATTCACTGCTGGCGGTGACCCTGGTCGAGCGCCTGCGCAAGGCAGGGCTGGTGATCGACGTACGGGTGCTGTTTGCCCAGCCGACCCTGTTGGCGTTGGCCGCCGTGGTGGGGGCGGGCCAGGAAGTCGAAGTGCCGGCCAACCGCGTGCCGCTGGGTGCCGAGCACATCACCCCGGGCATGCTCAGCCTGGTGCAACTGGACCAGGCGGCCATCGACCAGGTTGTCGCCAGCGTGCCGGGCGGCGCCGCCAACGTGCAGGAAATCTACCCGCTGGCACCGCTGCAACAAGGGGTGCTGTACCACCACCTGAGCGCCGAACAGGGCGACCCCTACCTGCTGCAGACCCGCCTGGCCTTCGACAGCGTCGAGCGCTTGCTGGCCTGGGCCGGGGCCTTGCAACAGGTAATCGACCGCCACGATATCCTGCGCACGGCCGTGCACTGGCAGGGCCTGGCGCAGCCGCTGCAAGTGGTGTGGCGCCAGGCAACACTGTGTGTCTGCGAAGTCGACGACTTGCCCGAGCAGGCCGGTGAGGCACGTATCGACCAACTGCACGCGCGCTTCGACGCCCGCCATCACCGCATCGACCTGGGTCAGGCGCCGCTGACCCGGTTGTATTACAGCCTCGACCCGGCCAACCAACAGGTGGTAGCGGTGTTGCTGTTCCATCACCTTACCCTCGACCATACCGCCATGGACGTGGTCGCCCGCGAGATGCGCGCGCTGCTGTTCGGCCAGGGGCACACCCTGGCGCCTGCCGTGCCGTACCGCAACTATGTGGCCCAGGCCTGCCTGGGCGACCAGGGTGGGCATGAAGCGTTCTTCCGCGACATGCTGGCTGACGTCGATGAGCCAACCTTGCCGCTGGGCCATGCCGATGTGCAAGGTGATGGCCGTGATATCCAGAGTGCAACGCAAGCGCTGGACGACCGCCTGGCCCAGCGCTTGCGCGGCCGGGCCCGACAACTGGGCGTGAGTGTCGCCAGCCTGATGCACCTGGCCTGGGCACGGGTGCTCGGGGTGCTGGCCAACCGCAACGACGTGGTATTCGGCACTGTCCTGATGGGCCGCCTGCAAGGGGGCGAGGGTGCCGACCGTGCCTTGGGCATGTTCATCAATACCTTGCCGCTGCGGGTCGACACCACTGCGCACGTGCACGCCGCCGTGCGCGCGGCACACCGCAGCCTGTCGGCGCTGCTGGCCCACGAACACGCGCCGCTGGCCCTGGCCCAGCGCTGCAGCGGCGTGCCTGCTGCGGCACCGCTGTTCAGCGCCTTGCTCAATTATCGGCACAGCGCCCACGATGCGCCACGCGAAGGCGAGGGCATCTGGGAAGGCGTTCGCCTGCTGGGCGGCGAAGAGCGCAGCAACTACCCACTGACCCTTAGCGTCAACGACCTGGGTAGCGGTTTTACCTTCAGCGTGCTGGCCGTGCCCGGCATTGGTGCCCCACGGGTGGCAGGCTGGATGGCCAACGCCGTCGCGCAACTGGTCCAGGCGCTGGAACAAAGCCCGGCCACGACGCTGGACAGCCTGCCGATCCTCGCTGAAGCGGAGCATCAGCAGCTGTTCGGCAGCTTCAACGCCACCGCGCAAGCCTACCCGCAGGGGCACACGGTGCACGCCTTGTTTGAAGCCCAGGCGGCCCGTACGCCGGATGTCAGCGCGGTCAGCCAGGGTGAGCAGGCGCTCAGCTATGGCGAGCTGAACCGGCGCGCCAACCAGCTGGCGCACCGCCTGATCGCCGATGGCGTGCAGCGTGGTGACCGCGTTGCGCTGTGCCTGGGCCGCCACTGTGAACGCATCATCGGCCTGCTGGCCGTGCTCAAGGCCGGTGCGGCCTATGTACCGGTAGACCCGGCGTACCCGGCCGAGCGCATTGCCTACCTGCTGGCCGACAGTGCCCCGCGGCTGGTCCTGGCAGACACGCACATCACCGGGCTGCCGGCCGCGGTCCCGCGGCTCGACCTCGACTCGCCAGCAGCCTTCCACAGCCGCACCGACAACCCACAGGTTGCCGGCCTGGATGCACACCAACTGGCCTATCTGGTGTACACCTCCGGCTCCACTGGCCAGCCCAAAGGGGTGATGGTCGAGCACCACACCCTGGCCAACCTGGTGCACTGGCATTGCCAGGCCTTTGCCCTGAAGGTCGGCGTACGTACCTCCAGCGTGGCCGGCTTCGGCTTCGACGCCATGGCCTGGGAGGTATGGCCGGCCTTGTGTGCCGGGGCCACGCTGCACCTGCCGCCCACGCACATCGGCAACGAGCATGTCGATGAACTGCTGGACTGGTGGCTGGCACAGCCTTTGGCGGTCAGCTTCCTGCCTACGCCGGTTGCCGAGCAGGCATTGCGCCGCCCGCCGCAGCACCCCACCTTGCACACCTTGCTGGTGGGTGGCGACCGCCTGCGCCAGTTCGACCGCGACCCGGGCTTTGCCTTGGTCAACAACTACGGCCCGACCGAAACCACGGTGGTGGCGACCTCGGGCGTATTGCACCCGGGTGCGGCGCTGCACATCGGCAAACCCATCGCCAACACCCGCGTGTACGTGCTGGACGAGCGCCGCCAGCCGGTGCCGGTGGGGGTTACCGGCGAGCTGTACATTGGCGGCGCGCAGGTTGCGCGTGGCTACTTCAACCGCCCTGAACTAACGCAAGAGCGTTTCCTGGCCGACCCGTTCAGCCGCCTGCCGGGTGCGCGCATGTACCGCAGTGGCGACCTGGTGCGCTGGAACACCGACGGCACGCTGGATTACCTGGGGCGCAACGACGACCAGGTGAAGGTCCGCGGTGTGCGCGTGGAACTGGGCGAGATCGAGGCAGCGCTGGCGGCCCAGGCCGGCATCGGCGATGCCGTGGTGCTGGTGCGCGGTGAGCGCCTGCTGGCCTGGTTCACCGCAACCGCACCCGTGGCGGTCGAGGGCCTGCGCCAAGCGCTGCAAGCCTGCCTGCCGGCGCATATGGTGCCGCAAGCGTTGATTCGCCTGGACGAACTGCCGCTTACCAGCCATGGCAAGCTCGACCGCCGCGCGCTGCCCGAGCCGGATACCACCGACCTGGTCGGGCACGGCTATGAAGCCCCTGTGGGCGAGACCGAAGTTGCCATGGCGGCAGCCTGGGCCGAGGTGCTGGGTGTCGACCGGGTAGGGCGCCACGATAACTTCTTCGAACTGGGCGGCCACTCGCTGCTGGCCGTCAGCCTGATCGAGCGCTTGCGCCAACAAGGCCTTGCAACGGATGTGCGCGTGCTGTTCAGCCAGCCGACGGTAGCCTCCCTGGCTGCTGCCATGGGGCAAGGCCGGCAGGTCACCGTGCCGGAAAACCGTATTCCGGCTGCCTGCACACGCATATCCGCTGACATGCTGCCATTGCTGGCACTGGATCAGGCGTCGGTCGACCGCATTGTCGCAAACGTACCTGGCGGCGCCGCCAATGTGCAGGACATCTACCCGTTGGCGCCGTTGCAGGAGGGGATTCTCTACCACCACCTGAGCGCGACCGGGGCAGACCCCTACCTGCTGCAATGGCCCATCGTCTTCGACAGCCTGGCACGCTTGCAAGCCTTTGCCGGCGCGCTGGACAAGGTCATTGCCCGCCACGATGTGCTGCGCACCGCCATCCTATGGGATGGCTTGGCGCAACCCGTCCAGGTGGTCCTGCGCACAGTCCCAGCGGTTGCCCACCCACCCTGTGGGAGCGAGCATGCTCGCGAAAAACACGACACCGATCTCGACCTGGGCAAGGCCCCGTTGATTCGCCTGCATTACAGCGAATCAAGCGGCCCCATCGAAGCCACCCTGCAGTTCCACCACATCGTCCTCGACCACACGGCCATGAAAGTGGTGCTGGCCGAAATCCGCGACCACCTGCACGGCCTGCAGCCCACACAGGCGCCGGTGCCATACCGCAACTATGTCGCCCAGGCCCGCCTGGCCATCAGCGATGCAGAGCACGAAGCGTTCTTCCGCGCGCAACTCGGCGACATCGACGAAGCGACCTTGCCCTACGGCCTCTGCGACCTGCAAGGCGAGGCCAGCCAGTTCGAGCTGGCCAGCGTGATGTTGCCGCACGCCCAGTACCAGTGCCTGCATCGTCAGGCCCGGCAATTGGGCGTAAGCACCGCAAGCCTGCTGCACCTGGCCTGGGCACGGCTGGTGGCGGCCACCAGCGGCAAGTCCAGCGTGGTGTTCGGCACCGTCCTGCTGGGGCGCCTGCAAGGTGGCGCCGGTGCCGACCGGGGCCTGGGCATGTTCATCAATACCCTGCCACTGCGCCTGGACCTGCAAGGGCTGGATGTGCGTGCAGCGGTGCGCCAGGCCCATCAACGGCTGGCGGCGCTGCTGGTGCATGAGCACGCCTCGCTGGCATTGGCCCAGCGTTGCAGCGGCGTGGCCTCGCCGGCACCGCTGTTCAGCGCCATGCTCAACTACCGCCATGGCGCCACGGCCAGTGAGCAGCAGGCGCGTGAGCAAGCCCTGGAGGGCATAGAGGTGTTGCCCCCGCGCGGGCACGGCAACTACCCGATCAGCGTCAACGTCGATGAGTTGGGCGACGCGCTGCGCATCAGCGCGCAGGTCACGGCGCAGGTGGGGGCCCAGCGCCTCTGCGAGCAATTGCAGCAGGTGCTGGTCGGCTTGCTGGACGCACTCGAACACCAGCCCGGTTTGCCGTTGCAGCAACTTTCGGTGCTGAGCCAGGCCGAGCGCCAACAGCTGCTGACGCAGCCTGCACCCCAGCCCCATGACCTTGCGCAGCCACTGCACCGCCTGTTCGAGGCGCAGGTGCGGCGTGCACCCGATGCCATCGCGCTGGTGGCCGAAGAGGGGCAACTGAGTTACCGCCAGCTCGACGAACAGGCCAACCGCCTGGCACACCACCTGATCGGCCTTGGTGCCGGCCCCGATGAAAGGGTGGCGATTTGCATCGAGCGTGGGCTGGACATGGTGATCGGCCTGCTGGCCATTCTCAAGGCCGGTGCTGCCTATGTACCGGTCGACCCCGGCTACCCGGCCGAGCGCATCCGCCACATGCTGACCGACAGCGCACCGCTGGCCGTGCTGGTGCATGGCGCCACCCGTCATGTGGCGGCAGCCGCCCAGCTGCCACGGGTGGACCTGGACCAGCCTTGCTGGCACCAACAACCGGTCAGTAACCCGCGTATTACCGGGCTTGGCGCCCGGCACCTGGCCTATGTGATCTACACCTCCGGCTCTACCGGCGTGCCCAAGGGCGTCATGGTCGAGCACCGCAACGTGGTCAACCTGGTGCACTGGAGCCGCCGCCTGTGCCCGACAGCGGGCGAGGGTGGCGTGCTGCACAAGACCCCGGTCAGTTTCGACGCTTCGGTCTGGGAGCTGTTCTGGCCGCTGTGCAGCGGTTTGCGCATGGTGCTGGCCCGCCCCGACGGCCAGCGCGAGCCGGCCTACCTGGCGCAGCTGATCCAGGTGCAGCAGGTGGCGGTGGTGCAGTTCGTGCCGGCCTTGCTGCAGCAGTTCATCGAGCAGCCCGAAAGCAGCCACTGCAGCAGCCTCACCGACATCGTCTGTGGCGGTGGCGAGCTCAGCAGCGCCCTGGCAGCCCAGGTGCGCAAGTGCTTGCCGCAGGTACGCCTGCATAATGTCTACGGCCCCACCGAGACCACGGTGGATTGCAGCGTATGGACACTGCAACCCGATAACGAACTGCCCCAGGGGGCCTTGCCAATCGGCCGGGCGATCGACAACACACGGCTGTACGTGCTCGACGATGACGACCAGCTTGTACCGTGGGGTGTGGCCGGGCAACTGCACATCGGTGGCGCAGGTGTGACCCGTGGCTACCTGGGCCTGCCGGAGCAGCAGGCCGAGCGTTTCATTGCCAGCCCTTTCGTCACGGGTGAGCGCCTGTACCGCAGTGGTGACCTGGTGCGCCTGAACCGGGATGGCAACCTGCTGTTCCTTGGCCGCACCGACCAGCAGATCAAACTGCGTGGCCTGCGTATCGAACCGGGTGAGATCGAAGCCAGCCTGAGCCGCGTAGCGGGGGTGCGCGAAGCCGTCGTGCTCGCGGTCGATGAGGCACGCCTGGTCGCCTACTACACAGGTACCGCGCAGCCTGCGGACAACCTGCGCCAGGCAGTGCAGGCACAACTGCCGGAATACATGGTGCCGGCCCTGTACATTCACCTGGAGCAGTTGCCGCTGACCCCTAACGGCAAGCTCGACCGCAAGGCGCTGCCAGCAGCGGATGCGGCCCTGCACGGGCGACCCTACGAAGCCCCTGCGGGCACCACCGAAACCTTGCTGGCCCGGCTGTGGAGCGAGCTGCTGGGGGTTGAACGGATCGGTCGGCACGACAACTTCTTCGAGCTCGGTGGCCATTCCCTGCTGGCCGTCAGCCTGACCGCACGCTTGCGCCTGGAGGGCCTGCAGGTCGACGTACGCACCCTGTTCGGCCAGCCGACCATCGCCGCCCTGGCCACCACATTGGGCGCCGACCAGCAGGTAGATGTACCGGAAAACCGCATTCCGCCAGGCTGCACGCAGATCACCCCGCAGCTGCTCAGCCTGATCGACCTGGACCAGCCTGCCATCGACCGCATCGTTGCCCAGGTACCCGGCGGCGCCGCCAACGTGCAGGACATCTACCCGCTGGCACCGCTGCAGGAAGGCATCCTCTATCACCACCTTAGCGCCGAGCACGACCCCTACGTGCTGTATTCCAGGCTGCGCTTCGCCAGCCGCGAACGCCTGCAAGCCTTCGCCAGCGCGCTGGACAAAGTCATCGCCCGCCACGACGTGCTGCGCACCGCCATCCTCTGGGAAGGCCTGCCACAACCCGTGCAGGTTGTCCTGCGCGCAGTCCCTGCGCTTGCCACGGCCCCCTGTGGGAGCGAACATGCTCGCGAAAAATCCAACACCGCTCTCGACCTGAGCCAGGCCCCGTTGATCCGCCTGCTCTACACCGACGCTGACGGCCCGATCGAAGCCACCCTGCAGTTCCACCACATCGTCCTCGACCACACCGCCCTGGAAGTGGTCGGCGAAGAGCTGGCCGCCCACCTGCAAGGCGCCCCGGTCCCAAGCCATGTACCAGTGCCATACCGCAACTACGTAGCCCAGGCCCGCCTGGGTATCAGCCAGGCCGAACACGAGGCATTCTTCCGCGCGCAGCTGGCCGATATCGACGAGCCGACCCTGCCGTTCGGCCTTGGTGACGTGCAAGGCGACGGCCGCGACATGCAGGAGGCCAAGTTGCCACTCTCGGCCGAGCTTGCCGCACGCCTGCGGCAACAGGCCCGGCAACTGGGCATCAGTGTTGCCAGCCTGTTCCACCTGGCCTGGGCGCGCTTGCTGGCGGCTGCCAGCGGCAGGCACAGCGTGGTGTTCGGCACCGTGCTGCTGGGCCGCCTGCAGGGCGGCGAGGGTGCCGAACGCGCGCTGGGCATGTTCATCAACACCTTGCCCCTACGCGTCGACCTGGCCGATATCGGCCTGCGCAGCGCCGCCCGGGCCGTGCACCAGCGGCTCAGCGCGCTGCTGGCCCATGAGCATGCCTCGCTGGCCCTGGCCCAGCGCTGCAGTGGCGTGGCCGCACCGTTGCCGCTGTTCAGCGCCATGCTCAACTACCGCCATGGTGCCGAGCCTGATGCCACCCAGCGCCAAGGCTGGGAAGGCATTGAGGTACTGGAAGGGCAGGAGCGTACCAACTACCCGTTGAGCTTGAACGTGGATGACCTGGGTGAGGGTTTCCGTCTGGTGGCCATGACTTCTGCCGCAGTTGGCGCGGCGCGCATTTGCGGGCAGATGGACCAGGTGTTGCAAGCCATGGCCGAGGCCCTGGAGCACGAACCGGACCTGCCGTTGCAGCGCCTGCCCGTGTTGCAAGCCGAGGAGCGCCAGCGCGTGCTGCTCGATTTAAACGACACCGCGGTTGACTACAACCTTGAGCAGACCCTGCACGGCATGATCGAAGCGCAGGTTGTGCGCACGCCGGATGCCGTAGCGGTGCGGGCTGAAGAGGGCGAGCTGACTTACCGGCAGCTCAACGAACAGGCCAACCGTTTGGCGCATCACCTGATCGGGTTGGGCGTTAAACCGGATGATCGGGTAGCGATCTGCGTCGAACGCGGGCTGTCGATGGTGGTTGGCTTGCTGGCCATCCTGAAGGCCGGTGGCGCTTATGTACCGGTCGACCCGGATTACCCGGCAGAGCGGGTACGGCACATGCTGAGCGACAGCGCGCCCGTGGCGGTGCTGGTGCATGCGGCTACCCGGCATGTGCCGGAAGCCGGCCTGCTGGTTGATCTGGACCGGCCGACCTGGGCCGACCTGCCTGGCAGCAATCCGCTTGTGGCGGGGTTGAGCCCGCAGCACCTGGCCTACGTGATCTACACCTCAGGGTCCACCGGCCTGCCGAAAGGCGTGATGAACGAGCATGCCGGGGTGGTCAACCGCTTGCTGTGGATGCAGGACGCTTATGGGCTGGATGCTGACGATGTGGTGCTGCAAAAGACCCCGTTCAGCTTTGATGTGTCGGTGTGGGAGTTCCTCTGGCCGTTGCAGACCGGCGCACGGCTGGTCATGGCACGCCCAGGCGGGCACCGTGACCCCGAGTACCTGCGCGAGGTGATTGCCCGCGAAAACATCACCACTCTGCATTTCGTGCCATCGATGCTGGATGTATTCCTCTCATCTGGGCCCACCGCGATTCCTGTGGGAGCGGGCGAGCCCGCGAAGAATCCAACACTGTGCATGGCACCGGCTTCGCCGGTGTTCGCGGGCGCGCCCGCTCCCACAGGGTCGGCGGACACCCCGGAAAATACACCGTTTGCGAAAATGGTCCGCGTGATCTGTTCGGGCGAAGCATTGCCGGGCAATCTGGTACGGCGCTTCCACGCCCAACTGCCAACCGTCGAACTGCACAACCTCTACGGCCCCACCGAAGCCGCCGTCGACGTCAGCGCCTGGCA
>NZ_JBIVXJ010000058.1:0-10622 GCF_044769185.1 Pseudomonas sp. NPDC090592
TGCTTTTTCATGGTCTCGCCCTCGCTGCCGTTGGCTTCTTTGAACGCCACCGTGGCACTGTGATGCCTCGGCGGGGGCGAGTCCATCGATTACACGACCGCGTATTTGCCAAGGACCAGCGCCCATGCTCCATGAGTTATTCAGCGTCTACCTGAAAATGCTCGTGCTCTACAGCCCGTTCTTCGTGCTGTCGTGCTTTATCAGCCTGACCCGTGGCCACTCCAGCAAGGAGCGCAAGCAACTGGCCTGGAAGGTAGCCTTCGCGGCATTGGTCGCCAGCGTACTGTTGTACCTGTTCGGGCGGGTGATCTTCGGTATTTTCGGCATCACCGCCGACGCCTTCCGCATCGGTGCCGGCAGCGTGCTGTTCATCTCCGCCTTGGGCATGGCCCAGGGCAAGCCGGCTGTACAGGCCGACAACGTGCAGCAGGATGTGACCATTGTCCCGTTGACCATCCCGCTGACCGTCGGCCCCGGTACCATCGGCGCCCTGCTGGTGATGGGCGTCGGCCAGCCGCACTGGGACGACAAGCTGCTGGCCATCATCAGCATCGCCCTGGCCAGCTTTACCGTCGGCCTGGTGCTGTACCTGTCACACGGCATCGAGCGCATTCTGGGCGACCAGGGGTTGCAGATCGTCAGCCGGCTGATGGGGTTGTTCGTCTGCGCCCTGGCCGCGCAAATCATCTTCACCGGCATCAAAGGCTACATGGCGCCTTAAAGGCCGTAATCCAGAATGCGCCGTAGCGACACCTGCACCACGCGCTCCCGCACCTTGGGCAAATAGCTGTGTTCAAACGCCAGCAGATTGAAGCGCACCAGCTCTGCCCGCACGATCTGATGGCTGCGCTTGTGGCTGATGAAGCCTGCGCTGAAAGCCGCGCGAATATCGACTTCGTGGTAAAGCACCATATCGACCCGGTTTGCACCTGCTGGCGCGCAAGGCAACAACTGGAAATGCTGACGCTCATAAGCACGGGTTTCGAGTTCACCCAGGGCCGCCGGGCTGGATAACAGCTTTTGCATGGAGAGGCTGGTTGCCGCGGCAAAATGCTCACCAGCAGTGGCGGCAATGGTTTCCAGTACCTGATCGGTCTGTTTGCTGCGGCGCTCGTCAGGCCAGTGAATCTGTTCGGGCGAAACCGAGTCCCACCCCATGAACTTGAGCTGATTGCGATAGTAGGTGAACCAATCCTGTATCAGCCCTTCCTGATACGCCGTCTCGGTGGCCCGATCAGCCATCGCCAGGGCCAGTTTCACCTTGTTTGCCTGTAGTGAAGAAATACCCGGCATGAACGAAACGATGCCTGCGCCGATCACGGCAGATGCGGCCTCAGTCATGATCAGCTCCTGCTGGCGGAACGTAAGGGTCCAACCGGTAGTCGCCCTGTACATCCTTGGTTTTCATCAGCGCCTGTAGTTCTTCGCGCTGCCGTTGGAAGCGCCCGTTATCCAGTGCCAGGGAAACCCCATTGAACTCGGCCTCACCGTCAAATACCTGCTCACGCAAAAGCCTGTCCAACGGAGCGCCCGAGAGTGGCTTGTCGGTTTGCATCGCTATACTGCAAAGATCCAGCACCGGCCCCGGCTTGAGTATGCCCAGCTCGATCACCAGCTTCGAACCTTGCGCCTGGTCAAGCGAGGCGAATTTCAGCAGGTGAGGAAAACTTGCCTCAGATCGCCCCAAACCCGCCTTTATTGCCGCCAGCACCGCCTCAGGGCGAATCGAGCGCATTTTCAGCCAAGCTTCAAGGGGCTGTATCTGCGCACTGCGCACAGGCTGCCCCAACACTTTCAGGTCATGCGTGCTGGCCAGCTTGATCCAGCCTAACTGGCGATAAGCGTCGCGATAGGCGGCATACCATTGTTCGTCATCATCAAAACGTGACCCTGCGTTCTTGTTGGCCACCAACTGTGCGTAGAGTATCGAGTCGAATGCCGCCTGGCGTTGCTCGACAACTGCTCCAGGGGAATACAAAACGGCCGTTCCGCCAATCAACATCAGTTGTTCAACTGCTCTGTCCATTGTGTTGCCTCATTACCAGGAAGCGAACAAGGCGGCGTCGCGAAAACGCCGCCCTGCGGTCAGATGTCGTATTGCAGAACGTTCTCGACACTGCGCACGCCGAGCTTGTTTTCCACGGTTTCGCGCACCTTGTCGTAAACAAAGTTGTTGAGCGTCAGCACCGCCGTGCCGGCGTAGTACTCGGTCTTGTCCAGCTTCCACTGGATGCCCAGTACGTCATCGTCCAGTTGCGGGGCAGATGCCTGGATGCAGCTCACCACCATGACCACGTCGTTGTTTTCGGTCTCGATGCAGGCGGCCAGGCCAACCATGCCCCTCGCTTTGTTCTTGCGTTTGTGATCAAGCACCTTGGCGTCGTTTTCGATGGTGGTCAGCTTGTCGAAGGCCAGCTTCGCCACTTCGCCCAGTTTCGTCCCCCCCAGCATTGCATTGCCAACGACACCGATCGCACGGATCGCCACGGCACCAACGGTGACAGACAGCTCTGCCGAGGTTTCCAGCTCGAAGGTACGCCGGGGGATGGTGAAGCCAAGGTCACGCATGACATCGACGAATTTGTCGTACCACGCGCGGCTTTGCTTTTCGGCATCGAAGGCCTTGTCGGCCACCAGGGTGGCGAAGTGGAAGGCATTCTTCACATCGTGACGGCTTTGCGCAGACATGCCTGCACCGCAGGCCAGCAGGTTGCCCTCGACCAGGATGGCGGCGTCTTGAGTGGTAGTGGCTTGTATTTCGGACATGTGGAAACTCCTTCATGGTTGCCCCTTGGGTCAGGGGCAACCACCTTAGCCAGCGCGCTCGGGATGCAGCGCGCTGAAGGGTTTCCGGAGTAATCAGTCGGCCGCAGGGTACCAACGCGGCGTGTAGGCCCACACCCCACCTGCCAGGCGAGGAAACACGCAGGTTGTAGAGGAACCGACCAACACCATCGTGCGCATGTCGACCATTTCTGGCAGCAGTTCGGCCAAGGTGACTACTTTCAGCGTCTGCCCCGGCCTACCGATGTCACGGCCAAGGACTACAGGCGTGTTGCCGTCTCGATGCCGTCGCACGACTTCCAGTGCCACCCCCAGTTGGTGTGGTCGGGACCTGGAAATCGGATTGTAGAAGGCCAGTACCAGATCGGCCTGAGCGGCCAGGTCCAGGCGTTTCTCGATGATCGACCAAGGCTTGAGGTTGTCCGACAGCGACATCACGCAGAAGTCGTGGCCCAGCGGTGCCCCCGCCTGGGCGGCGGTTGCCAGCGAGGCCGAGACGCCGGGCAGGATTTCGAGATCCACGCGATGCCAGGCTGGGTCACTGGACTCATGCAACGCTTCGAGCACCGCGGCAGCCATGGCAAACACGCCCGGGTCACCCGACGACACCACCACCACCGAACGGCCTTGGGCCGCCAACTCGAAGGCGTGCCGGGCGCGCTGCATTTCTTCACGGTTATCGGTGCAGTGCAGCACCTGATCGTCACGGAACGGCCCGGCCATGCGCACATAGGTTTCGTAGCCCAATACATCTTCGGCCTGCGCCAGCTCGGCCTTGACCGCCGGCACCATCAGCTCGGCAGCACCCGGGCCCAGACCGATGACGGCCAGGCGACCACGGCGGCGGCCAACCTGCGCCACGTCGACCGGTGCCGCTGCCACTGCGATGACCACATCCCCCTGCTCGATCAACCGGGCATCGGGCAAGGCCCCGGCAACCATGCCCGCCACATCGTGCGGCTTGGCAGCGAAGCGCAAAGCGACACCCAGGGCCTGGGCGGCCTCGTGCAGGGCGTTACTGGCCATGGCGTGCTCATCCGCCAGCACGCAGGCCAAGGATGGCTCGGCAACACCAGCCAACTGCAATGCGGCGCGAATACCGTGCAAGTCGCCGTCGGCAACACCCACCACTACCGAACGCGGGTGAATCAGCAGCTCGTCGCGGCTGGCCGGGCGCGCCTGGTGCCCCACATGAATGGTGCGCTGGGCCGCCTCGCTGGAGGGAAGTTGCGCCTGTTGCAGCCACGGTGCATCACCTTCAATGCGCACCGATTCACCGGCCAGCAGATCGGAGACAAAACGCTTGCCTTGCTCGATGTCCGCCAGGGCATAACCCTGCGGCGGGTTCAGCAGGCAAGTGCCGAAACGCAGCTCGCCACTGGTGGTAATCGCAGCAGCGACACCCAGGGCCTCTGCGATCTCACGTGCCATCACGTTCACGCCCCCCAGGCCACCCAGCAACGGCACCACCGCACTGCCATCTTCCGCCACGGCCAGTACCGGCGGCTCGGTGGCTTTCTCGCCGAGCAGGCTGGCCAGGCTGCGAATGACGATACCTGCGGCGCACAGGGCGATAATGGGCGTGTCCTGGTCGTACAGCCCGCGCAAGGTATCGCCAAACGCGCTGTAATAGAGGTCGGCACCTTCGACCCGGCCTTCCAGGCCATGGATCGACGCCTGTGGATAACACTGCTGGATACGCTGCGCGGTGGCCAGGCTGCCTGGACCAAGGATGACGATTGCCGGTGCCTTGTGCATGTTCATCCCTGCCATTTTTCCCCCGGCACGATGATCAGCGAGAAATACGGCGACGACTGCGGGTCCACCTGGTCCAGCGGCACGATCTTCTGGTTGGCCATGGTCGCCCGCTCCACATACAGCGCACGCCCGTCCAGGCCCAGCTCGGTGAGCACTTCGCGCACCTTGGGGAAGTTACGCCCAAGCTTCATGATCACCGCTGCATCGGCGTCGGCCAGGCGGCGTTTGAGCTCTTCGGCCGGCAACACGCCCGACAGCACCGACAGGCTCTGGTTGCGGTACACCAGCGGCGCACCCAGCACCGAGGCGCCACCCAGCATCGAGCAGACGCCCGGGATCACTTGCGCCTCATAGCGCTGCGCCAGGCGGTCGTGCAAGTACATGTACGAACCGTAGAAGAACGGGTCGCCTTCGCAGATCACCGCCACATCGCGGCCGGCATCCAGGTGCTCGGCCACCTGCACGGCGGCTTCGTCGTAGAAGTCGCTGATTATCTGCTCATAGGACAGCGGTGCTGGCAGGGCTTCGGTGGTTACCGGGTAGACCAGCGGCAGCAGTGTCTGCTCGGGCTGCAGGTGTGCCTCGATAATGCCGAAGGCATTGCCACGCTTGCCCTTGGCCACGAAATAACCCACCACCGGCGCCTCGCGCAGCAGGCGCAGGGCCTTGAGGGTGATCAGTTCAGGGTCGCCCGGGCCCACGCCCAGGCCCAGCAGTCGTCCACGCGGCGCCATCACTCCACCTCCGTGGCCAGGGCGTTGACCGCGGCGGCGGCCATCGCGCTGCCGCCCAGGCGGCCTTGCATGATCACGAACGGCACGCCGCGGCTGTCGGCAGCGAGCATCGCCTTGGATTCGGCAGCGCCAACGAAGCCGACCGGGAAGCCGAGGATCAGTGCCGGCTTGGGTGCGCCAGCGTCGATCATCTCCAGCAGGTAGAACAGCGCAGTAGGCGCGTTGCCGATCACCACCACGCTGCCTTCCAGGTGCGGGCGCCACAGTTCCAGGGCCACGGCGGACCGGGTATTGCCGGCGTCCTTGGCCAGGCCTGGCACACTTGGGTCGCGCAGGGTGCAGATGACTTTGTTGTCTGCCGGCAGGCGTGCCCGGGTGATGCCTTCGGCCACCATGTGCGCGTCGCACAGGATCGGCGCGCCGTTGAGCAACGCCTCGCGCCCGGCGCGGCCGGCGCCTTCGGAGAACTGCAGGCCATCAATGGCATCGACCATGCCGCAGGCGTGGATCACGCGTACGGCGAGCTTTTCCAGGTCTGCGGGAATCCGCTCGAGCCGGGCTTCCTCACGGATGATCCGGAAGGAATTGCGATAGATCTCCTGACCATCGCGGATGTAGTCAATCATCAAGGTGCTCCGTCGGCAGGTCGAGCATGGCGCCTGCTTCATTCAAGGTAAGGTCGGTGGCGCGCAGGGTACCGAAGCCCGGCTGGCGCGCATCACGCAGGTACAGGTCATAACGGCCCGGCGAGCGGGCCAGCAGGGTGGCCGGGGCAACATGGGCCACGGCGCAGGAACGGGGGCAGCCAGACAGGTGCACGCTGGCGGGAATACCAGGGCCCAGGAGTGCGGCCAGGACAACGGCGTCGGCCTTGGTTTCGCCAAGGGCCTTGGCGCAGCCGCTGGCACCGGTGCAGGCACTGATGCGCGCCAGGGGTTCCTGGTCGTGGCACAGCAAGCCCAGTGCAGACAACTCGGCTTGGGCCTGATCAATGCGTTGCGCTTGCAGGTTGGTCAGCACCAGGCTCTGCCAAGGGCTGAAGCGCAGGCTGCCATCGCCCCATTCACGGGCAATACGTGCAACGCCGCGCAGCATGGCCGGGGTCAGGCGGCCTTGGGGCGGGGCCACGCCAAGGGCAAGGCCTTGAGCCTGAGCCAGCTGGCCCAGCCAGCAGGCACGGTGGTGTTCGCGTCGCCACGCGAGCACGCTGGCATCGCGGCGGATGTGCAGCCCGAGCCCGTCGACGAAATCGCTTGGCGGGCACACCTCAAGCAGCTGGCGCATGCGCGACTGCGCAGGGGTTGCCAGATCGAGAAAGCGCTCCAGCACGGCACGCACCAGTGCCAGGCCCTGCTCCAGCGGCACTGCGCCGAGCACCTGGCCGTCCGCCGGGCAACCCGCCAGGCCGAACGCCAGCCAGGTCTGCTGCTCCAGGCGCAGGGCTGACAGCCACAGGTCGTGAGGGTGTTCGAGCATGGCCAGGCGTTCGCCGGCGTCCAGTTGCACGGCGAACTTGGCCGACAGTTGATGGAAGCGCGGTGTGCTTTCCAGCATGTCGAGGACCTGCCCGGCCAGCGGCCTGGCATCCAGCAACATCGCCGGGTCGTGCCCGGCCAGCGGGCTGAGCATCAGGTTGCGCACATCGTCACCGGCGGCGTCACGCGGGCCAAGGCCGGCATCGAGCAGGGTGTCGATCAAGGCACGATGAGCGCTGCCGATGCCACGGATCTGCAGGTTGCCGCGGTTGGTGGCCTCGATCACCCCGCCAGCAAAACGCTCGGCCGCCGCCGCTACCGCTTCGGCCTGGTCGGCCAGCAGCAGGCCGCCCGGCAGCTTGATGCGGCAAATGCCGCCATCACGGGCACTGACAATGCGCCACAACCCCGGGCAAGCCGAGGGACGGGGCGAAACGTTGGGGGCATGGGCCTGCGTCAAAGGGGCGTCCGGCAATCTGTGAAACTGCGCTTGAGTATAGAAGGCGCGGTATTATGCCTGCTTTGGCCGGCGGCATGAAAAGCCGGTGGTCGAGCATGCTCGGCGCTCAAGTAGAAATTCAGGACCGCGTGCCCTTCTTCGCGGGCTCGCCCGCTCCCACAGGATCATCGCAGGCCGTAATTGCTGCACTGTACCCGTGGGAGCGGGCGAGCCCGCGAAGGGGCGCGCAGCGGCCCCCAAAATGGCGGAATGAAATACATGACCCCCTGGCTGACAGTAGTAGGCATCGGCGAAGACGGCTTCAGCGGCCTGGGCAAACAGGCCCGGCGCGCGCTGCTGGGCGCTGCGCGGATCTTTGGCAGCCCGCGCCAGCTGGCCCTTCTGCCGCGCTGCGTACCCGGCGAACGGCTGGGCTGGCCAAGCCCGTTCTCGCTGGCCCCGGTGCTGGCCCTGCGCGGCGAGCCGGTGTGCGTGCTGGCCAGCGGCGACCCGATGTTCTACGGCGTCGGCGCCAGCCTGGCGCGCCAGGTGCCTGCCGATGAAATGCGCGTGCTGTCGATGCCCTCCTCCTGCGCCCTGGCCGCTGCACGCCTGGGCTGGCCGCTGCAGGACGTGCAAGTGGTGTCGCTGGTCGCCCGTCCCTTGGCGGCGCTCAATGCCCACCTGCACAGCGGTGTGCGCTTGCTGGTGCTGAGCAACGATGGCGACAGCCCGGCGGCCGTTGCAACATTGCTTCGCGAACGTGGCTTCGGCCCAAGCCGCCTGCGGGTTTTCGAGCACCTGGGCGGCCAGGACGAACGCGCATTGGCCGGCTCTGCCCAGGACTGGCCGCACGCCGATATCGCAGCGCTCAACCTGATGGCCATCGAATGCCTGGCCACGCCAGAAGCACCGCGCCTGCACCGCCTGGCGGGGCTGCCAGACAGCGCCTTCCGGCACGACGGCCAGCTGACCAAGCGCGATGTCCGCGCCATCACCCTGGCGCGCCTGGCACCCCAGCCCGGCGAACTGCTGTGGGACGTGGGTGCAGGCTGCGGCTCGATCGGCATCGAATGGATGCGCGCCCACCCGTCCTGCCGCGCGCTGGCCATCGAGGCCGACGAAGGCCGCCAGGGCTTCATCGAACACAACCGTGATGTGCTGGGCGTACCCGGCCTGCAACTGGTCTGCGGCAAGGCCCCGGCAGCACTGCAAGGCCTGGAACAGCCCGATGCCATCTTCATCGGCGGCGGCGTCACCCGTGAAGGTGTGCTGGACCTGTGCTGGGAAAGCCTGCGCCCCGGCGGCCGGCTGGTGGCCAACGCCGTGACCTTGCAAAGCGAGCTGGCCCTGGCGCATTTCCGTGAACAACACGGCGGTGAACTGACCCGCCTGCATGTCGCCCATGCCCAGCCCCTGGGCACATTCGACACCTGGCGCCAGGCGCTGCCGATCACCCTGCTGGACGTGGTAAAACCTGTCGATGCGTGAAGAAACCCGCGAACAGCCCGCTCCCCTGCGCAGCGGCCTGACCACCGGCAGCTGCGCCACCGCCACCAGCCTGGCAGCTGCTCGCTTGCTGCTGCGCGGTGAAAACAGCGATGCCGTGAGTATCACCCTGCCCAAAGGCAAGGTGGTACAGATGCGCCTGGAGTTCTGCCGCCTGGCCGGCGAAGGGGCTGAAGCCGGCACGCTCAAGGACGCGGGCGACGACCCGGATGTGACCCACGGCGCCCTGCTTTACAGCCACGTGCGCCTGCTGACTGAACCGGGTATCCGGTTTATCGCCGGTGCCGGCGTTGGCACAGTGACCCGCCCGGGGCTGGTGCTGGCGGTGGGTGAGCCGGCCATCAACCCGGTACCTCGGCGCATGATCAGCGAACACCTGCAACGCCTGGCTGACGAATGCGGCTACCTTGGCGGCTTCGAAGTCACGGTCAATGTGCAGGGTGGCGAGCAACTGGCCCTGAAGACCATGAACCCGCGCCTGGGCATCCTTGGCGGGCTCTCGATCCTCGGCACCAGCGGCATCGTGCGGCCGTTCTCCTGTGCCGCTTATATTGCCTCGATCCACCAAGGCATCGACGTAGCCCACACCAACGGCTACACGCACATCGCTGCCTGTACCGGTAACGCCAGCGAAGACACCATGCGCCGGGTCTACGGCCTGCCGGAAATCGCCCTGATCGAAATGGGCGACTTCGTTGGCGCGGTGCTCAAGCACTTGCGCAAAGTACCGGTGCCACGCCTGACCCTGTGTGGCGGCTTCGGCAAGATCAGCAAGCTCGCTGCCGGGCACATGGACCTGCACAGCCGTCATTCCAGCATCGACCTGCCGCAACTGGCTGGCTGGGCTGCAGACATTGGCGCGGACGAAGCGTTGCAGGCGGCCATCATCGACGCCAACACCAGCCAGCAAGCGCTCGCACTGGCGCATGCGGCTGGCGTTGCCCTCGGTGACGCGGTATGCACGCACGCCCTGGCCTTCGCCCGCAGCGTGGTGCCGGCACAGGTGCACGTGGAAGTGTTCGCCATCGACCGCCAAGGCGGCATCGTTGGCCGGGCGGGCGTGCAATGACTGCGCGCATCCTGCTGCTGGGTGGCGTTACCGAGGCCTTGGCCATCGCCCGTCGCCTGGGCCCACAGCATGTCTACAGCCTGGCGGGTATCGGCCGCGTGCCGCAGGACTTGCAGTGCCAGGTGCGGGTTGGCGGCTTTGGCGGCGCCGAAGGCCTGGCCAGCTACCTGCGCGAGGCGGGTATCACGCTGCTGATCGACGCCACCCACCCTTACGCCGCGCAGATCAGCCGCAACGCTGCCAGTGCTGCGCGCAGCGCCGGCATCCCGTGCTGGGCCCTGCGCCGCCCGGCCTGGCAGGCGCAGGCGGGGGACGATTGGCGCGAGGTCGAGGACTGGGCCGGGTTGATCGAAGCGCTCAAGCCGTTTCGCCGGCCGCTGTTCACGCTGGGGCGGGAGCCGCTGCAACATCTGGACGAAATTCCGCCGGAGCAGTTCTGGACGTTGCGGGCGCTGGAGGCCTGCTTTGGCAACGAGCGTTGCGAAGTGATTGGTGCGCGTGGGCCATTCCATATCGACGATGAACGGGCGTTGTTCCAGCGCCGCAGGATCGATGTGCTGATCAGCAAGAACAGCGGCAGTGTGGCGACCGAGCCGAAGCTGGAAGTGGCGCGGGAGATGGGAGTGCCGGTGCTAGTACTGAAGCGGCCGGCGTTGCCGGCAGTGGACCGTGTATTCGAATCGCCTTCTGATCTGACTTCAGCACTGAACCTGCAATAACAACTATCGCAAGCGCGCCGCCGCCCCCTGTAGGAGCGGCCTTGAACTGGCCTAATGATTTTGGACACCTTCATCGGGCGCTATGATGGCGCCCAATTGGAGGCAAAATCAGTGCGTAAATCTTATTCAAGAGAA
>NZ_JBIVXJ010000059.1:0-8756 GCF_044769185.1 Pseudomonas sp. NPDC090592
ACCGGTGAGCCGCAAACGCTAGAAACCCTGCGCACTTCGCTGCTCGCGCACCTGCCGGAATTCATGGTCCCGGCGCAGTTCATGCACCTCGAAGCACTGCCACTGAGCCCCAACGGCAAGCTCGACCGCAAGGCGCTGCCAGAACCCGGCACGCTACAGGACCGCCCGTTCGAAGCCCCACAAGGGGCTACCGAACGCCTGCTCGCAGCCATCTGGGCCGAACTGCTGGGCGTGGAGCAGATAGGGCGCCACGACAACTTCTTCGAACTGGGCGGCCATTCGCTGCGGGCCGTCACCCTTACTGCACGCCTGCGTGAACAAGGCCTGCATGCCGATATCCGTGTGCTGTTCGGCCAACCGACCCTGGCCGCGCTGGCGGCAGCACTGGGCGCTGAAACCAGGGTGGCGGTGCCAGCCAACCGCATTGCCCCGGGCACCTCACACATCACCCCAGCCATGCTGCCGCTGGCCGAGCTTTCGCAGGCTGCCATCGACACCCTGGTCGCGCAGGTGCCCGGCGGTACCGAGAACATCCAGGACATCTACGGCCTGGCGCCGCTGCAACAGGGCATTCTTTACCACCACCTGGCCAGCGAGGGGGCCGACCCGTACGTGTTGCAGGCGCGCTTTGCCTTCCCAGGCCAGGCCGAGCTGGACGCCTTTGCCGCCGCGCTCGACCAGGTCATTGCCCGCCACGACATCCTGCGCACCAGCATCCACTGGCAAACCCTTGACGAACCGGTGCAAGTGGTATGGCGCAATACGCCATCGGTCGCCAGCGCTTTGCGCTGCGAACAGACCCACGCCGGCATCAACCTGAACCAGGCGCCGCTGGTGCGGCTGCTGCCGGAACAGGCCGAAAGTGGCCTGCAAGCCACGTTGCTGATCCACCACATCATCCTTGACCACGCTGCGGTCGAGCAGCTGGTGGCCGAAATCACCACCGTGCTGCAAGGCCAGCCGCTCGTCGAGGCCAGTGTGCCTTACCGCAACTACGTGGCCCAGGCCCGCCTGGGCGCCGATACCCAGGCCGACGAAGCACTGTTCCGCGAACTGCTGGGCGACATTGACGAACCCACTGTCGTCTTCGGCCTGCACGATGTGCAAGGCGATGCCGGCGAGGTGTACGACAGCCGTCAGGCGCTGGATGGCGCACTGTCTGCACGCTTGCGCGAGCAGGCCCGGCAACTGGGCGTGAGTGTTGCCAGCCTGGTGCACCAGGCCTGGGCGCAGGTACTGGCGCAGCTGTCCGGGCGCGAAGAGGTGGTGTTCGGTACGGTATTGCTGGGTCGCCTGCAGGGCGGCGAGGGTGCCGAGCGGGCGCTGGGGATGTTCATCAACACCTTGCCATTGCGCGTCAGCGTCAGTGCGGCAGCCGCCGCCGATGGCGTACGCCTGACCCACCAGCGCCTGGCGCGGCTGCTGGCCCACGAACAGGCATCGCTGGCCCTGGCCCAGCGTTGCAGCGGCGTACCGGCTACTCAGGCGCTGTTCACCAGCCTGCTCAACTACCGCCACAGCGCCCCGGCCAAGGTCGAACTGCGCCAGGCCTGGCAAGGCATCGAACAGGTGGCTGCCCATGAGCGCAGCAATTACCCGCTGGTGGTCAATGTCGATGACCTGGGTGATGGTTTTGTGCTGACCGTGCAGGCGCTGGCCCAGGTGGACGGCGGGCAGGTGTGCCGGCTGCTCGCGACGGCCCTGGAGCAACTGGCCGATGCCCTGCAACACGCCCCGGCCACCCCGTTGCATGCCTTGAGCCAACTGGCGCCGAGCGAGCGCGAACGGGTGCTGCAAGGCTTCAACGCAACCCGCCGCGACTACCCGCGGGACCATGCGCTACACCGGCTGTTCGGTGCCCATGCCGCGCTCACCCCGCAGGCTACCGCCGTGGTGCACGGGGAGCGTGAGTGGACCTATCTGCAACTGGAGCAGTACGCCAACCGCCTGGCTCACCACCTGCTGGGCCTCGGCATCAGCCCGGGTGACCGTGTAGCGTTGCTGCTGCCGCGCAGCTTTGAACTGCTGGCAGCGCAATTGGCCGTGAGCAAATGCGCGGCGGTGTACGTGCCGCTGGACAGCAATGCCCCGGTCGAACGTCAGGCGTTCATGATCAACGACAGCCAGGCCCGCGTGCTGCTCACGCTCGCCAGCGAAACGCAGCCTGGTCAGGCCCTGCGGGTCGATCTGGATCGCTGCAACCTGACCGCCTACCCAAGCCACGCGCCGGACCTGCCGGTGAACGCCGAAAGCGCGGCCTACATCATGTACACCTCGGGCTCCACCGGTACTCCGAAAGGCGTGCAGGTGCCGCACCGGGCGATCGTGCGCCTGGTGATCAACAACGGCTTCGCCGAGTTCACCCGTGCGGACCGCGTGGCCTTCGCCTCCAACCCGGCATTTGACGCCAGTACCCTCGAGGTATGGGCGCCCCTGCTCAATGGCGCCCGCGTGGTGGTCATCGACCAGCAACAGGTGCTGTCACGCGAGGCATTGCGCGATGTACTGCTGGCGCAGGGCGTCAGCGTGCTATGGCTGACGGCAGGGTTGTTCCACCAGTTTGCCGAAGCCTTGCTGCCAGCCTTCGCCAAGCTGCGCTACCTGATGGTGGGCGGTGACGTGCTGGACCCGGCGGTGATCGCCCGGGTATTGCGCGACGGCGCGCCGCAGCACTTGCTGAATGGCTACGGCCCGACCGAGGCGACTACCTTCAGCACCACCCATGCAATAACCACCGTCGGCCAGGGCAGCATCCCGATTGGCAAGCCGATCGGCAATGGCCGTTGCTATGTGCTCGATGCCCACCGGCAACCGCTGCCGGTAGGCGCCGTTGGTGAGCTGTACATCGGTGGCGATGGCGTGGCCCTGGGTTACCTTGGCCAGCCCGCACTCAGCGCCGAACGCTTCCTCGACGACCCGTTCAGCCGCCAGCCAGGGGCACGCATGTACCGCAGCGGTGACCTGGCCAGTTGGCAGGCCGACGGCACGCTGCGTTACCTGTGCCGTGCCGACCAGCAGGTCAAGCTGCGCGGCTTCCGTATCGAGCTGGGGGAAATCGAGGCCCGCCTCGGCCAGTGCGACGGCGTTCGCGACAGTGCCGTGGTGCTGCGTGAAGACACCCCGGGCGACAAACGCCTGGTGGCCTACTTCAGCGCACACACGGCGGTACCGGTAGTGGCCGAACTGCACGCTCGTCTGCAGGGCCAACTGCCAGACTACATGCTGCCGGCTGCCTATGTGTGCCTGGCCGAGCTGCCGTTGACCGCCAACGGCAAGCTAGACCGCCGCGCACTGCCGCAACCGGGCGCCGATGCGCTGGTCAGCCGTGCTTTCGAGGCGCCGCAAGGTGAAGTGGAGGTTGCCCTGGCCGCAATCTGGGCAGAGGTCCTGAAGGTTGAGCAGGTCGGGCGCCACGACCACTTCTTTGAACTGGGCGGCCATTCGCTGCTGGCCGTGACCCTGGTCGAGCGCATGCGCAAGGCCGGCCTGGGTGCCGACGTACGTGTGCTGTTCGCCCAGCCGACCTTGGCGGCACTGGCCGCGGCAGTCGGTACTGGCCGTGAGGTACAGGTCCCGGTCAACCGGGTGCCTATGGATGCCCAGATTATCAACCCGGACATGCTCAGCCTGATCGAACTGGACCAGGCCAGCATCGACCGGATTGTTGCCTGCGTGCCGGGCGGCGCGGCCAACGTGCAGGAAATCTACCCCCTGGCTCCGCTGCAGGAAGGCATCCTCTACCACCATCTCAGCGCCGAACAGGGCGACCCGTACCTATTGCAGTCGCGCCTGGCGTTCGACAGCCTGGCCGACCTGCAGCGCTGGGCCGGTGCCTTGCAGCAGGTGATCGACCGCCATGACATCCTGCGCACCGCCGTGGTCAGCGAAGGCCTCGAGCAAGCGGTACAAGTAGTGTGGCGCAAGGCGTGCATGAGCGTCACGGCGGTCGAAGGGCTTGGCGATGTGGCCGTGATCGATACGTTGCAGGCACGTTTCGACGCCCGCCACCAGCGCCTGGACCTGGCCTGCGCACCGCTGCTGCGCCTGGTGCATGCGGCCGACCCGGCCAACCAGCGGGTGGTGGCGATCCTGCAGTTCCACCACCTGGCCCTGGACCATACCGCCATGGAGGTGATCGCCGGCGAGATGCAGGCGCTGATGGCGGGGCAGGGTGAGCAGTTGCCCGCGCCGGTGCCGTACCGCACCTACGTGGCCCAGGCGCGCCTGGCGGCTGACGATGCCGGCCATGAAGCGTTCTTCCGCGAGATGCTGGGCGACCTCGACGAACCGACCCTGCCGTTCGGCCTGGCCGATGTGCAAGGCGAAGGGCATGCCATTGAAGAGGCACACCTGGCCCTGAGCGCCACGCTGGCCCGCAGCCTGCGCGATCAGGCCCGGCAACTGGGCGTCAGTGCCGCCAGCCTGGCGCACCTGGCCTGGGCGCGGGTGCTGGGCGTGCTCGCCAACCGCAGCGACGTGGTGTTCGGCACGGTGCTGATGGGCCGCCTGCAAGGCGGTGAAGGGGCGGACCGGGCGCTGGGTGTGTTCATCAACACCTTGCCCCTGCGCATCGATCTGTCGACACCGGTTCAGCAGGCAGTGCGCCTGACCCACCAACGGCTGTCGGCGCTGCTGGCCCACGAGCATGCCTCGCTGGCCCTGGCCCAACGCTGCAGCGGCGTGGCGGCGTCCTCGCCGCTGTTCAGCGCCTTGTTCAACTACCGCCACAGCAGTGCAGGCGGCACCGCTGCCGGCACCCAGGGCGTGCGCCTGCTGGGCGGTGAGGAACGCAGTAACTACCCGCTTACCCTGAGCGTCGATGACCTGGGCGAAGGCTTTGCCTTGAGCGTACTGGCCCAGCAAGGCGTGGGCGCCGAGCGGGTGGCAGGCTGGATGCGCCAGGCGCTGCAGGCGTTGGTCCAGGCACTGGAGCAGGCAGCCGATGTGGCGGTCAGCACGCTGCCGATCCTTGGCCAGGCCGCACGCCAGCAATTGCTGGAAACCTTCAATGCCACCCAGCGTAGCTACCCGACCGCGCAGACCGTGCATGCCCTGGTCGAAGCCCAGGCGGCCCGCACGCCGCAGGCCGCTGCCCTGGTGCAGGATGGCCGGGTGCTGAGCTACGGCGAGCTGAACCGCAGCGCCAACCGCCTGGCTCACTACCTGATTGCACGGGGCGTGCAGGTGGGTGATCGCGTTGCACTGTGCCTGCCGCGCAGCCTGGAACGCCAGGTCGCCCTGCTGGCGGTGCTCAAGGCCGGTGCGGCCTATGTGCCGATCGACCCGGCTTACCCGGCGGAGCGTATCGGCTATCTGCTGGACGACAGTGCCCCCGCGCTGGTGCTGGTCGAGTCTGCAACCCAGGCGCTGGTCGGCGAAACCGCCCGTGTGGTGCTGGACCAGGATGCCTGGCAAGGCGCAGCCGACAGCAACCCGCAGGTGCCTGGGTTGGGCCATCGGCAACTGGCGTACGTGGTCTACACCTCCGGCTCGACCGGCCAGCCCAAGGGGGTGATGGTCGAGCATGCGACCCTGGCCAACCTGGTGCACTGGCACTGCGAGGCCTTTGCCGTCGGCGCAGGCAGCCATACCAGCAGCGTGGCCGGGTTCGGCTTCGACGCGCTGGCCTGGGAAGTCTGGCCGGCGCTGTGTGCCGGGGCGGTGCTGCATTTGCCACCGCTGCAGGTTGCCGGTGAACACGTCGACGAACTGCTGGACTGGTGGCTGGAGCAACCGCTGGCGGTCAGCTTCCTGCCGACCCCCGTCGCCGAGCAGGCACTGCGCCGCGAACGCCAGCACCCGACCTTGCGCACGCTGCTGGTCGGTGGCGACCGCCTGCGCCAGTTCGAGCACGACCCAGGCTTTGACGTGGTCAACAACTATGGGCCCACCGAAACAACCGTAGTGGCCAGCTCCGGGCGCCTGACCCCGGGCGGCCTGCTGCACATCGGCAAGCCGATCGCCAACACCCGCGTCTACGTGCTCGACGAGCAGCGCCAGCCGGTGCCGGTGGGCGCGACAGGCGAGTTGTACATCGGCGGCGCCGGTGTGGCCCGCGGCTACCTGAAACGTGACGCACTGAGCGCAGAGCGCTTCCTGGCCGACCCGTTCAGCACCGAGGCCGATGCGCGCATGTACCGCAGCGGCGACCTGGTGCGCTGGAATGCCGATGGCACCCTGGACTACCTGGGCCGCAACGACGACCAGGTGAAGATCCGCGGCGTACGGGTAGAACTGGGCGAAATCGAAAGTGTGCTGGCGGCCCAGCCAGGCGTCGCCGATGCCGTGGTGCTGGTGCGTGGCGAGCGCTTGCTGGCCTGGTTCACCGAACGCGCGCCGGTCGCGCCGGACGCCTTGCGCCAGGCCATGCAGGCAAGCTTGCCGGCGCACCTGGTGCCGCTGGCGTTCACCCGCCTGGATGGGTTGCCGCTGACCCGCCACGGCAAACTCGACCGCAAGGCCTTGCCAGACCCGGACCCGGCCCAACTGGCCAGGCAGGCTTACCAGGCACCACAAGGCGCAGTCGAAACCGCACTGGCGTTGGTGTGGGCCGACATGTTGCAGGTCGAGCGGGTGGGCCGCCACGACAACTTCTTCGAACTGGGCGGCCACTCGCTGCTGGCGGTCAACCTGACTGCACGCCTGCGCCGGCAGGGCTTGCAGGTGGATGTGCGCACGCTGTTCGGCCAACCGAGCATCGCCGCCCTGGCCGCCACCCTGGGCCAGGTACGTGAGGTGCAGGTACCCGACAACCTGATCCCCGCTGGCTGTAACCAGATCACCCCGGCCATGCTGCCGCTGGTGGCGCTGGAACAGGCCGCCATCGAGCGCATCGTCGCCCAGGTGCCGGGTGGTGCTGCCAATGTGCAGGACATCTACCCACTGGCGCCGTTGCAAGAGGGCATTCTCTACCACCACCTGAGTGCGGCCGGGCACGATCCTTATGTCCTGCAATCACGCTTCGCCTTCGCCAGCCGCGAGCACCTGGCCCGTTTCGCCGCCGCACTGGACAAAGTCGTCGCCCGCCACGACGTGCTACGCACCGCCATCCTCTGGGAAGGCCTGCCGCAACCTGTGCAGGTGGTCCTGCGCGAAGTCCCTCCGCTTGCACACGAACCCTGTGGGAGCGAGCATGCTCGCGAAGAACCCAACACCGCTCTCGACCTGAGCCAGGCCCCGCTGATCCGCCTGCTCTACACCGACTCGGACGGCCCGATCGAAGCCACCCTGCAGTTCCACCACATCGTCCTTGACCACACCGCCATGGAAGTGGTCGCCGAGGAACTGATCGGCTACCTGCAAGGCAGCACCGAACCGGCCCATGCCCCGGTGCCTTACCGCAACTACGTGGCCCAGGCCCGCTTGGGGATCAGCCAGGCCGAGCACGAGGCGTTCTTCCGCGAACAACTGGCCGATATCGACGCGCCGACCTTGCCGTTCGGCCTCAGCGATGTGCAAGGCGATGGCCGCGACATCGAAGAAGCACAGTTGTGGCTGGATGAAGCCCTGGCGCAACGCCTGCGTGTGCAGGCACGGCACCTGGGCATCAGCGTCGCCAGCCTGTTCCACCTGGCCTGGGCACGCCTACTGGGCGCCGCGAGCGGCCAGCCGCGGGTGGTGTTCGGTACGGTACTGCTAGGCCGCCTGCAAGGTGGCGAGGGCGCCGAACGCGCGCTGGGCATGTTCATCAACACCCTGCCACTGCGCATCGACCTTGCCGGCGTCAGCCTGCGCGAAGGTGCCCATGCCACCCACCAGTCGCTCAGTGCGCTGCTGGCCCACGAGCATGCCTCGCTGGCCCTGGCCCAGCGCTGCAGCGGTGTGGCGGCGCCGCAGCCATTGTTCAGCGCGATGCTCAACTACCGCCACAGCAGCCAGGCCACCGCCAGCCAGAAACAGGCGACTGCGGGTATCGACAGCCTGGAAAGCCAGGAGCGCAGCAACTACCCGTTGGGCCTGAACGTGGACGACACCGGGCAGGGCTTCCGGCTGGTGGCCATGACACCGGTCGAGGTGGGTGCGGCGCGCATTTGCGGGCAGATGGACCAGGTGTTGCAAGCCATGGCCGAGGCCCTGGAGCACGAACCGGACCTGCCGTTGCAGCGCCTGCCCGTATTGCAGGCCGAGGAGCGCCAGCGCGTGCTGGTGGAGTTCAACGACACGGTGGTTGACTACAACCTTGAGCAGACCCTGCACAGCCTGATTGAAGCGCAGGTTGGGCGCACGCCGGATGCCGTGGCGGTGCGGGCCGAAGAGGGCGAGCTGAGTTACCGCCAGCTCAACGAACAGGCCAACCGTTTGGCGCATCATCTGATCGGGTTGGGCGTTAAACCGGATGATCGGGTAGCGATCTGCGTCGAACGTGGGTTGTCGATGGTGGTTGGGTTGCTGGCCATCCTCAAGGCCGGTGGTGCTTATGTGCCGGTCGACCCGGATTACCCGGCAGAGCGGGTGCGGCACATGCTGAGCGACAGCGCGCCAGTGGCGGTGCTGGTGCACAGGGCTACCCGGCATATTCCGGAAGCGGGCCGTGTGATCGATCTTGATCAGCCTCACTGGGGCGACCTGGCTGCCAGCAATCCGATCGTGGCTGAACTGACTGCACGGCACCTGGCCTACGTCATCTACACCTCAGGGTCCACCGGCCTGCCGAAAGGCGTAATGAACGAGCATGCCGGGGTGGTCAACCGCTTGCTGTGGATGCAGGACGCCTACGGCCTGGATGCCGATGACGTGGTGCTGCAAAAGACCCCGTT
>NZ_JBIVXJ010000060.1:0-8029 GCF_044769185.1 Pseudomonas sp. NPDC090592
TGCTTTTTCATGGTCTCGCCCTCGCTGCCGTTGGCTTCTTTGAACGCCACCGTGGCACTGTGATGCCTCGGCGGGGGCGAGTCCATCGATTACAACAGATCGCGCCAGGCCAGTCAGCGCCAGGGCGCAGGTTCGCCAACCAGCTGCCCCTGAATCCCGCCTACACCCATTTCCTTCAACACCAGCCGCTCCCCTTCGGTCTCGACCCGCTCGGCAATCAGCGGCAGGTCAATGCTGTGCGCCGCGCGCTGGATTGCCTCGATGAACAGCCGTTTGTGCTGCTCTTGGTCGATGTTGCGGATGTAGCTGCCATCAATCTTCAGATAGGCCAGGCCCAGGTGCGCCAGGTTGCCGATCATGCTGAAGCGCCCGCCAAATCGTTGCAGCGCCAGGCCGAAGCCAAGTGCGTGCAAGCGTCGGGTCAACTGCTCCAGGGCGGCCTGCTCGGGCAACTGTTCTTCACCAATTTCAAATACCAGGCGCGGCCCCATGGCAGCGTTCTGGCTCAACAGCTCAAACACGCGCTGCAAGGCCTTGGGGTCGGCCAGCGTGGCGGCCGAAAGGTTTAGCGCCAATACCTGATCATGCCCACGCAGGTGCGCCAGTACCTTCTCCAGCACCAGCACGTCCAGCCGTGGCATCCAGCCAAACCGTTCCAGCCATGGCAGGAAGCGGCCCGCCGGCAGTGCCTCGCCCTGGCCATCCTGCAAACGCGAAATCACTTTGTGGTGTAGCACCCGTTGCGCCGTGCCTGAATCCACCACAGGCTGGAAGAACAGTTCGAAATGCCCGTTGATGAAGGCCTGGTCAAGCCGCTCATGCCAGTCATGCTGGCTGTCCGCCGCAACAGCAGCCACGCCTTGCTCAAGGCACACCCAGCCTGGTGTCGGCTGGTTCTCGGCACGGGCCAGCGCCTCGTCGGCGAGCTTGAGCAACGCTTGCGGTGCATCCCCCGGGCTGAATGGCGCCAGGCCGATGCAGGCCACCGGGTCGATATCACTGGCACCGGTCTCGTGCAGGCTTTGCAGGGTCGCTTCCAGCGCCTGGGCAAGATTTACCGCTTCTTCATGCACCATGCCCGGCGCCAGCACGGCAAACTCGCCGCCGCGGCTGCGGGAAATCAGGTCGTTGGTTTCCGGGAAGCTGGCACAGGTGCGGCGCAACTGCTCGCCCACGGCCTGCAATAGCTGGTCGGTGCGCTGGCCGCCAAGGCGGGCGTTCAGGCCCGCCAGGCCCTGCACCCGCAACAGCAGCAGATAGCCTGCGCGGGCGTCCTCCAAGTTGCTCACTCGGGTATTGAGCTGCATCTCGAAATAGCGGCGGTTGGACAGCCCGGTCAGGCTGTCCTGGTAAGACTCGGCACGCAGGCGCTCACTACGTTCGGCCTGTTCAGTAAACAGTGCCTTGAGTTTCTCGACCATCTGGTTCATTGCCTGCACCACACGGCGCAGCTCCGGCGTCCGCGGCAACTCTGGCAGGCTGAGGAATTCCCGCCGGGCAATGGCGTGGGATTGCTCGACCATGTAGTCCAGCGGCCGCAACTGGCGGCGCAACAGCAACGCGCCAAGCACGGCGCTGGCGGCACCGCACAGCAGCAACCAGCCCAGGCTTCCCAGGGCGCTCTGCCAGAGCTTGGCAATTGCGAACATCGGGTGGCTGATGACTTCTACGCGTGCAGCCTGCTGCCAGCCACGGCTGACGATGGCATCACCGCCAGCGGCCTCAAGGCCGATCAGGTGCACGAACCAGCGCGGCACACCGCCAGGGTCCGGCTCGGCGTGGCGCTCTACCAGGACGGCATTGGAACCCAGGTCGACGACCTTGATGCTCGAATAGTAACCACTGTCGAAGATTGAGCTGACCATCAGCTCGACCATCGCCGGGTCGTCGATATTCGGCGTCAGCGACAGGGCCAACGCGGTCGCTGCATCCTGGGCATGCGAACGCAGCTGGTTGACGTACTGGCTACGCGAGCTTTCCAGGCTGACCATGAAACTGCCACTGAAGGCGACCACCAGGAACAGGCAAATGGCCAACAGCAATTGTTTGAACAGTGACATCTGTGCTCCTTCAGTAAACAGGCTCGGCCGGGAACCCTTCGGCCTGCATTTTCTTCAGCAAATCCTGCCAGCGTGAGAGCCGCTTGGTATCGCCGACCTTCTTGTTGCCCGCAGCCCCCGTCAGCCACAACCCCTCGCCATTGAAGGCATACACCGGCAACAGGTCGGTACGCTGGCTTGCCGGCTTGATGGCGTCCATCAGGCTATCGAGTACCAAAGGCTGGGCCTGTGGGTTGGAATAATAGGTCAGGACCATGTGTGCCCGGTTCTGCCGCAACGCCTTGACGTAGGTGATACGCAGTTTTTCACTGGGGATGCCCATGCGCCGCAGGCTGAAATACTTGGCGATGGCGTAGTCCTCGCAGTCCCCGGCACCTTTGATCAAGGCCTGCACCGGTGTGGCCCAGTAGTCGACCTCGTGCCATAGGTCGATGTCCTCGACATAGCGCAATTGCTGGTTGAAAAAGCGGTTGACCACTTGCAACCGCTCAAGCTCGGTACCTTGCTTTTGCGTGGCCATCAAGTTCTGCCAGGCATCTATACGGCCTTGCCCGGCTCCCAATGGGCCATACAGGGCCTGCGACTTGCGGCTGATCTGGGAAAAATCCCAATCCGCGTGCAAGCCGCCCAGCAGTAGACTGCCCAGCAGCGCGGCAAAGCCGATACGTCGCACAACGGTTTTCAGCACCCAGGATATCGCCACTGCGAAGCCCTGTTCAGACCAGTCGAAAGCAGCGATGGTGGGGCTTGCCACGGCAAAAGACAATGGCACCCTGCAATCATGCATCCGCCTGTCAGCCCGCCTACACTTTCTGTTTATAACCTTCTATAGGCCGCTTCCTTTGACTGGCGACTTAATCCACCATAGCCGCGCTTTTGGGGCGTCCGTTCCAGTCAGGACTCAGGTTTGACACCCCCATGGGCTGTTACTAGTGTCATTGGATCCAACTTTAGTCATCGTTGAGGCAGTCGTCGCGTGGCCGAGAAAATCAAATTGAGCAATGTGCTGGCCAGCGAGCAGCTGTCGCCGCACCAGGCCCGTACCGTGATCGAAGAGCGCCTGCGCAGCGCCATTCTCGATGGCCGCCTGCCCCCAGGTACCGCCGTGCGCCAACAAGAGCTTGCTACCTTGTTTGGCGTGAGCCGCATGCCCGTGCGCGAAGCCTTGCGCCAGCTTGAAGCGCAATCGTTGCTGAACGTGGAGATGCACAAAGGTGCTGTGGTTGCGCCATTGATCGGCGAGGATGCGGTGGATACCTATGCCCTGCGCATACTGCTTGAGAGCGAGGCGCTGCGTCAGTCCATCCCTCTGCTTGATGCCAGCGACCTCGCCAGCGCCCGTGGCTATATCCAGCAACTGGAGAACGAAACCCGACACGCCGAAATCGGCCGTCTGAACCGGCTGTTCCACATGTCGCTGTACAGCAAGGCACCCAACAAGAAGCTGCTGCGCCTGATCGAGAACGAGCTGAACGAGGAAGAGCGCTTTTTGCGCTTCCATCTGTCTTCCATGGGGCTGGGCAAGCTCACCCAGGACGATCACAACGCGCTGGTGAATGCGGCCAGCGACAAGCTGGTTGACGAGGCGATAGCGGTGCTGGAACAGCATCTCAACAGCGGGGCACGGGTGATCCGTAATTACCTGGATACGCAGTTGCTGCGATAGTTCGTTACGGGCTTTGCGCACTGCGCAAGCTGATGGGTTGCAAATTGATTCTGCCCCGCCAACAATGAGACTAATTATCATTCATGTCCATTGATGCCGGCGCCCTCCTCCATGCCCAGCAACGACTGCGTGCAAACGCTCTACAGTGACCACCACGGCTGGTTGCATAACTGGTTGCGCAGCAAGCTCGGCAATGCCGCTGATGCTGCCGACCTGGCTCAGGACACATTCGTCCGCTTACTGCAACGCCGTGAAAGCCTGCAGTTGCACACCCCCAGGGCCTTCCTGCGCACGGTAGCGCGTGGGCTGGTGATCGATCACTGGCGCCGCGAGGAACTGCACAAGGCCTACCTGGAGGCGTTGGCCCACGTGCCGGAGGCACAGGCCCCCTCGGCCGAAACACGCGAGTTGTTGCTGGAGTTGCTTGAGCGTATTTCCCTTATGCTCGACGGCCTCAAACCCAAAGTGCGCCGCGCATTCCTGCTGGCCCAGTGCGAAGGGCTGAAACACCAGGCCATAGCCGAGCAGATGGGCATCTCCGTGCGCACGGTAGAGCGCTACATTGCCGATGCGCTCTACCACTGCTACATGCTGCGCTACGAAGACGAGTGCTGAGTCGATGGCCGCCGCCCGCCCTGATGCAAAAGTGGTCAAGCAGGCCATCCAGTGGATGCTACGGCTTCGAGAAAGCGGCCATGACCCGGCACTGCAACAACAGTGCACGCAATGGCGCAGTGCCCGGCACGAACACGAACAGGCCTGGCAACGGGTGACCCACCTGCAGCAGGACCTCGACCTGCGCGCCATTCCCGGTGCCGGGCTGGCTCTGCAAACCCTGGAAACCAGCCAGCAGCGCTTGCACCGTCGGCAGGCGCTGAAGCTGCTTGGCGGTGTTGTCATCGCGGGATCGGCGACATGGCTGGCCAACGACCTGGATGTCGTCAGTGCCTGGGCTTCGGACTACGCCACCGGCAAGGGTGAGCGACGCACCTTGGCGCTCCCCGACGGTTCACTGATGCAACTCAATACCCACAGTGCCGTGGACCTGGCCTTCAGTGGCCAGCAGCGCCTGGTCCGCCTGAAGCACGGGGAGCTGATGATTACCTGCCATTCGCAGCACTCTGTACTGGTACAAACACGCGACGCGCTGCTGGAAGGCTTCGAAGGACGCTTTGTCGCCTACCAGGACGGCGACTGCACACGTGTCAGCGTCAGCCACGGAAAGGTGGCCATACACCGGCCTGGCAATGGCCAACAGCAGTGGATCGAAAGTGGCCAGAACTGGCGCCTGGATGCTCAAGGTGCGCACCGGCTCGCGCACGTGGATATGGACGCGATGGCCTGGGCTGAAGGGCTGATCGTTACTCAGGACATGCGCCTTCGCGACTTCCTCAGGCAGGTCAGCCGTTACCGCCATGGTTACCTGAGCTGCAGCGACGATATAGCCGACCTGCGCTTGTCAGGGGTATTCCGCCTCGAAGATCCGGAGCAACTGCTTCATCTGCTGCCACAGACACTGCCCGTGCGGCTGCGTCAGCGAACACGCTGGTGGGTGCGTGTGGAGAGCATGACCTGATAAGGCCTTGCGCCTTTTTCTGGCGGGTTTTGAATCCCGGTCCGGCTAGGACTGTAAGCGACCCCTTCTGCCCTCAACACTTCAACGGACCTTTCATGTCTATCAACCCGGTGTTCCAATCAACCGATTTTCGACCTGCCGTGCAATCAGTGTGCCTACGCCAAGCCATCCGCGCGGCCCTGTTTGGTACCGCCTTGGGCCTGGCAGCTACCCCGCAACTTTCCGTAGCGGCGCAAACCGCCCAAGTGAGTCATCACTATGCAATCCCGGGCGGCCAACTGGCCGACGTGCTCAATCAGTTCGCCCGCCAGGCCGGCATTACCCTTTCAAGTACGCCTCAGCTCACCGACGGCCTGCGTTCCAACGGCCTGCAGGGGCAGTACGCCAACGATCAGGCGCTGCGCCAACTGCTCAACGGCAGCGGGCTTGAGGCCGTCAGTCAAGACGGACGTAGCTATGTGCTGCAAGCACAGGCTCAGGAGGCTGCGCTGTCATTGCCAGATACCGATATCCGTAGCTTCACCCTTGGCAATGCATTGGGCAGCATGGAGGGATACAACGCCACACACAGCCAGGTGGCGACCAAGACCAGCATGCCATTGGTTGAGACATCCCAATCGGTCTCGGTGGTGACCCGCCAGCAGATGGATGATCAGGGCTCACAGACCGTTGCCCAGGCCATGCGCTACACACCTGGGGTACTGACCAACCCTTACGGTGCCACCCATCGCTACGACTATGTGGCCATGCGCGGCTTCAATGATGGCTCGGTGGACAACATCTACGTCGATGGACTGAAGTCGATGGGCGACAACGGCACCTACAGCACCATGCAGGTGGACCCGTACTTCCTTGAGCGCATCGACATTCTCAAAGGGCCGTCTTCGGTACTGTATGGGCGAAGCTCACCGGGTGGCCTGGTGGCCCTGACCACGAAAAAGCCGCTGTTTACGCCCTACCATCAGGTTCAGGCCACGGTCGGCACCCAAGGCCAGCGTGGAATGGGTTTTGATTTCAGCGGGCCTGTGGATGACGACAAGCGCATCGCCTATCGCCTGACCGGCCTGGCGGATGCTTCCGACACTCAGTTCGACCACAACAAGGAAGAACGCTACGCCATTGCGCCGGCGATCAGCATCGACTTCACAGAAGACACCTCGCTCACGCTGCAGGCGTATCTGCAGCATGACCCTAATGGTGGGTACCACGGCGGCAACCCCGCAGACGGCATGCTGCACAAGCGCAACGGCTTGCGCCTGTCAGACCATTTCTTCGAGGGTGAACCGGGCATCGACAACTACGAGCGCACACAGCAGTCCTTCAGCTACCAGTTCGAGCACCGCTTCAACGATGTGTTCACCGCGCGGCAGAACTTCCGCTACCAGGACTCCGATGTCTCCATGGACCAGGTGTATTCTGCCGGTTGGGCGGATGCCGACAGTAACATTCTCAACCGCGCCTATACCGGCGGCGACGAACGCCTGCATTCGTACATCATCGACAACATGCTGCAGGCGGAGTTTTTCACTGGGGCTGCCAAACACACCCTGCTGCTGGGCACCGACTACCAGCGGCGCAAAGCGGACGTCGCCTGGCGGTATGGATCGGTCGATCCGCTGGATGCCGGCAACCCGCAGTATGGCAATGGCAACCTTCAGGTCCTGGGCGAAAACCGCTACCAGCGGCGCTTGCAGCAAACGGGTGTCTATCTGCAGGACCTGGTGGAGCTGGAGCAGTGGCGCTTCTCCCTGGGGCTTCGCCAGGACTGGGTGAAGGTGTCCGAGGAGAATCGCGACAGCGATACCAAGGTCAGTGATCAGCGCTCCAGATTCACAACCCGGGCCGGGGTGCTCTACCTGTTCGAGAACGGCATTGCGCCCTATGTCAGCTACTCGGAGTCGTTCAACCCCAATACCGTGTCCGACCAGGAAGGTCGCCCGCTGGCACCGACCGAGGGTACTCAATGGGAAGCGGGCATAAAGTATCAGCCACCGGGTAGCGACAACCTGTTCACTGCATCGGTGTTCCGCATCGAACAGGAAAACCTGGCCTCAAAGCAGCCTGACGAAAACTTCTATCGGCCAGTAGGTGAAGTACGCTCGCAAGGGCTGGAGCTGGAAGCCCATGTTCAGCTGACCGACAGCCTCAAGCTGTTGGGAGGCTATACCTTTACTGATATCGAATATTCCAGGTCGATGCCAAGCCTGGTGTCGGGCAGCGTCGATAACAAGGGTAATTCGCCAACCCAGGCGCCGAAGCAGATGTTCTCGCTGTGGGCTGACTACAACATCCACCAGGGGCCCTTGGATGGCCTGCGGCTGGGCGGTGGTGTGCGCTATGTAGGGTATAGCTGGGTGGATGCGGAAAACAGCATGAAGGTGCCTTCCTACACCCTGTTCGACGCATCCATCGGCTATGACCTGGGCAAAGTAGGCCTCAAGGGCATGGATGTACGCCTTAACGCCAACAACCTTACCAACGAAAGCTACATCACTTCCTGTGCCAGCCTGAACTACTGCTACATGGGTGAAGAGCGCAACGTCAGCGCAACGGTCAGCTATCAGTTCTGACCGATATTGAAACCCGGAAAAGACAAAGCCCCTGTCTGCATCGCAGACAGGGGCTTTGGGTTTGAATCTTGACGATGACCTACTCTCACATGGGGAAACCCCACACTACCATCGGCGATGCATCGTTTCACTGCTGAGTTCGGGATGGGATCAGGTG
>NZ_JBIVXJ010000061.1:0-7108 GCF_044769185.1 Pseudomonas sp. NPDC090592
AACGCCTCTCCCACAGGCATGGCCACGTTGCAACAAATGTGGGAGCGGGCTTGCCCCGCGAAGCGCCGCGCGGGCGGCGCTCGATCTCACAGGCGCCAGAAACCTCAAGCCAGGCACCTGTAAGCCCAAAACCAACGTCAAATCCATCCCCCCCTCACAACGCAGGTCCTTTAAGCATCAACGGCAACCCCGCCACCGTCAGCACCACACGCTGGCAGCGTTCGGCCACAGCCTGGTGCAGCCAGCCGGCCAGGTCGACATAGCGCCGGGTCAGCTCACCCATGGGCACCACGCCCAGGCCGGTTTCGTTACTGACCAGAATCAGCGTGCCGGGCAGCTGGTCCAGGCACGCCAGCAGCGCATCACGCTCCTCGGCCAGGCGCTGCTCGTCTTCGAGCATCAGCAGGTTGGTCAGCCACAGGGTCAGGCAATCCACCAGCAGGCAGCGCCCTTCGGCCGCTTCGGCGCGCAGTACTGCGGCCAGGGCCAGCGGTTCTTCGACCAGCGCCCATTCACTGGGACGGCGCTGGCGGTGCAATAACACGCGTTCGTTCATTTCACCATCCAGCGGCTGGCTGGTGGCAATGTAGGTCACCGGCAGGCCGCTGGCGCTGGCCAGCTGTTCGGCCAGGCGGCTCTTGCCCGAGCGGGCGCCGCCAAGAATCAGGTTCAGCATGTCAGCTCACCCCACAAAGTTGGCGCAAGTGAGCCGTGTCCAGATGGTTTTCCACCAGATCAGCCAGGCGCTCGATATCGCGCTCGCGCAGCGCCTCGTAATCGATGGTCTGCACATCTTCCAGCCCAGCCCAACCCAGCAACGCAGCACACGACTGGCTGCCTTCGAAAAGGCCATGCAGGTAGGTGGCAAGGATCTGGCCATCGGCACTGAGCGCGCCATCACAACGGCCATCGACCAACTGCACGGCAGGCTGCGCCAGGGCTGGCCCGGTGGTCACACCGGCATGGATCTCGTACCCGGCAACCGGCACGCCTTCAAGGCTCAGCGTTCCGGCAACGTTGCGCAGCTGCTTCTCGGCTTCGAGCACGGTGGCGTAATCGAGCAGGCCAAGCCCCGGGCTTGAACCGGCAACCCCTTCAAGGCCCAGCGGGTCATGCACTTCGCGGCCTAGCATCTGCAGGCCACCGCAAATACCAATCAGCTTGCCGCCATAGCGCAAATGCCGCTCGATGGCTTTGTCCCAGCCGCGTTCGCGCAGTTGTGCCAGGTCGCCGCGCACGCTCTTGGAGCCCGGCAGGATGATCAGGTCGGCAGCCGGAATCGGCTGGCCCGGACCAATGAATTGCAGGTCCACCTGCGGGTGCAGGCGCAGCGGGTCGAAGTCGGTATGGTTGCTGATGCGTGGCAGCACCGGCACGATCACCTTCAGCACACGCTCGCGCTTGGCGCCCTGGCGCACGTCGATACCGTCTTCGGCTTCCAGGTGCAGGTCGGTAACGTAAGGCAATACGCCCAGTACAGGCTTGCCGGTACGTTCCTCCAGCCAGTCCAGCCCTGGCTGCAACAAAGCGATGTCGCCACGGAAACGGTTGATGACAAAGCCCTTGACCCGCGCCTGCTCGGTGGGCGAAAGCAGCTCCAGGGTGCCCACCAGGTGGGCGAACACACCGCCCCGGTTGATATCGGCGACGAGAATCACCGGGCAATCCACGGCTTCGGCAAAGCCCATGTTGGCAATGTCGCCGGCACGCAGGTTGATCTCCGCCGGCGACCCCGCGCCTTCGACCATGACCACTGGCCAGGCAGCACTCAGGCGCTGGTGCGAAGCCAGCACCGCCTGCATGGCGATGGCCTTGTAGTCGTGGTACGCCACCGCGTTCATGCTGGTGACCGCACGGCCGTGGATGATCACTTGCGCGCCGGTATCGCTGTTGGGCTTGAGCAGCACCGGGTTCATGTCTGTATGGGGGGCCAGCCGGCACGCCTGGGCCTGCACCGCCTGGGCACGGCCGATTTCCCCGCCGTCGGCCGTTACCGCACTGTTCAGCGCCATGTTCTGCGGCTTGAACGGCACTACGCCAACACCCTGGCGCAACAGCCAGCGACACAGGGCGGTTACCAGCGTGCTCTTGCCGGCGTCGGAGGTGGTGCCTTGCACCATGAGGGTGGTCATGCCGTTTCCTTTTGGTAGGCCGCCAGGGCCTGGGCCAGGCGCTGTTCGTCCGCTGCACAGGCGGGCAAGCCCAGCCGCACAGCCGCGGGGTGTTCGAACAACCGCACGAGGATGCCGCGGCAAGCGAGAAAATCATGCAACTGCGCGGCGCGCTCGCTGCGCACGTACTGGAACAGATCACAGCCGCCGCTGGGCGCAAGCCCGCTGCCGGACAGCAAGGTAGCCAGGCGCTGACTGGCGGCAGCGCAACGTTCAGTCTGCACACGTTGGCTGGGTTGGTCCGCCAGGCTGGCCTGGGCCAGCACCCGGGTTGGCCCGTTGACGGTCCACGGGCCAAGCAGCTCGGCCAGGCGCAGCAGCAGGCTGCGCTCGGCGGCGACGAAGCCCAGGCGCACCCCGGCCAGGCCAAAGAACTTGCCGAACGAACGCAATACGATCAGTCCCGGGCGCTCTGCACAGTTGACCACGCTATCCAGCGGGGTGTTGTCCATGAACGCTTCGTCGACCACCAGCCAGCCACCGCGGGCAGCCAGGCGGGCGTGCCAGCCCAGCAAGCGCTCAGCCGACACACGCTGCCCGGTCGGGTTGTTGGGGTTGACCAGCACCAGCACGTCGAGGCTGTCCAGCGTCGCCTCGACCTGCTCCTCATTCAACTCCACCAGCTGATGCCCTGCCCGTTGCCAGGCATACGGGTGCTCGGCGTAGCATGGCGACAGCACCCCTACCCGCCCGGCCGCACGCAGCAGCGGCAAAGCCTGGATCGCCGCTTGGGAGCCGGCCACCGGCAGCAGCTGGCGGGCGCCGTAATAGGCACGCGCCGCCGCCTCAAGACCGTCCTCGGTCTCGGGTAGGCGAGCCCATGCATCTGTGGGTATCGGCGGGATCGGGAATGGCCAGGGCGCAATACCGCTGGACAGGTCGAGCCACTGCTGGCGAGGGATCCCGTATTGCTGCACCGCACGCAGCAGGCGGCCACCGTGTTCAAGCATTGATGTAAGCCCCCAGGCAAATCAACAACAGCCAAAGCCACACGCCGCGCTGTACCAGGCTCCAGCCACGTTCGATGGCATCGGCGTCGGCCATCGGCCCTTCACCCAGGCGTGGCCGCTCATGCAGTTCACCGTGGTAAACCGCCGGGCCGCCCAGCTCTACCCCGAGCGCACCGGCACCGGCGGCCATCACCGGCCCGGCGTTGGGGCTGTCCCACAGCGGGCCCTGCCTGCGCCAGCACGCCAGGGCCAGGCGGGTTTTGCCCAGCAGCGCGTAAGTCAGCGCCACCAGCCTTGCGGGAATATAGTTGAGCACGTCATCAATGCGCGCCGCGCACCAGCCAAAGCGCTCGAAGCGCTCGTTGCGGTAGCCCCACATGGCATCCAGGGTGTTGCTCAGGCGGTACAGCACCACGCCCGGCGCGCCGGCCAGCACAAACCAGAACAACGCGGCGAACACCGCGTCACTGCCATTTTCCAGCACCGACTCGGTGGCCGCCCGGGCCACGGCGGGCTCGTCCAGCTCGCGGGTTTCGCGGCTGACCAGGTAGCCGACGCGGCGCCGCGCTTCTTCCAGATCACCCTGGCGCAGGGCGTTGGCCACCGGCAGCACATGCTCGCCCAAGCTGCGCATGCCCACCGCGCAATACAGCGCCAGCACATCCACCAGCCAGCCGATATACGGCAGCCACGACAGGATCAGCGCCACCAAAGTCAACGGCACAACGGCCAGAAACCAGGCGCTCACCCCGTGGCTGCGCCAGCCACGGCCACCGGCATTGAGGCGGCGCTCCAGGCTACCGGCCATATTGCCAAAGGCCACCAGCGGGTGGCGCCGCTGAGGCTCGCCCAGCAAGGCATCCAGGGCCACACCCGCCACGGTCAGCAAGGCCACGCTCATTGGCGCTCTCCCCATTGGTTTTCGTACAACATGTCGCTCAAGGGCCGTTCTTCGGCCCAGTTTTCCAGCACCAGCATGGGTGCCGGGTAGAATTCGGTCACTGGCCCCAGGCACAGCACCGCCACCGGCTTGGCACCGTCAGGCATGCCCAGCAGTGCCGCCAGCGCCTGGGGGTCGAACAGCGACACCCAGCCCATGCCCAGCCCTTCGCCACGTGCAGCCAGCCACAGGTTCTGGATGGCGCAGGCCAGCGAGGCCAGGTCCATCTCCGGCAGGGTGCGACGGCCGAAGATGTGCGGCTCGCGGTTGTCCATCAACGCCGCCACCAGCAGCTCGGCACAGTCATTGATGCCTTCCACCTTCAGTTTCATGAAGTCATCGGATCGCTCGCCCAATGCCTCGGCTGTACGCACCCGCTCCGCCTCAACCAGGGCCTGGATGCGGGTACGCAGGTCACGCTGGGTGATGCGAATGAAACGCCAAGGCTGCATCAGGCCGACGCTGGGCGCCTGGTGTGCAGCGGCCAGCAGGCGCCCGAGCACCGCTGGCGCTACTTGGCCACCGGCAAAATGACGCATGTCGCGGCGCTCGCCGATGGCCCGGTAGATCGCGGCGCGTTCGGCGTCGCTGTAAGCGTGTTCACTCATGGTCGCAACAGCGCCGCCGCCGCGTCCGGGTTGGAGGGGAAGTAGAAGTGCACGTACGAGGCGGTCAGCCGCCCCAGGCGATACACCGCTTCATTGCCCCGCCCGCCGTTGGGGCTGAGGCCACGGGCGATCGGTTGCAGTTCCGTACTGGTCAGCGAATGGTGGTAGGTGTGCCCGCGCAAGGTACCCTCCGGCAGCTCCACCGCCTGCAAGGCCAGCGCCGCCAGGCGCTTCTGCATGGTCGCCTCACCCGGCAGCAGACCGAGCAGTTCGGCGCGTTCGCCAGCCACATCGGTCAGGGCATCGAGCAGGTACAGCATGCCGCCACACTCGGCCAGCAGCGGCTTGCCCTGGGCGTGATGGGCGCGGATCGCCTCGCTCATCGGTGCATTGGCGGCCAAGGCGTGGTGATGCAGTTCAGGGTAGCCGCCCGGAAGGTACAGGCTGTCCACCGCAGGCAGCTCGCGGTCGTGCAGCGGCGAGAAGAATTCCAGCTGTGCGCCCAGGTTGCGCAGCAGTTCAAGGTTGGCGCCATAGGTGAAGGCGAACGCCTCGTCCCGCGCCACACCAATGCGCACCCCAGCCAGCGAAGCAGCACAGGCTTGAGGTTCGGGTCCGGTAAAGGTCACCGGCGGCGGCAAGGCTGCATCGCAGCTGGCGCCTAGCGCTTCGGCAGCGGCGTCCAGGCGGGCATCCAGGTCGTTCAGCTCGCTGGCCTGGACCAGGCCAAGGTGACGGCTGGGCAGCTCGATGCCGCGTTCGCGCGACAGGCCGCCATACCAGCGCAGGCCTTCGGTCAGGCTACCTTCAAGCAATTGCGCGTGGCGCAGGCTGCCCACCCGGTTGGCCAGCACGCCGGCGAACGGCAGGTCGGCCTGGTACCGCGCCAGGCCCAGGGCCAGGGCGCCGAAGGTCTGGGCCATGGCCGTGCCGTCGATCACTGCCAGTACGGGCACACCAAAATGGCGGGCCAGGTCGGCGCTGGACGGGGTGCCGTCGAACAGCCCCATCACCCCTTCGATCAGGATCAGGTCGGCCTCGCCGGCGGCCTCCCACAGCAGGCGGCGGCTTTCCTCGGCACCGATCATCCACAGGTCCAGCTGGTACACCGCTGCACCGCTGGCGCGCTCCAGGATCATAGGGTCGAGAAAGTCTGGCCCGCATTTGAATACGCGCACCTTGCGCCCGAGATTGCGGTGCAGGCGTGCCAAGGCGGCGGTGACGGTAGTCTTGCCCTGGCCAGAAGCCGGCGCCGCGATCAATACGGCGGGGCATTGACGGGGTTGGCTCACAGCTCGACGCCCTTCTGTGCGCGGATACCGGCCTGGAAGGCATGCTTGAGCATGCCCATTTCGGTCACGGTGTCAGCCAGCTCGATCATTTCCGGCTTTGCAGCGCGGCCGGTGACGATCACGTGCTGCATGGGAGGGCGGGCCTGGATGTCGGACAGTACCTGGTCGAGGTCGAGGTAGCCGTGCTTGAGGGCGATATTCAGCTCATCCAGCACCACGAACTGCACGCTCGCGTCTTGCAGCAACTGGCGCGACACCGCCCAGGCGGCTTGGGCGGCAGCGATGTCGCGCTGGCGGTCCTGGGTTTCCCAGGTAAAGCCCTCGCCCATCACGTGGTAGCGCACCTGCTCGGGGAAGCGGCGGAAGAACAGCTCTTCGCCGGTGCTGTTGCGGCCCTTGATGAACTGCACTACACCGCACTGCATGCCATGGCCCAGGGCGCGTGCGAGCATGCCGAAGGCCGAGCTGCTCTTGCCTTTGCCATTGCCGGTCAGCACCAGCAGCAGGCCGCATTCGTTGGGGGAATTGGCGATGCGTTCGTCGATGACCGCCTTCTTGCGCTGCATGCGCGCCAGGTGGCGTTCGTCGCGTTCGGTGGCTTCGCTCATCAGGGTTCTCCGCTGGCTGGCACCACGGCAAGGCGTGGTGACAGGTAATAGGCAGGCAGACGGAGAACGCGCAGGGGCCATGGCAGGGCGCCACGGTGCACAGCGCATCACCCTCCGTGATGCCGTTGACAGTTGCAGGCCGGTCTCCGGGCTTGTGAGCGGGCTTTGGCCCTGGTCTGCGCGCCTTCCCGGGTGTTGTCACCCAGTGGCCCTGCGCGGCCTTCTACTCACCTACCGTTGCGGGGGCAGCGCCGGAATCGCGCCATGCTGGCGCCCACCGGCTTCCCAGTTTCACCCTGCCCAGTAGGGGCTGGCAGGGCACCTGAAACACGCGCGAAGGTTAGAGGGTTGCACCCGGAGCGTCAATCGAAGCGGGTGCTCCTGCTCTTGATCTGGCTTTTGATCTGGCTTTTGATCTGGCTTTTGATCTTGATCTTGATCTTCGCGACTTCAGGAGGCCGAGCGAAGGGATTGCGGAGGGAGGTGACGGGCATGGATGCCCGTCAAGCGCTGAGGCCCCATGGATGGGGCCTGCAGCG
>NZ_JBIVXJ010000062.1:0-7020 GCF_044769185.1 Pseudomonas sp. NPDC090592
GATCGTTGTGCAAAGCTCCACATCAGTGGAAGACAGGGTTACTTGCTTCGAACTATGCTTTTTCATGGTCTCGCCCTCGCTGCCGTTGGCTTCTTCGAACGCCACCGTGGCACTGTGATGCCTCGGCGGGGGCGAGTCCATCGATTACACAAGACCGCGCAGTATTTGCCATGCGCCGACACCTGTAGGAGCGGCCTTGTGTCGCGAAAGGCCTGCGAAGCAGGCCCAAAAATCCGACAGGATAAAACCGAGACAAAGAAAAAGGGCATCTCATGCGAGATGCCCTTTGTTCATGGTGGGTCGTGTAGGATTCGAACCTACGACCAATTGGTTAAAAGCCAACTGCTCTACCAACTGAGCTAACGACCCCAAAATGGTCGGGGTGAGGGGATTCGAACTCCTGACATCCTGCTCCCAAAGCAGGCGCGCTACCGGACTGCGCTACACCCCGGGTCTTTCAAAAAAAAGGGCATCTCAACTGGAGATGCCCTTTTCTACATGGTGGGTCGTGTAGGATTCGAACCTACGACCAATTGGTTAAAAGCCAACTGCTCTACCAACTGAGCTAACGACCCGGAAAATGGTCGGGGTGAGGGGATTCGAACTCCTGACATCCTGCTCCCAAAGCAGGCGCGCTACCGGACTGCGCTACACCCCGAGATGGCTCCGCGACCTGGACTCGAACCAGGGACCCAATGATTAACAGTCATTTGCTCTACCGACTGAGCTATCGCGGAACTGAACTTCGGTACTACTTTCCGATTTGCTACTCCGAAGACTGTGTTCGCTTCGGACTCTTTAGCTTCACCGCTTTCGCGTTGTCGCTGCTGAGGCCGGCTATTCTACATTCTTCGTTTTGCTTGTCAACCACTTTTTTTCATTCAACTTACTGATTTGTAAGTTGTTTTGCGATCACCGATATTGCTGGTGATTCGCTTAGTGCCTGACAACGCGGCGTATATTAGGGGCACTCGTTTTTTGATGCAAGCAAAAATTTCAAAAATTTCAGCGGGTTATCAAGATAGCCTGCGAAGGCCCGGAATTGCTGGGGCTGTGCCGGCCTATTCGCGGGCTCGCCCGCTCCCACAGGTACGGTGTTGCGCTCGAAATTTGCACAAATCCTGTGGGAGCGGGTTCACCCGCGAAGCGGCCAGTGCCGGCAACCAGGCGAAAAAAAGCCCCGCAAATGCGGGGCTCAGGGTGAAGCAGCTCAGCCAAAGACGATTTCGTCGCCTTCCACCTTGGCGGTGATCGCCGAACCCGGCAGGAACTTGCCTGCCAGAATCAGCTGCGCCAGCGGGTTTTCGATCCAGCGCTGGATGGCCCGTTTCAGCGGCCGTGCGCCGTAAACCGGGTCGTAACCCACGGCAATCAGCTTGTCCAACGCCTCCGGGCTCAAGCTCAGCGACAGTTCGCGCTCCAGCAAACGGCTGCGCAGGCGGCCCAGCTGGATTTCGGTAATGCCGGCAATCTGCTCGCGGCCCAGTGGCTCGAACACCACCACTTCGTCGATACGGTTGATGAACTCCGGACGGAAGTGCGCACCCACCGCATCCATCACTGCCGCGCGTTGCGCCTCGCGGTCACCCACCAGTTCCTGGATCTGCGCCGACCCCAGGTTGGAAGTCATCACGATCACGGTGTTGCGAAAGTCCACGGTGCGCCCGTGGCTGTCCGTCAGGCGGCCGTCTTCCAGCACCTGCAACAGCACGTTGAACACATCCGGGTGGGCCTTCTCCACCTCGTCCAGCAGCACCACCGAGTAAGGCTTGCGCCGTACGGCCTCGGTCAGGTAACCGCCCTCTTCATAGCCTACATACCCTGGTGGGGCACCGATCAGGCGAGCCACGGAGTGTTTCTCCATGAACTCGGACATGTCGATGCGCACCATCGCCTCTTCGGTGTCGAACAGGAACTCGGCCAGCGCCTTGCACAGCTCGGTCTTGCCCACGCCGGTCGGGCCGAGGAACAGGAATGAACCACTTGGCCGGTTCGGGTCGGACAGCCCGGCACGCGAACGGCGCACGGCGTTGGCTACGGCGGTTACCGCCTCGCCCTGGCCGATCACGCGCTGGTGCAGCAGTTCTTCCATCTTCAGCAGTTTTTCGCGTTCGCCTTCAAGCATCTTGGCCACGGGGATGCCGGTCCACTTCGACACCACTTCGGCAATTTCTTCCTCGGTCACCTTGTTGCGCAGCAACTGGTTGTCGGTCTTGCCGTGCTGGTCGACCATCTGCAGGCTGCGCTCCAGGTCCGGGATTACCCCGTACTGCAGCTCGGCCATGCGGCTCAGGTCGCCTTTGCGACGGGCAGCTTCCAGCTCCTGGCGGGCCTGCTCGATCTTTTGCTGGATCTGCGCAGAGCCCTGCACTTCGGCCTTTTCCGAGGCCCAGATCTCTTCCAGGTCAGAATATTCACGCTCCAGCCGCTCGATTTCCTCGGTCAGCTTCTCAAGGCGTTTTTTTGCCGCTTCGTCTTCTTCTTTCTTCAGCGCCTGCGACTCCACCTTCAGCTGGATCAGGCGGCGATCAAGGCGGTCCAGCACCTCGGGCTTGGAGTCGATCTCCATGCGGATGCGGCTGGCCGCTTCGTCGATCAGGTCAATCGCCTTGTCCGGCAGCTGGCGGTCGGTGATGTAACGGTGGCTGAGCTTGGCCGCAGCGATAATGGCGCCGTCGGTGATGGCCACCTTGTGGTGCACTTCATAACGCTCTTTCAGGCCACGCAGGATGGCGATGGTGTCTTCTTCGCTCGGTTCTTCTACCAGCACTTTCTGGAAGCGGCGCTCCAGGGCGGCGTCCTTCTCGATGAACTGGCGGTACTCGTTCAGCGTGGTGGCACCCACACAGTGCAGCTCACCGCGGGCCAGGGCCGGCTTGAGCATGTTGCCGGCGTCCATGGCGCCCTCGCCTTTGCCGGCGCCGACCATGGTGTGCAGTTCGTCGATGAACAGGATGATCTGGCCTTCCTGCTTGGACAGTTCGTTCAGCAGGCCTTTCAAACGCTCTTCGAACTCGCCACGGTACTTGGCACCGGCAATCAGCGCCCCCATGTCCAGCGCCAGCAGGCGCTTGCCTTTGAGGCCGTCGGGCACTTCACCATTGATGATGCGCTGGGCCAGGCCTTCGGCGATGGCGGTTTTACCCACGCCAGGTTCGCCGATCAGCACCGGGTTGTTCTTGGTACGGCGTTGCAGCACCTGCACGGTACGGCGGATTTCGTCGTCACGGCCGATCACCGGGTCCAGCTTGCCTTCTTCGGCACGCTTGGTCAGGTCGACGGTGTATTTGTCCAGGGCCTGGCGCGACTCTTCGGCGTTGGCGTCATTCACTGCCGCACCGCCACGCAGGTTGTTGATGGCGTTTTCCAGGGCCTTCTTGGTCACGCCCTGGCTCAGCAGCAGTTTGCCGAGCTTGCTGTTTTCGTCCATGGCGGCCAGCACTACCAGTTCGCTGGAAATGAACTGGTCACCTTTCTGCTGGGCCAGCCGGTCGGCCTGGTTGAGCAGGCGCGCCAGGTCCTGCGACATGTTCACGTCGCCGGTGGGGTTCTGGATTTTCGGCAGCTGGTCGAGTTCTTTCACCAGTGCCTGGCGCAGGCTGTTGATGTCGAAGCCTACCTGCATCAGCAGCGGCTTGATCGAACCGCCCTGCTGTTCGAGCAGTGCCTGCAGCAGGTGCACGGGCTCGATGGCAGGGTGGTCCATGCCTACGGCCAGGGATTGAGCATCGGATATTGCAAGTTGCAGCTTGCTGGTCAAACGGTCGATTCGCATGGTGTACCTTCCTTTAAAGGGCAGGTCGGAGCGATGGACAGCGCCTGTTTATAAAGAAACCTGCCTGAGATGACCTTATAGATAAGGCTGATTCTGGAAGATTCAAGCGTAGCGGGGTTGACCGGGGTCAACCCGTTGGATTAGCGGGGGGCATTCGCGGGTGAACCCGCTCCCACAAGTACTGCACCGCTCTCAAGGACTGTGATTACCCTGTGGGAGCGGGTTCACCCGCGAAAGGGCCGGTACAGGCTAGCGAGGATCCAGCCACACCAGGGAAGCAAACCGCCCACCCTGCGGGGTACGGCGATAGGAAAAGAACCGCTCATCGCTAACCGTGCACAAGCCACCGCCATAAACAGCCGTCACCCCACGCGCCGCCAGGCGAATGCGCGCCAGCTCATAGATGTCGGCCATCAGCTTGCCCGGCCGCTCACCCTCGACAAAGGCCCGAGCCGCTTCCGGGTGCACTGCCGTGAAGGCATCACGCACCTCCAGCCCCACTTCGAAAGCCTGCGGGCCGATGGCCGGGCCCAACCACACCAGCACCTCTTCTGGCGCCAGCGCCAGGCGGTCCAGCGTGGCTTCCAGCACGCCACCGGCCAACCCGCGCCAGCCGGCATGCGCCGCTGCCACACGCGTGCCCGCCCGGTCGCAGAACAGCGCAGGCAGGCAATCGGCAGTCATCACGGTACAGGCAATGCCAGGCTGGTCGGTCCAGCTGGCGTCGGCCTCGGCCACCACGGCCGGGTCGGCATCGGCCACTACCAGCCCATGCACCTGCTTGAGCCAGGCCGGCTGGATGCCGAATTCGCTGCTCAGGCGTTGGCGGTTCTCGGCCACTGCTGCGGGGTCATCCCCCACATGGTCGCCAAGGTTGAAGGTTTGGTAGGGCGGCAGGCTGACGCCGCCCTGACGGGTGGTGACGCAGGCGCGAACCGAGGCCGGGGCCGGCCAGTCGGGGAACAGCAGCGACTGCGTCAGGCCGCTCATCCGATAAAGCTCTCGCGGTCTTCGTTCAGCAGCGTCAGCAGCCAGAGGAAGTCATCCGGCAGTGGCGACTCCCACTTCATGATTTCACCGGTAATCGGGTGGGCCAACGCCAGGAAACGCGCGTGCAGTGCCTGGCGAGGGAAGGTCTTGACCGCCTCGACCATGGTTGGGCTGGCAGCCGGTGGAATGCGGAAGCGCCCACCGTACGTCTGGTCGCCGACCAGCGGGAAACCAACATGGGCCATGTGCACGCGAATCTGGTGGGTACGGCCGGTTTCCAGCTTGACCCGCACGTGCGTGTGCGAGCGGAAGCGCTTGAGTACGCGGTAATGGCTGACCGCCGGCTTGCCGCCGTCGGTAACGGCCATGCGCTGGCGCATGCCGCCGTGGCGACCGATCGGTGCATCGATCTTGCCACCGGAGGTCACCACGCCAATCACGATGCACTCGTAGATGCGGCTGACCTTGCGGGCTTGCATTTGCTCAACCAGCTTGGTCTGCGCCTGCAAGGTCTTGGCCACTACCATCAGGCCCGTGGTGTCTTTATCCAGGCGATGAACGATACCGGCACGCGGTACATTGATGATGTCTGGCACGTGGTGCAGCAGCGCATTGAGCAGGGTGCCGCTGGCATGGCCGGCGGCCGGGTGTACAACCAGGCCTGCCGGCTTGTTGATCACCAGGATATGCTCGTCCTCAAAGACGATATCCAGCTCGATGTCTTCTGCGATCCACTCGCCCTGGGCTTCCTGTTCGGCCTGCAGAGCCAGGACAGAGCCACCATAGACGGTATCGCGAGGGCGCACGACGGCGCCATCGACCGTCAGGCGGCCTTCTTTGATCCACGTAGTAAGCCGCGAACGCGAGTACTCGGCGAACAATTGGGCGGCGACCTGGTCGAGGCGTTGACCGCCCAGATCGGACGGTACCTCTGCGCTAAGTTGAATGATCTCGGACATGCTCGATTCGGCGGGCGCACAGCCTTTGGTTTCGGCTGCGAGCTTGTGGTTAAATACGGCTTCTTTTGTCCCGGGGTTGGCCGGGGCGCTCATCATAACAGGACGGCACCGCCCAAGACAGCGGCCGTCAAAGGGACGCAAGCCGCCATGCAAGTGAAACACCTGCTGCTGATCGCCATCCTCGGGCTTACCGCGGCCTGTTCCTCCAATAAAGAGGTCATTGACGAGAACCTCAGCGAAGCCGAGCTGTACCAGCAGGCGCAAGCTGACCTGGACAACTCCAGCTACACCAGCGCCGTGAACAAGCTCAAGGCCCTGGAGTCGCGCTACCCGTTCGGCCGCTATGCCGACCAGGCGCAGCTCGAGCTGATCTACGCCAACTACAAGAACTCCGAGCCCGAGGCTGCCAAGTCGGCTGCCGAGCGCTTCATCCGGCTGCACCCGCAGCACCCGAACGTCGACTACGCCTACTACCTGAAAGGCCTGACCTCGTTCGACCAGGACCGTGGCCTGCTGGCGCGCTTCCTGCCGCTGGACATGACCAAGCGTGACCCGGGTGCCGCCCGCGACTCGTACAACGAGTTCGCCCAGCTGACCAGCCGCTTCCCCAACAGCCGCTACGCGCCAGACGCCAAGCAGCGCATGATCTACCTGCGCAACCTGCTGGCCTCGTATGAAATCCACGTAGCCGACTACTACCTGAGCCGCCAGGCTTATGTGGCCGCCGCCAACCGTGGCCGCTACGTGGTCGAAAACTTCCAGGAAACCCCCTCGGTCGGCGACGGCCTGGCGGTGATGGTCGAGTCGTACCAGAAGATGCACCTGGACGAACTGGCTGCCAGCAGCCTGGAAACCCTCAAGCTCAACTACCCGGACCACCCGAGCCTGGCCGATGGCGAGTTCCAGCCCAAGCAGACCGAGTCTGACGGCCGCGGCTGGCTGTCCAAGGCCACCCTGGGCCTGATCGAGACCGACACCCCGCTGCCGCCGGGTGAAACCCGCGCCAACCAGGACGTGGTCAAGCAGTTCCAGGACGCGCGCGACGAGATGCCGCAAGAGCTGCTGCCAAAAGACGAGAATGGCGACCCGATCGTGCCGGAAGGCCCCAAAGAAGCCGAAAAAGACCGCTCCTGGTTCAGCTACATGACCTTTGGCATGTTTGACTGATCCACAGCGGTAAATGAAAGGGAGGCCTTGGGCCTAATGCCAGTCAGTTAAGACTGCCGGGGCTGCTGCGCAGCCCATCGCAGGCAAGCCAGCTCCCACAGGGATCGCATCAGGGCTGACAGGTGTTTG
>NZ_JBIVXJ010000063.1:0-6240 GCF_044769185.1 Pseudomonas sp. NPDC090592
AGGGTAATAGTCACCGGAGTCTGGGCAGGGTTGCTCAGGGTCACGGTGTAGGTGATCACGCCACCTTCGGTCACGCTTGGCGAAGCGGTCAAGGTCGCGGTTGTGTTATCGACCGAGTCATTGATCGTGGTCTGAGCCGGGGTCGGGTTCGGAGTCAGTTGCTCGAAGTTACCGCCAGTGGCGTTTTCGATGGTGACGCTGACGGTCGAACCGTTGTTGTAAACGTCGTTCGCCGGGGTCTGGAAGTCGACGCTGCCTTGGGTCTTGCCCGCTTCGACAGTGATGGTCTGGCCATTGGACAGAGTAATAGTCACCGGAGTCTGGGCAGGGTTGCTCAGGGTCACGGTGTAGGTGATTACGCCGCCTTCGGTGACGCTCGGCGAAGCGGTCAGGGTCGCAGTGGTGTTGTCGACCGAATCACTGATAACCGTCTCAGCCGGTGCAGGATTTGGCGTCAGCTGCTCGAAGTTGCCACCAGTAGCACCAGTAATGGTTGTGCTAACTGTCGAACCGTTGTTGTAGACATCATTCGCCGGGGTCTGGAAGTCGACACTGCCCTGGGTCTTGCCAGCCTCGATGGTGATGACCTGGCCATTGGACAGGGTCACGGTTACCGGGGTCTGGGCAGGGTTGCTCAGTGTCACGGTGTAAGTGATCACGCCACCTTCGGTCACCGACGGATTCGCCGTCAGGGTCGCCGTGGTGGTGTCGATGGTATCGGTAACCTGGGTAACTGCCGGCGTTTGCGGCACGGTCACCGTCAGGCCATTGCCACCGGTGGTACCGGTAACGGTCGCCGAGATCTGGCCGCCGTCAATATAAGGCGTGTCATTTGCCGGAACGACGACATTGACGCTACCGGTGGTCTGCCCGGCCGGGATGACGATCACGGCACCGTTGGACAGCGTGACAATCAGGTTGCTGGTCGGGGCCTGGCCAACCGTGGCGGTATAGACGATGACGCCACCCGCTTCGCTGATGGAAGGAGTGGCGCCAAGAATCAGGTCGGTAGCAACGTTGGTGTCCGTCGTCGGCGGCGTCACCAGGTTATTGTTGGTGTCACCCAGCAGGCCGACTTCTTCACTGTCCAGTGTGGCTGCAAAGCCAAGCCCCTCAGTGGGGAAGCCGACAGTGGGATCAACCCGGCCCGCTGTTTCTTCGAGCATTACGAAGCTGTGGCCACCGCCCAGCGCGCCACCACCGCCTGCTGCCGATGGGCCGGCTGCGGTAGCTTCCAGCTCGGTAGTCGGGTCGACACCCGCTGCGATCGCCTGCTGCAGCTCTTCCACCGACGGCGCAGCCTGTGCGGTCGCCTGGCTCAGGTCAGTACTGCTGTCAGGTGTGTCGGCGCTCCACTGGCTGTCACGGCCCAGGTCAAGCAGACGGCCATCAGCCAGCTCCAGAGTAACTGCGCCACCAGGGCCAGTGAGCACTTCCTCACCAGCCAACAGGCGGTCCCCTTCGATGAGCACACGACGAATGCCCTCTGGGGATACCGCAATAACCTGGCCGACAATGCTTTTGACGATGGCTACAACGCTGCTCATTGGACTCTCCGTGTGACCCGATGGGTACTTCCCTGCCAGAGCGGCATTTGCAAGCCACTTCAGGCGGAACTTATGTCGATGATCTGTTGACGCTTTTCTGCGTCAATTTTCCGTCTATAACTTTTTGAAACCGCAATACTGCCAAAGTATTGACCTTATACAGGCCATCCTAAACAATCGGCAATGTAATGTCACATTGATATTTGTACCTTAGCCAACCGTTTGCCCAGGACCAATGTCGTACGTCATCGAAAACTCGCGGGCCTTCGAATTCAGCTGCCTTTCCGATGCGTGGACAGGTGCATTTGCACGCCTCTGAAGTACCGTCCATCAGCAACCGCCACGGCCATTGGCGTCAACAATTCGACCACTTCCACTGAACGAGGCATGTGACAGCCTGCAAGCATAAACCTTGCCTGGAATCGCCCGGAAAGCGCTCAAAACCCAAGCAGAACAAGGGCCGAACTCACATCCTGGCCAACCAGGGCTTGCTACTGACTGCGCCCAGCAAAAACGATTTGCCGCAGATCAGACATATAGCGATCCCGCACGCGAATACTGGCATGGGAATGATGGCAAACCATCGGTGATTACAGAACCACGGTTCAACCTGCAAACGCACTTCGCGCGATGAATTTTAATGATCAACCCGCCTGAAAACGTCAACAAATCAGCGCCTGTTTAATGACAAGTTAGCGAGCCGATCATTCACCCACACAGCGTGGTCTGGATGGCAGGCTATGCTGCACAAGAACCTGATCCCCCAACTGGATCAGAAATGAAACACGCGTTGCATTGCAGTATCTATGCAGTAGCAATAACGACGTAGAATTGTTTACTCGGTATCGATTCAAGGCGACCATTGGCCAGCTGCCCTGCAGCACCATTGAACGCAAAGGTGAACCGCCCAAGCCTGAACGGCGGCACACCTACCCCACCCACCACAAGGATGAAGAGAGCGCCGCGTGGAATCTGAAGTCAGTCGAGTCCAACTCAACCATGATCCACGCAGTCAGCATGACGATCCCTTGCTGGATAGTCTGCTGAGCCTGTGTGTCCTGCACCAGAAACCCGCCAGCCGGGTCATGCTGACCACCGGCCTGCCGCTGCCCGCCCAGCGTCTGAGCCCCGAGTTGCTACCCCGCGCCGCTGCCCGGGCCGGCCTGCAAGGGCGCCTGTTGCAGCGCAAGCTGGAGCAGATCCCGAGCATTGCCATGCCGGCCATGCTGTTGCTCAAGGAAGGCCGCAGCGCCGTCCTGCTGGGCTGGGAAAACGAAGACACCGCTCGCCTGCTGCTCAGCGAGAGCGATGGCGGCGAAGTGCATGTCAGCCGTGAAGCGCTGCAAAGCGACTATAGCGGCCGAGTGTTCTTCGCCCAGCCGCAGCACAAGTTCGACGTCAACCACGGCAACCTCATCCCGCGGGCGAAGTCGTGGTTCCGCGATACCTTGCTGCGCAGCAAGTGGCTGTATATCGATGCCATCGCCGCCAGCCTGGTGATCAACCTGATCGCCCTGGCCGCGCCGCTGTTCGTGATGAACGTATATGACCGGGTGGTGCCCAACCAGGCTACCTCGACGCTCTGGGTGCTGGCCGTCGGTATCGCCGGCGCCTATATCTTCGACCTGATCCTCAAGGGCCTGCGCGGCCTGTGCCTGGACCTGGCCGGCAAGAAGACCGACCTGATCATTTCCGCGACGCTGTTCGAGCGTATCGTCGGCATGTCGATGAAGTACCGGCCGGCAAGGGTCGGCAGCTTTGCCCAGAACATTCACGAGTTCCAGGGGCTGCGCGACTTCCTTGCCTCGCTCACCCTCACCAGCCTGATCGACCTGCCGTTCACCATCCTGATCCTGATTGTAATCGCCGTCATTGGTGGCCATCTGGTGTGGATCCCGATCATCGCCTTCCCGCTGGCCCTGGGCATCGGCTACGCCCTGCAACGGCCGTTGATGGCGACCATGGAGCGGACCATGGCGCTGGCTTCGGAGCGCCAGTCCAGCCTCATCGAAACCCTGGCCGGCCTGGATGCGGTAAAGGTCAACAACGCCGAAAGCGAACGCCAGTACATGTGGGAACAGACCCTCGGTACCCTCAGCCGCCTGGAGCTGCGGGTCAAGGTGCTGTCGAGCCTGGCGATGAACATCACCATGCTGATCCAGCAACTGGCAGGCGTGGCGATGATCTGCGTCGGCGTATACCTGATCATCGACGGTAACCTGAGCATGGGCGGCCTGGTGGCCTGCTACATGCTCAGCGGCCGCGCGCTCGGCCCGCTCGGGTCGCTCAACGGCCTGCTCGCCCGTTACCAGCAAGCCAAGGTGACCATGGTCTCCACCGACCACATGATGGAGCTGCCACAAGAGCGCAACTTCGAAGAGCGCCCGCTGAGCCGCAAGGTACTGCAGGGCAGCGTCGAGTTCCGTGGGGTGGACTTCACCTACCCGAACCAGCAGAACCTTGCGCTGAAGAACATCAACCTGATCATCCGACCCGGCGAAAAAGTCGGCATCATCGGCCGCAGCGGCTCGGGCAAAAGCTCGCTGGCCAAGCTCATCGTCGGCCTGTACGAGGCCGATGGCGGCTCACTGCTGGTCGATGGCGTGGACATTCGCCAGATCGACGTCAGCGAACTGCGCCACAACATCGGCTATGTACCTCAGGACATCCAGCTACTGGCTGGCACCCTGCGCGACAACCTGGTAAGCGGCGCCCGCTATATCGAGGACGAGCTGATCCTGCAAGCGGCCGAGCTGGCAGGCGTGCATGAATTCGCCCGCCTGCACCCGGACGGCTACGAGCTGCAGGTTGGGGAACGCGGGCAGAACCTGTCCGGTGGCCAGCGCCAGAACGTTGCCCTGGGCCGTGCGCTGCTGCTCAACCCACAGATCCTGCTGCTGGACGAGCCGACCAGCGCCATGGACAACACCGGCGAAGAACGCCTCAAACAGCGCCTGCAAGCCGTGGTGGAGGGCAAGACGGTACTGTTGGTCACGCACCGTGCCTCGCTGCTGTCGCTGGTGGACCGGCTGATCGTGATCGATCGCGGGCAGATAGTCGCCGACGGCCCGAAAGCCGCGGTCATGGATGCGCTGAAGAAGGGGCAGATCAGTGTTGCATAAGCTGGATATGGGGCAATTCAAGGATGGCCTGCGGCGCTACTTCAAAGGCTCCGATTCACTGGGCGGCCAACCGCTGCCAGAGGTCAACAAGGCCCTGATCGAGGACGCGCCAAGGGTGGTGCGGCTGACCATCTGGGGCGTGATCCTGTTCTTCGTGTTCCTGATCGTGTGGGCCAGCGTAGCGCCCATCGATGAGGTTACGCGGGGCGAAGGCAAGGCTATCCCGTCTTCCAAGGTGCAGAAGATCCAGAACCTTGAGGGTGGCATCGTCGCCGAGATCTTCGCCAAGGAAGGGCAGATTGTCGAAGTGGGCCAGCCGTTGCTGCGCCTGGACGAAACCCGCTTCGCTTCCAACGTTGGCGAGACCGAGGCCGATCGCCTGGCCATGGCCCTGCGGGTGGAACGGTTGAGTGCCGAGGTGCAGGACAGCCCGCTGAAGATCGACGAAGAACTGCGCAAGGCTGCACCAAGCCAGGCGGCCAGTGAAGAATCGCTGTACCAGAGCCGGCGCCAGCAACTGCAAGACGAGATTGGCGGCCTGCAACAGCAGTTGGTCCAGCGCCAGCAGGAGCTTCGCGAATACAGTTCCAAACGCGCCCAGTACGCCAACAGCCTTGAGCTGCTGCGCAAGGAAATCGGCATGTCCGAACCGCTGGTGGCTACCGGAGCGATTTCCCAGGTAGAAGTGCTGCGCCTGCGCCGTGCCGAAGTTGAAAACCGCGGCCAGCTGGACTCCACCGCGCTGGCCATCCCGCGTGCCGAGGCCGCCATCCGCGAGGTACAGAGCAAGATCGAAGAGACCCGTGGCAAGTTCCGCAGCGAAGCGCTAACCCAGCTGAACGAAGCACGCACCGAGCTGAACAAGGCCACCGCCACCAGCAAGGCGCTGGACGACCGGGTGCACCGCACCATGGTCACTTCGCCGGTTCGCGGCATCGTCAAGCAGTTGCTGGTGAACACCATTGGCGGGGTAATCCAGCCTGGTAGCGATATCATCGAAGTGGTGCCACTGGACGATACGCTGGTCATCGAAGCGAAGATCCTGCCCAAGGACATCGCCTTCCTGCACCCTGGCCAGGAAGCCACCGTGAAGTTCACGGCCTATGACTACACCATCTACGGTGGGCTAAAGGCCAAACTGGAACAGATTGGCGCCGACACCATCACCGACGAAGACAAGAAAACCACCTATTACCTGATCAAGCTGCGCACCGATCGCAGCCATCTGGGGACGGATGAGAAGCCATTGCTGATCATTCCGGGGATGGTGGCGACGGTGGATATCATGACCGGCAAGAAGACCATCATGAGCTACCTGCTCAAGCCGATCATGAAGGCGCGGTCGGAGGCGCTGCGCGAGCGGTGATAGCCAACCACTTGTCTCGCGACCGCTGTAGGAGCGGCCTTGTGTCGCGAAAGGGCCGCAAAGCGGCCCCAGGATTTCAGCACTGATGCACAAAGTGCCGGGGCTGCTGCGCAGCCCTTTCGCGACACAAGGCCGCTCCTATGTATGGACTCGCCCACACTGTCTAATTGCTTTTGAACATAGGAACCCGGTTGCATCTATGTAT
>NZ_JBIVXJ010000064.1:0-6150 GCF_044769185.1 Pseudomonas sp. NPDC090592
ATCACCTTTATCAGAACGTCGGCCAGCCGCTGCCTGTCATCTGTCAGGTAGATGCACAGGCGTGTTGGCGAACATTGTCTTTTGATGGGTGGAGGCGGTGTAAAGCCTTCGCGCTAGCGCTGAGTGGACAGGTGCAAAGGCTCCGGCAGGCGGGAGGGATGGGTGCTGTGAAAGTGGAGTTGGATGTCGCGCACGGTCATGGCCTTGGCCCTCTTGTTATGTGCTTCATCTGGTGTGAAGCGTTATGGGCCAAACGCTAATGCCGGTGTCGATCCGGCTCAATAACAAGGGTGATCAATGTTGTTGCGTTTTATGCAACGAATGGCCGGCGATTGCGTATTCGCAACAACATCAAGGGGCGTCAGATCGCCATGCGAACGGCCCGTGCCATTTCGGTGGCCAGCGCTCTGGAGAGCTCATCAAGTGCCCGACCCCGGCGTGCCACGATCTGGATGTCGGTGCCATTCATCTCGTCGTTGCTGATTGCGATGGCTTTGAACGTCCCGGCCTTGAGCTCTTCGATGACAGGAAGCTCGGCGAGCAGGGTGGCGCCAAGGCCCGAGCGCACGAAGTCCAGAATCACTGTCAGCGAGTTTGCGGTAAGCGCTGGCACGATCTGGAAGGGCTGGTTCTTGCAGGCATCATCGACCAGTTGCCGCACCCGAAAATTTGCGCCTGGCAACACCAGTGGTTCGTTGGCAATTTCTTCCAGGCTGATCTGCGAGCGGCCGGCAAGCCCGCTTCGCTGGTGGACGATCATGCGCAAGGGCTGTGGAACGCTGAACAGCCGCGTCAGGTTGGCAACTGCACTGGGCGAGAACACGACCCCCAAGTGGGCCTCGTCAGCCAAAACCATCCGTTGTACCTCGAAAGAGGGCGCGGTGATGATTTCAGCCTTGTGCGCTGTGTGCTGGCGCAAAAACTCCTGCAACGAGCTGATTGCGCGCACACCCAGCAAGCCTTCGCCGATGGCGATGATCGTCGAGGCGCCTTGTCGGGCACGCAGTTCCGCAAGTTGATCGAACAGTGCAGCCTGCTGGCTCACGCGCTGGGCGTAGTACCCCACCAGCAGCAAGCCTGCCGCCGTGAGGCTGACCTTGTGGGTTGCCTTCTTGATCAGCTCGATACCCAGTTCTTCCTCCAGCTTTGCCACCTGACGGCTGACCGAGGACGCTGCAACGCCAAGCGATTCGGCCGCCGCGCGCATCGAGCCTTTTTCGTGGCACAGGTACAGATAGCGCAGACGGTAGTCGTGCAGGTCCGGCTGGGGTGTTGTGTGGTTGGGCATCACAGTGTTCTCTTGTCATTGACGAGCGGCGGCGGTTCTTATCGATCGGCGGGTCATGCGGCCAGGTTGGCCCGCTCCGTGCTTACCCATGCTACATCAGCTTTTTTGTTACCCATAATCACGTGAAAAGTGCACTATTGTGGGGCGAGCAAACGTCGGAGGTGGATGTGACCGGTCAAACGATGTCTGTCTGGAACGAGAATGTGCACGCGGTGTGCGGGCGCTTCGAAACCCGCTATGACCATTGCCAGAGCCTTTTCATTGGCGAATTACGGCGCTCGTTGCTGGGTACTACCCAGGTTGCTCACATTCGTACCAATGCCAATGCCATCGCTCGATCAGGGCGCGAGGCCGGCCGCGATAGCGACCCACATTGTTTCCTTGTGTTACAGCAACAGGGTGAAATGTCCATCGAACTGGGCGACCGCGTACTGGATTTGCGCGAAGGCGACTTGGCGTTGCTCGACTCCGCCCAGGGCATGAAAATGATTCCTCGCGGGCTCTTTTCTCATGTGTCGATCCATTTGTCCGGCGAGCGGCTCAGGCACCTGGAACCCAGTCAGTTTGGCAAGCTGTCTACGACCGGGGCCTGCGGTCAGTTGCTGGGGACGATCGTCCGTCAGGTGACTGGTGGCGAGCTTGAGCAGTGGGCTCGTCCCGAAGACAGCGATGGCTTGGAGACCGCGCTGGTCGGATTGTTGCAATCGGTCGTTGAATATCCCTCCCGGGATCTTTCGCCCGGGTTGCACCTGCATGAGGTGCAGTCCCTGATTCAGCAGCGGCTGGACTCACCACGGCTGTCGCCGATCGCCCTGGCGCAGGAGCTGGGTATTTCCAGTCGCCAGTTGTATCGATTGTTCGAAACGAGCGGCGACAGTGTATGCCGCTACATTCTGCGCGAGCGCTTGCTCAAGGCGGCGCAGGATCTGCGCAACCCGGCCTACAGCCACCGTTCCATCACCGATATCGGCACGCGATGGGGCTTTGCAGACTCTGCGCATTTCTCCAAGACCTTCAAGAAGCAGTGGGGAGTCACTCCCCGTAGCTATCGCGCCATGCCTGTGGCGACCATATGCAAAACGCTGTCAGGCTTGACCAAACCATAGCCGGCTACCTGCGCCAGAATCAGCTCACGCCATCGAACCTGGCTTGGCCCGCAACCCTGCGTGCCTTGTCACAACAAATACAAAGAAGGTGAGTGCGATGAAGGCTGATGATCCGTTCCATGGAAGTGCTGACAGGTTTCTCGAGGCATTCGGGATAACGCTCCTGCTCAGCAGGGAAACACCGCACAGCGGCAGCTTGCTGGCCGCGGGCATGTCCGCCGTGCGGGTTGTACCTCACTGATCCCCACAGTTTTTACCTAAAGCCAATAACAACAAGAAGGTGGGCCGATTGTGCGGCCCGCCAAGGGAGATGCTTTGCCATGAAACCGTATCTGGGTACTGCGCTAGGGCGCTCTGTCTGCCTGTTGGGTGGTCTGTGGTGCTGTGCCGTACCGGCATTCGAGTTGATCGATGAAAACGACACCAAACTGTCGTTCGATCTGGAGGCCGTCCTTGGGGCCTTCCACAGCAACAAGAACTACCAGGTATGGGGCAACCGTGAAGCCGGTCACTCCAGCTGGCAAGAGGGCTATGTGAAATATGGGCTCAGTGGCAGCCTTGCACGTGACGGGATGGGCACCGTCTTCGGCAAGGCCAAAAGGGTTGCATCGGCAACCTGGGGGGATGGCGATGCCGGAGGCTTCACCAATGGCAGCGAGCGCACGGACAAGTGGGAGGAGGCCTACGCCGGCTGGCGTTCGGCGGATCTGTTCCCGGTGTTGGGCAAGGATGGCGTCGAAGTCTCGGCCGGGCGTCAGGCGGTGTTGCTCGGTGATGGCTTCATCGTGGCTGGCGACGGTATCAGTGCCGGGCGTGGTCTGGCCGGGGATGCCTACAACCGCGGTGGCGGCTACTACATCACGCCAAGGCGCGCTTTCGATCAGACGCTGTGGATCAAGCTCGGAGGGGAGCAGGGGCTGCACGGGTCATTGGGTTGGTTCAAGTCGGACAATCCGATCCAGGCCAAGGTCGAGATGGCCTTTTCCACGCTCGAGTACTCGGGGGCTGCCGGGACGGTGGGGCTGACCTATCTGCATGGCCTTGGGGTAGACAAGAAATTCGCCGTCGATGCACAGGCCGACCGTGACGGCATGGATGTCTACAGTATCCGGGCTACGGGAAACGCCGGTGTCGAGCAGCTGTTCCTGTCATCCGAGCTCGGTTGGCAGAATACCCGCCGGGGGAATGCGCAGGCAGGCTACGTCGAGGCAGCCTGGACCTTCACCAGCCTGCCCTGGCAGCAGACCCTCGGCTACCGCTATACCGGGTACGGCGCACATTGGGATTCTTTGCTGTACGGCTTCACCCGTGGCTACGGCACCTGGTTCCAGGGGGAGGTGGCTGCGAACTACGCCGGGCCATTCGGGGCCAACACGTCAATCCATCATGTGTACTGGCGCGCCCAGCCACATGAAAATCTGGCGTTGAACGTACTGGCCTACGATTTCCGTACGCATCGTCCCAATGGTGCGCCGGATACCTCCGGCCGCGAGCTGGATCTTACGCTGGACTGGACTGTCACGCCGAACGTTGTGGTGTCGCCGATGCTTGGCTTGTACGACCCCAAAAAAGACGCAGCGCATGGAGGTTTACAGGTCGGCGACAACGATCTCAACGTCTACACGGCGTTGGTTATTTCCACTCATTTCTGAAGCGGGGCCTGGGCCCTGATCCTGAACGCATGGCAGCGGCTTTTGCAGCGCTGCCATGCGTTGTCATTTCTGCCCTCAGGAACTTCAGTATCAGATCATCGGCAAATTCAAAGTGTTCGTTTATCGGACGTTTTTTAAAGCTTTTAGATCTAGGGTTTGCAGAAAAATGAAAATATCTAAAACATGAAAAACCAATTAAATCAATAATATAGACATGTCAATAATAATCATTATTGTTTATCGAGTGAACTGTTTCGAACAAATATCCCGTGAATATTCAATTGACAATTCACGTAAATAGTCGCAAATTTTGGTCATCGGCAAATACAACAAGAGAGACATACCATGCCGCCCGTCCAAGACCATTTCATGCAAAGTGGTGCGTGCGTTTTCACCGAAAACATGCCCACGCCTCAACCGATTATCGGTAGCGCCAGTTCCCGCACAGGGCACGGCATTCCCCTTCTTGTCCCTTGTTCCAACCGTGCCTGAGACGGAGAAAGTCTATGGATTCGCTATGCCTGCGTGCAGCGCCCGTGTCGGCGCTTTCCTCTGGTGCAGCCTTTGAGGCTCTGCTCGAGGGTGTTCGGGATCGTGCCCGCTTGGGAGAGTTCGATCATCAGCGCCACATTTCCCGAGACGTGATCGATGCCTTCAAGGCCCATGGTGTGTATCGCGCCCTGGTGCCCCAGCGTTTCGGCGGGCTGGAATGCTCACCTGCACAGTTCTGCGAAATGATCGAGCGTATATCCCATGCCGACGGTTCGGCCGGCTGGGTGGCAAGCTTCGGCATGAGCCCGGTCTATCTGGCGGCACTACCCCTGGAGACCATTGCCAGGATCTACCAGAAGAGCCCGGATACGGTGTTTGCCGGTGGCATCTTCCCGCCGCAGCCAGCCGAGATCGTCGCAGGCGGCTTCAAGGTCAATGGTCGCTGGAAATACTCCAGTGGCTCGATGGGCGCCGACATCATTGGCGTCGGCATCGCGCCACGCAATGGCGACAAGCTGGACCTGCCGCGTCTGGCGGTTATGCCGAGCAGCCAGGCCCGCATCGAAGAAACCTGGGACACCGTGGGCCTGCTGGGCACCGGCAGCCACGATGTGGTGGTCGAGGATGTCGTGGTGGGCGAAGAGTGGACGTTCGTCCGAGGTGGCAAGGCCAACCTCGATGAGCCGTTGTTCCGCTACCCGTCGTTGTCGCTGGCCACTCAGGTGCTGTCGGTAGTCGGGCTGGGCGTGGCGCGTGCGGCACTGGATGAACTGTCGGCAATGGCCAGCGGGCGCATCTCGGTCACCGGCGCACCGGCATTGGCAGACCGTCCCCTGGCCCAGGTCGATGTGGCCAAGGCCGAAGCCTCGCTGCGCTCGGCGCGTGCCTTCTTCTATGAGTCCATCGAGCAGGCGTGGGAACACGTGCTTGCTGGCGACCCTGTACCGGTCGAGGCCACCAACCTGCTGCGTCTGTCTTCCACTCACGCTACCCGTGTGGCGGCCGACGTGGCGCGCAACGCACAGATGCTTTCGGGCATGACCGGCATCTACAGCCAGAGCCCGCTGGCCCGCTGCGTCAACGACGCTCAGGTGGTTACCCAGCACGCCTTCATGGGCGATGTCACCTATCAGAACGCCGGAGCCATGTTCTTCGGTAAACAGCCCCTTCCGGGCTACCTGTAACTTTCGGGATCTTTGAAATGAGCGAAAAGAAAGCGTTGCGAGTGCTGTTCTGCATGGGCATCAACCAGAACTTCTTCGATGCCCCGCGTGAGGAGCAGCTGCAGGTCTGGGCTGCCTTCAGTGAGATGTGGAACGGCATTCATGATCTGGCCGGAGTCAGCGTGCTGGGCAACATGGATGACGACAAGAGCATGGTCGGCCCATCCGATGGTTTCCCCTGGACCACCTACCTGCTGGCCGACGTGCCGGACATCGAAACCGTGCATGCCGCCTGCAACCTGTTCCGCACCACGGCGGTGGGCGAGGGCCCTTACAAGCTGTGGCGGTACGCCAAGGTCGAGGCCCGTGTTGGCCGCGAGCTGATCATCCAGCGCGCCTGAAGCCCCCAGTATCGAGAACAGCCGGCCATCGACGCCGGCAAGGAGTAC
>NZ_JBIVXJ010000065.1:0-5414 GCF_044769185.1 Pseudomonas sp. NPDC090592
CGAGCTTGCTCGCGATGCGCCGCGCGGGCGGCGCTCGGTCTCACAGGCGCTGCATATCTTGCGGCCAACACCTGTCAGCCCTGATGCGATCCCTGCGGCTTTAGCCGCGAAGAGGATCTGGCAGGCTTACTCGCCCGGATGATCCCGCAAAAACACCAGATGGTCCGCCTTGGACTGCTCGGCACTGTAGTAGTACCCCTGCACATCGAACTGCTTGAGCTGTTCCGGGTCGCTGATGCGTTGCTGGATGACGAAGCGGCTCATCATGCCGCGGGCTTTCTTGGCGTAGAAGCTGATGATCTTGTACTGGCCGTTTTTCCAGTCCTTGAAGTCGACGTTGATCACCCGCGCCTTGAGGGCGCTGCGTTTCACTGCGCTGAAGTATTCGTTGCTGGCCAGGTTCAGCAGCACGTCATCGCCCTGTTCGGCCAGGGCCTGGTTCAGCCATTCGCTGATGCGCGTGCCCCAGAAGGCGTACAGGTCCTTGCCGCGGGCGTTGGCCAGCTTGGTGCCCATTTCCAGGCGGTAGGGTTGCATCAGGTCCAGCGGGCGCAGCAGGCCGTACAGGCCCGAGAGCATGCGCAGATGGTCTTGCGCGTAGCTGAAGTCGTCTTCGCCCAGGCTCTCGGCGTCAAGGCCGGTGTACACGTCACCCTTGAACGCCAGCAGCGCCTGCTTGGCATTGGCGGGGGTGAAATCCGGTGTCCAGCTGCCGAAACGGGCGGCATTCAGGCCGGCGAGCTTGTCGGACAGGTGCATCAGTTCGCTGATTTGTGCCGGCGACAGCTCCCGCAGTTGCTGGATCAACTCCTGAGAGTCGTCCAGGTACTGGGGCAGGGTGAAGCGCCCGGTTACCGGCGGGGTATCGTAGTCGAGGGTCTTGGCGGGGGAAATCACCGTCAGCATCGGGTCGGCTCCTGGCATCGTTGGCCGGAGATTCTACGGGCTGGGCGGTGCAAGTCCAAACTATGGCGACGATAGTCACAGACCATGGGGCGTTGCAGGCGCTATAGTTCGCGTTTTGCCGTTGCGGAGCCTTTCACCGTGCGCATTGCCATTGCCTTGCTGGCCGCTCTGTTGAGCCTGGCCGCGCAAGCCGCCCCTTCACCCCAGGTAAGCCTGGACCGCAGCCTTTGGCCCGAGCAACTGGACAGCCCGGCGCTGTTCGATGTGGCCTCGCGTGCCGAGATTCTCTCGTTCGCCCAGGTGCTGCACGAAAGCGAACTGCTGGACGATGCGGCGCTGGCGTCGCGGCTGGGGCTGCGGCAGATCAACCTGCAGAAGGTGCGTCAGGTGAGGGCGCGCATGTGGCAACGGCTGTGGGAAGGTTATGCACAAGCCCAGCGCAGCTGCGAGCAGGATGCATCGTTCTGCTACCCGGTAGCCTCGATGGCGGATTTGCGTACGCAGGCAGCGACGTTCGCTGCGGATGTCGGCACGTTCTATACCAGCTGGATCGAGCCGAGCCACCAGTTCCACGTGCGCTACCTGGACGAACAATTGCGCAAGGCGGCACTGCTGCCGCAGACCAGCAGCGAGGTGGAGCGGTTGTCTTCGCGCGAACGCAATGGTGACGAACTGAACGACCGCATGTTCCTGCTGACCTTCGTCGGCGGGCCCGGGCCGGACGGCGGTAATACCGACCTGCTGACCGATTACCTGCGTCGGCAGAAGCTTCAGGGCACGTTCTTCGTGCTGGGCAACCGCTTGCAGCAACGCCGTGACGCGGGCGCGGCGAATGCGTTGCGCCAACTGTATCGCGCGCAGTGTGTGGGCATTCAAGGCTGGGAATACCGTTCCCATGCCCAGTGGACGGATTGGCAGGACTCGCTGCGGCGCAGCCAGGCGCGGGTGCAGGCCGACCTGCCGGACCAGTATGTGCCGCTGTTCCGGCCGCCTTATGGCCAACGCCGTGCCGATGGCGAGGCGTTCATGGCCAGCCAGCAACTGCGGGTATCGTTGTGGGATATCGATGCCGAAGACGATGGCGCACTGGGCCCGGAGGCTTCGGCGCAGCGCGTGCTGACGCTGATGCTGTTGTGGCGCAAAGGGGTGATCCAGTTCCACGACAGCCTGCCCAAGGCCCAGCCGGCGGTGGAATGGCTGCTGCGTAATACCGCGCAAAGCGGGATCGGCTGGGAGGGTTGCCGGGAATATGGATATAGCGAATAGAGGGTATGACTTCTGACTGTAGTCCCGTCTGGCGCTGCCGCCAAGGCCTCTTCGTCAATCGGAAAAATAAACTTCAAAAAGACGTAAAAATGCTTTTTCCGGTCATGGTTTTTGCGGTATGAAGAAACCAGACAGCCGATTCCTGCAGCACAGGTGGCGTCATCCAGCCCACCTTGCAAGGTTCGCTCCCCGCCCGTAGCAACGCGGATACGGGGAGAACGGCAGTCACTCTGCGGCGCACTAGAGAGTGTGCCGTGTGGCTTCGACATAAGGTGACCGAGTATGGATGACCAAGGACGCAACCCTTCCTCCAGCAAGCCAATCCTCTATGTGCTCGATACCAACGTCCTGATTCACGACCCCAACGCGTTACTGAACTTCGAGGAGCATCATGTCGGCATCCCGATGACGGTGCTGGAGGAACTCGACAAGCTCAAGACCGGTAAACAGACCATCGCCGCCGAATGCCGCCAGGCCATTCGCCTGATCGACCAGACCCTGGGTGATGCTTCACCCAGCGATGTCGAGCAGGGCGTGCCGATCCAGCGCAACAAGAGTGGGCCCAAGGGCTTCCTGTCGATCCTGATGAGCCCGCGCAACGAACCCAGCAAGTTGTTGCCGGAAAACCTCAACGACAACATCATCATCAACACCCTGCTTGAAGTACGCAGCCGGCGCACCGACCTGGATGTGGTGCTGGTTACCAAAGACATCAACATGCGCCTGAAGGCCCGTGCCTGTGGCATTGCGGCCGAGGACTACAGCACCGACCAGTTGGTCGATGACGTGTCCTTGCTGTCCAAGGGCTACCATTCGGTTACCGGCTCGTTCTGGGACCGGGTGAGCAAGGTCGATACCCGCCAGGAGCGCGGCCGCACCTGGCATCGGGTGCAGATGATCGACAACCTGCCAGCCGTGCACATCAACGAGTTCATCATTGATGAGCAGGGCTTCGTCGGCTGGATCAAAGGCATTCGCAACGATGAACTGCTGCTGCTCGACCTGCACCAGGAACCACTGCTGCACCAGGAAGCCTGGGGCCTGAAACCACGCGATATCCACCAGAGCCTGGCGCTGTTCGCCCTGCTTGACCCGGATATCCATCTGGTAAACCTGACCGGCGCCGCCGGTTCCGGCAAGACCATCCTGGCCCTGGCTGCAGCCATCGAACAGACCATGGTCAGCAAGCGCTACCGGCGCATCATTGCCACCCGCAGCGTGCAGGGGCTGGACCAGGAGATCGGCTTCCTGCCGGGCACCGAGGCCGAGAAGATGGAGCCTTGGCTGGGTGCTATCACCGATAACCTCGAAGCCTTGCACATGGACGATGAAAGTACCCATGGCAGTGTGGAATACATCCTTGAGCGCGTGCCGCTGCAGTTCAAGTCGCTGAACTACATTCGTGGTCGCAGCTTCCAGCAAAGCCTGATCCTGATCGACGAGTGCCAGAACCTGACGCCGCACCAGATGAAAACCATCATCACCCGTGCCGGCTCCGGGTCCAAGGTGGTCTGCCTGGGCAACCTGGCGCAGATCGACACCCCTTACCTGTCCGCGACCAGCTCGGGCCTGACCTACCTGACCGAGCGCTTCAAGGACTTCCCCCACGGCGTGCATATCACCCTGCAGGGTGTGCCGCGCTCGGTGCTGGCCGAGTACGCCGAGTCGCATCTGTAACCCCCACCGCCGGGCGGCTCGCCGCCCGGCCTCTTCGCGGGCTCGCCCGCTCCCACAGGTATTGCGCTGTCTTCAGGTCCTGCATTGTACCTGTGGGAGCGGGCGTGCCCGCGAAGAGGCCGGCCCTGGCGACACATACCTCTGCTCAAACCTGACCCACAGGTTTACACTGCGGGTTCCCTTCACAGGAGCAGAGCAGTGCTGACACATCTTGATTCCCAGGGGCGGGCCAACATGGTCGACGTCACTGAAAAGGCCGTGACCGAGCGCGAGGCCACCGCCGAGGCGCGGGTGCGGATGTTGCCGCAGACCTTGCAGATGATCGTCGACGGCGAACACCCCAAGGGCGATGTGTTCGCCGTGGCGCGCATCGCCGGCATCCAGGCGGCGAAGAAAACCAGCGACCTGATCCCGTTGTGCCACCCGCTGATGCTGACCAGCGTCAAGGTCGAACTCAGTGCCGAGGGCCAGGACGCGGTACGTATTGTCGCCCGTTGCAAACTGGCCGGGCAGACCGGTGTGGAGATGGAAGCGCTGACCGCTGCCAGCGTGGCTGCGCTGACGATCTACGACATGTGCAAGGCGGTGGATAAAGGCATGGTCATCGAGCAGGTACGCTTGCTGGAGAAGGTCGGCGGGAAGAGTGGCCACTACAAGGTGCAGGCGTGATGAAGATCAAGGTGATGTATTTCGCCCGTTACCGCGAGCTGCTGGGCGTGGATGCCGAGCGGGTGGAGGGTGAGTTCAAGGTTATTGATGATGTGCGCCAGGCCTTGTTGGGCAAGGGCGGGCAGTATGACCTGCTGGCCGAGCAGAACCTGATGTGTGCGCGCAACGAGGAGCTGTGCAAGCTTGATGAACCCTTGGAAGAGGGTGATGAAGTGGCGTTCTTCCCGCCGGTGACCGGAGGCTGAACATGGCAGTGCGAGTGCAGGAAGGCGCGTTCGACCCGGGAGCCGAGGTCAACGCCATGCATGCGGCCAACGTCGGCGTGGGCGCGGTGGTGGGTTTTGTCGGCTATGTGCGGGATTTCAACGATGGTCGCGAAGTGGCGGGGATGTTCCTGGAGCACTATCCGGGCATGACCGAAAAGGCCTTGGCCAAGATCGTGGTCGAAGCCGAGCAGCGCTGGCCGTTGCTCAAGGTGGAGGTGTTGCACCGCATAGGGGCGCTGGAACCTGGTGAGCCGATTGTATTCGTGGGGGTGGCCAGTGCCCATCGGCAGGCGGCGTTCGATGCCTGCAACTTCATCATGGACTACCTGAAGACCCGGGCGCCGTTCTGGAAGAAGGAGAATACCCAGGAGGGGCCTAGGTGGGTTGAAGGGAAGCAGAGCGACCAGGACGCCGCCGGGCGCTGGTAAGGCAGGACACAGATCGCTTTTGTAGGAGCGGCCTTGTGTCGCGAAAGGGCCGCGCAGCGGCCCCAGCAATCTCTGCATTCATGCTGAAATCCTGGGGCCCCTGCGCGGCCCTTTCGCGACACAAGGCCGCTCCTATGTATGGACTCGCCCACACTGTCTAATTGCTTTTGAACATAGGAACCCGGTTGCATCTATGTATCAG
>NZ_JBIVXJ010000066.1:0-2761 GCF_044769185.1 Pseudomonas sp. NPDC090592
AACCCCACACTACCATCGGCGATGCATCGTTTCACTGCTGAGTTCGGGATGGGATCAGGTGGTTCCAATGCTCTATGGTCGTCAAGAAATTCTGTAGCCAGAATGTCCAGATGGACAGCCCAGCGAATCCGGATATGCGATATTTGTGGTTGCGAACTTTCGGTTGTTTCGTCTTCACCACCGCAATCTGCATGAGCAAATTGCTTGGGTGTTATATGGTCAAGCCTCACGGGCAATTAGTATTGGTTAGCTCAACGCCTCACAGCGCTTACACACCCAACCTATCAACGTCGTAGTCTTCGACGGCCCTTTAGGGGATTCAAGATCCCAGTGAGATCTCATCTTGAGGCAAGTTTCCCGCTTAGATGCTTTCAGCGGTTATCTCTTCCGAACATAGCTACCCGGCAATGCCACTGGCGTGACAACCGGAACACCAGAGGTTCGTCCACTCCGGTCCTCTCGTACTAGGAGCAGCCCCTCTCAAATCTCAAACGTCCACGGCAGATAGGGACCGAACTGTCTCACGACGTTCTAAACCCAGCTCGCGTACCACTTTAAATGGCGAACAGCCATACCCTTGGGACCGGCTTCAGCCCCAGGATGTGATGAGCCGACATCGAGGTGCCAAACACCGCCGTCGATATGAACTCTTGGGCGGTATCAGCCTGTTATCCCCGGAGTACCTTTTATCCGTTGAGCGATGGCCCTTCCATACAGAACCACCGGATCACTAAGACCTACTTTCGTACCTGCTCGACGTGTTTGTCTCGCAGTCAAGCGCGCTTTTGCCTTTATACTCTACGACCGATTTCCGACCGGTCTGAGCGCACCTTCGTACTCCTCCGTTACTCTTTGGGAGGAGACCGCCCCAGTCAAACTACCCACCATACACTGTCCTCGATCCGGATAACGGACCTGAGTTAGAACCTCAAAGTTGCCAGGGTGGTATTTCAAGGATGGCTCCATGAGAACTGGCGTCCCCACTTCAAAGCCTCCCACCTATCCTACACAAGCAAATTCAAAGTCCAGTGCAAAGCTATAGTAAAGGTTCACGGGGTCTTTCCGTCTAGCCGCGGATACACTGCATCTTCACAGCGATTTCAATTTCACTGAGTCTCGGGTGGAGACAGCGCCGCCATCGTTACGCCATTCGTGCAGGTCGGAACTTACCCGACAAGGAATTTCGCTACCTTAGGACCGTTATAGTTACGGCCGCCGTTTACCGGGGCTTCGATCAAGAGCTTCGCTTGCGCTAACCCCATCAATTAACCTTCCGGCACCGGGCAGGCGTCACACCCTATACGTCCACTTTCGTGTTTGCAGAGTGCTGTGTTTTTAATAAACAGTCGCAGCGGCCTGGTATCTTCGACCGGCATGAGCTTACGGAGCAAGTCCTTCACCCTCGCCGGCGCACCTTCTCCCGAAGTTACGGTGCCATTTTGCCTAGTTCCTTCACCCGAGTTCTCTCAAGCGCCTTGGTATTCTCTACCTAACCACCTGTGTCGGTTTGGGGTACGGTTCCCAGTTATCTGAAGCTTAGGAGCTTTTCTTGGAAGCATGGTATCAACCACTTCGTCGCCTAAAGGCAACTCGTCATCAGCTCTCGGCCTTGAAATCCCGGATTTGCCTAAGATTCCAGCCTACCACCTTAAACCTGGACAACCAACGCCAGGCTGGCCTAACCTTCTCCGTCCCTCCATCGCAATAACTGGAAGTACAGGAATATTAACCTGTTTTCCATCGACTACGCTTTTCAGCCTCGCCTTAGGGACCGACTAACCCTGCGTCGATTAACGTTGCGCAGGAAACCTTGGTCTTTCGGCGTGCGAGTTTTTCACTCGCATTGTCGTTACTCATGTCAGCATTCGCACTTCTGATACCTCCAGCAAGCTTCTCAACTCACCTTCACAGGCTTACAGAACGCTCCTCTACCGCATCACCAAAAGGTGATACCCGTAGCTTCGGTGCATGGTTTGAGCCCCGTTACATCTTCCGCGCAGGCCGACTCGACTAGTGAGCTATTACGCTTTCTTTAAAGGGTGGCTGCTTCTAAGCCAACCTCCTAGCTGTCTAAGCCTTCCCACATCGTTTCCCACTTAACCATGACTTTGGGACCTTAGCTGACGGTCTGGGTTGTTTCCCTTTTCACGACGGACGTTAGCACCCGCCGTGTGTCTCCCATGCTCGGCACTTGTAGGTATTCGGAGTTTGCATCGGTTTGGTAAGTCGGGATGACCCCCTAGCCGAAACAGTGCTCTACCCCCTACAGTGATACATGAGGCGCTACCTAAATAGCTTTCGAGGAGAACCAGCTATCTCCGAGCTTGATTAGCCTTTCACTCCGATCCACAGGTCATCCGCTAACTTTTCAACGGTAGTCGGTTCGGTCCTCCAGTCAGTGTTACCTAACCTTCAACCTGCCCATGGATAGATCGCCCGGTTTCGGGTCTATACCCAGCGACTAAACGCCCTATTAAGACTCGCTTTCGCTACGCCTCCCCTATTCGGTTAAGCTCGCCACTGAATATAAGTCGCTGACCCATTATACAAAAGGTACGCAGTCACCTAACAAAGTAGGCTCCCACTGCTTGTACGCATACGGTTTCAGGTTCTATTTCACTCCCCTCTCCGGGGTTCTTTTCGCCTTTCCCTCACGGTACTGGTTCACTATCGGTCAGTCAGTAGTATTTAGCCTTGGAGGATGGTCCCCCCATATTCAGACAAAGTTTCTCGTGCTCCGTCCTACTCGATTTCATTGAAA
>NZ_JBIVXJ010000067.1:0-2209 GCF_044769185.1 Pseudomonas sp. NPDC090592
GGCGGCGTGATCACCTACACCGTGACCCTGAGCAACCCTGCCCAGACCCCGGTGACCGTGACCCTGTCCAACGGCCAGACCATTACCGTTGAGGCGGGTAAAACCCAGGGCAGCGTTGATTTCCAGACTCCGGCGAACGATGTCTACAACAATGGTTCGACCGTCAGCGTCACCATCGAGAACGCCACAGGCGGTAACTTCGAACAGCTGACCCCGAACCCGACCCCGGCGTCGACTGTCATCAATGACAGCATCGATACCGTCACTGTAAGCATCGTCAGCAATGGCAATGTGACCGAAGACCAGCAGCCTTCCTTCACTGTGAAAGTGAGCCAGGCGCTGGACCGTCCGCTGACCGTGACCCTGTCGAACGGCGACACCGTCACCATCGAAGCCGGTAAAACCGAAGCCGAGTACAAGACACCGGTCCAGGGCGATGACGTCTACAAAGACGCAGGCTCCATCACCCTCAGCGTCACTGGCGCAACTGTGCCGGGGGCCACCTTCGAGAAGCTGGCCTTGGGTGACCCGGCTACCGTTGAAATCTCTGACACCATCAGTGAGGTAGTGGCCAAGCTGACCGCCACGCCTTCGGTAACCGAAGGCGGCGAGATCACCTACACCATCACCCTGACCAACAAAGATGGTCTGCCGATCAACAACCACAGTGCATTGACCTTCACGCTGAGCGACGGCAAGACCGTCATCACCGTCCCGGCCAACGGCACGACCGGTTCGGTTACTGTTACCGCTCCGGACAACGTGTACGTCGGCACCAACCCTGCAGTGGTGCAGTCGATCGCGACCGTTGCTGGCGCTGATGTTGGCAAGTTCGAGCAGTTGACCCTGGACAAGACCCCGGTCAGTACCACGGTTACCGACGAGCCGGGTACACCGGGTAACCCAGGCGGCAGCAACGAAGGCGATATCGTCAAGGTCACCATCGAAGCCAACGAAACGTCGGTGCTCGAGAACGAGAAACCGACCTTCACCGTCAGCATCAACACCAAGCTGGACCACGACCTGATCGTGACCCTGAGCAACGATGCCAAGGTCACCATCATTGCCGGTGAGACCAGCGCGAAATACACCCACGCTGAACAAGGCGACGATGTCTATAAAGATGCCGGCGAAATCAGCCTGGGTCTGAAGTCGGCCGTTGACGCCACAGGTGCGACCTTCGAAAACCTGCAGCTGGGTGACCCAGCGTCGGTCAAGGTCGAAGACACCACCAGCGAAGTGATCGCCAAGCTGACCGCCACGCCGTCGGTCACTGAAGGCGGCGAGATCACCTACACCATCACGCTGACCAACAAAGACGGCTTGCCGATCAACAACCACGCGCCGCTGTACTTCAAGCTGGCCGATGGCACCAATATTGTGGTCGCGGCCAACAGCACCACCGGCTCGACCACTGTCATCGCCCCGGACAACGTCTACACCGGCAGCAATCCGCCTGTAGTCAACGCTATCGCATCGGTCAGCGGTGCTGACGAGTGGAAGTTCGAACAGCTGACCCTGGACAAGACCGAGGTCAAGACTCAGGTTACCGACGAGCCAGGCACTCCGGGCAACGAAGGCGATATCGTCAAGGTCACCATCGAAGCCAACGAAACGTCGGTGCTCGAGAACGAGAAGCCGACCTTCACCGTCAGCATCAACACCAAGCTGGACCACGACCTGATCGTGACCCTGAGCAACGATGCCAAGGTCACCATCATTGCCGGTCAAACCAGCGTGAAATACACCCACGCTGAACAAGGCGACGATGTCTATAAAGATGCCGGCGAAATCAGCCTGGGTCTGAAGTCGGCCGTTGACGCCACAGGTGCGACCTTCGAAAACCTGCAGCTGGGTGACCCAGCGTCGGTCAAGGTCGAAGACACCACCAGCGAAGTGATCGCCAAGCTGACCGCCACGCCGTCGGTCACTGAAGGCGGCGAGATCACCTACACCATCACGCTGACCAACAAAGACGGCTTGCCGATCAACAACCACGCGCCGCTGTACTTCAAGCTGGCCGATGGCACCAACATTGTGGTCGCGGCCAACAGCACCACCGGCTCGACCACTGTCATCGCCCCGGACAACGTCTACACCGGCAGCAATCCGCTTGTAGTCAACGCCATCGCATCGGTCAGCGGTGCTGACGAGTGGAAGTTCGAACAGCTGACCCTGGACAAGACCGAGGTCAAGACTCAGGTTACCG
>NZ_JBIVXJ010000068.1:0-1272 GCF_044769185.1 Pseudomonas sp. NPDC090592
CGGTCCACAGCTTCAGCCAGGTGTCGTACTCGCCGTGGTCGAGCATGTCGCCTTCCTGCCAGATGAATGCGGTCACTTCATTGAACAGATTCAGGTTCATCATTTGGCCTCCGCGGTCATCATTTTCTTCCACTGCTGGTACGCCGCACGCATGCCGGTCTCGGCACTGACGTCGGACACCAGGCCATCGGGCGTGGGTTTCTCGCCGGGCAGGCCGCGGTTGAGCATGATCCACAGGTTCTCGCCGGCGCTGGCACCTTTCTGCACGCGCTCCCAGGCCTCGGAGTCGTCCGGGGTACCGAAGCCCATCGGGCCCTGGAAGTGCTCGTGCAGGCGCAGGCGGTAGCGGTTGGCCGCAGCCGGGCCACCGTCCATGGTGATCACCGAATGGTGGATCTCGGTCTCGGTCACCGAGATCGGCTGCAGCACACGGAAGAACGCCATCGAGCAGGCGACGTTGGGGAACAGGTTGAGGTTGAAGCCCGAACCGCCGACGGCACGGACGATGCGGCGCACCTGCTGCTCCTCGATGCCCTCGTCGCGCAGTTCGGCGGCCAGGGCTTCGAAACGCTCGGGTATCGGTTTGTCGAGATCCGCTTCCAGATCGACCAGCTCGGGGATCATCACCATCACGCTGTGGCCGTTGCCCAGGTCTTCGACGTAGCCGGGGCCCTTGACGAAGTCGAACAGCTCCAGGGTCTGCTCGTCGACCGAGGACAGGAAGCTCTTGTGCACGAGCGGGAAGTGATAGGCGTCGGTGGTGTTTTCGAGCTGGATCTTCCAGTTGCCGGGGAAGCGGAAACGGTGCTCGCCCGGCACCTTGATGCCGTAGCCGGCGCCCTGTTTCATGAACAGGTCCATCCACTTCTTGGCCGCGCCGAGGAAGTCCTGCAGCGGCTCGATATCGTCCTTGAAGGTGGCGAAGACCATGCCGGCGTAGCTTTCGGTGCGCAGGCTGACCAGGGGCAGCTCGGCCTTGTCGATGCAGTCGCCGTAGCTTTCCGGGTGCGGGATGCCGCGCAGCGAGCCGTCCAGGGCGTAGCCCCAGCCGTGGTAAGGGCAGACAAAGCTGTTGGTCTTGCCTTTCTTGTGCTCGCAGACCGTGGCGCCGCGGTGGCGGCAACGATTGAGCAACACGTTGATGCCTTTCTTGCGGTCGCGTACCACGATCACCGGCTGCTTGCCGATGTAGGTGGTCTTGTAGCTGCCGGCGTCGGGCACTTCGCTCTCGTGGGCGACCCAGATCCAGGTGCTGTGGAAGATTTTCTCCAG
>NZ_JBIVXJ010000069.1:0-1253 GCF_044769185.1 Pseudomonas sp. NPDC090592
TATGTCGACGGCGGCAACCTGACCGTCAGCATCACCGGCACCAGCGTGCCGGATGGTCGCCAGTTCGAGAACCTGGTGGTAACCAAGCCTTCGGCTACTGTCGAGATCAAGGATACCCCGACCGAAGTCGTGGCCAAGCTGACCGCTACCTCGGAAGTAACCGAAGGTGGCAACATCACCTACACCGTGACCCTGACCGGCCCGGATGGCTTGCCGATCAACAACCACGGTGCACTGACCTTCACCCTGGCCGACAAGACCGTGATCAACGTGGCAGCCAACGCTACCACCGGATCGGTAACTGTCGCCGCGCCGGACAACGTCTACATCGGCCAGACCACCGTCACCAACAGCCTGCAATCGGTGGGCGGTGCCGGTGCGAGCAAGTTCGAGCAGCTGACCCTGGATAAAGCCTCGGTCAACACCATCGTCAAGGACGAACCTGGTGTAGGCCCAGCAGGCCCAGGCAACCAAGGCGACAAGGTCGAGCTGAGCATCGTTGCCAACCAGACCTCGGTCTTCGAGAACGAGAAGCCGACCTTCACCATCAGCATCAAAGAGGCCCTGGACCAGGACCTCACCGTGCAGTTGGGTGAAGGCAAGTCGGTGGTAATCACCAAGGGCACGCTGTCTGCTGTCTGGACCAACGACGCCCAGGGCGAAGACGTGTATGTCGACGGCGGCAACCTGACCGTCAGCATCACCGGCACCAGCGTGCCGGATGGTCGCCAGTTCGAGAACCTGGTGGTAACCAAGCCTTCGGCCACTGTCGAAATCAAGGATACCCCGACCGAAGTCGTGGCCAAGCTGACCGCGTCTGCCGAAGCGACCGAGGGTGGCACGATCACCTACACCGTGACCCTGACCGGCCCGGATGGTTTGCCGATCAACAACCACGGTGCACTGACCTTCACCCTGGCCGACAAGACCGTGATCAACGTGGCAGCCAACGCTACCACCGGATCGGTAACTGTCGCCGCGCCGGACAACGTCTACATCGGCCAGACCACCGTCACCAACAGCCTGCAATCGGTGGGCGGTGCCGGTGCGAGCAAGTTCGAGCAACTGACCCTGGATAAAGCCTCGGTTAACACCATTGTCAAAGACGAAGCCGGTGTAGGTACTCCAGGCGACAACAACCATGGCGACAAGGTCGAGCTGAGCATCGTTGCCAACCAGACCTCGGTCTTCGAGAACGAGAAGCCGACCTTCACCATCAGCATCAAAGAGAAGCTGGACCAGGACCTCACCGT
>NZ_JBIVXJ010000070.1:0-1253 GCF_044769185.1 Pseudomonas sp. NPDC090592
GGCTAGCGTTCAGCCGTTCAGATTGCGTTGTGCGTTTTCAGCCAGCCCAGGCCGGCTTCGGTGGTGGTCTTGGGCTTGTACTCCGCGCCCACCCAACCCTGGTAGCCGATGCGGTCCAGGTGCTCGAACAGGAAGCGGTAGTTGATCTCGCCGGTGCCGGGTTCGTTACGGCCCGGGTTGTCGGCCAGTTGCACGTGGTTGATCAACTGCAGGTTGGTTTCCAGGGTGCGCGCCAGGTCACCTTCCATGATCTGCATGTGGTAGATGTCGTATTGCAGGAACAGGTTGTCGCTGCCCACTTCGGCCTGGATTTCCAGGGCCTGTTTAGTGGTGTTCAGGTAGAAACCCGGGATGTCGCGGGTGTTGATCATTTCCATGACCAGGCGAATACCGGCGGCCTTGAGCTTGTCGGCGGCGTAGCGCAGGTTTTCCACGAACGTCTTGCGCACGGTGGCGCAGTCCGGGCCTTGTGGGCGAATACCGGCCAGGGCGTTGACCTGGGTGTTGCCCAGCACCTTGGCGTATTCGATGGCCTTGTCGACACCGGCACGGAATTCTTCGATGCGGTCAGGGTGGCAGGTGATGCCACGTTCACCTTTGGCCCAGTCGCCAGCGGGCAGGTTGAACAGCACCTGGGTCAGGCCGTTGGCTTCCAGTTGCTGCTTGATTTCGGCTGCACTGAAGTCGTACGGGAACAGGTATTCGACGCCGCTGAAACCAGCATCGGCGGCAGCCTTGAAGCGGGCCAGGAAGTCCTGTTCGGTGAACAGCATGGACAGGTTGGCAGCGAAGCGAGGCATGGGGTATCTCCTTGCGTTGAAGGCCCCCAGGGTATGCCTGGGGGCGTCAGGCGATCAGTCCAGCATCGAGATGGCGGTTGGCGCGTCGTTGCCGACCAGGGCCAGGTCTTCGAACTCGTTGACCGCGTTGATCTCGGTGCCCATGGAAATGTTGGTCACACGCTCGAGAATCACTTCGACCACCACCGGTACGCGGAACTCTTCGGCCATTTTCTGTGCCTTGAGCAGGGCAGGGGCGATCTCGGCCGGCTCGAACACACGGATGGCCTTGCAGCCCAGGCCTTCGACCACGGCGACGTGATCGACACCGTAGGTGGCAGCGTCGGTGGAGTTGATGTTCTCGAACGCCAGTTGTACACAGTAATCCATGTCGAAGCCACGCTGCGCCTGACGGATCAGGCCCAGGTAGGCGTTGTTCACCAGCACGTGGACGTACGGCAGGTTGAACTGCGC
>NZ_JBIVXJ010000071.1:0-1052 GCF_044769185.1 Pseudomonas sp. NPDC090592
CAAGGCCGCTCCTTGTATCTCGACTTTCGCCTCTCAAAAGGCGAAAGTTCTCGACTGATCATCGAGGGAAGGCCTTGAAGCCGAGCCGCTCCAAGGGCATCGAGCCCGCACTGTAGATAACGCTCTGGCCTTCCAACCCCACTCGATTAGTTCGAACGGTATCTAGTGCCCGCCCCCGGCGTGAGCACGCATTAACAAGGTTGAACTGAGTGTAGGGTGATCGACTTTCGCAGTTTGAAGGAGGAGATCATGTCCGTCTTTGTTGGCGTTGATGTCGCCAAAAAATCTTTCGACATTGCCACCCCGCTTCCCAACGGCAAGACGCGCACCAAAGCCAAGCTCACCAACGATCCTGGAGGATTCAAGCAGTTCAGCGACTGGCTTGAGCGTCATGCCGAACCAGGCGCCTGGATCGTTATGGAGGCTACAGGCACCTATCACGAAGCGTTGGCCGAGCACTGTCACAACCAAGGTTATCGGGTGTGCATTCTGAACCCGGCGGTAATCGCAAAATTTGCTGACGTAGAGCTCCGGCGCGTTAAAACCGACAAGGCTGACGCCAAGGTCATTGCTGCCTACGGCCAACAAAAGGCTGTCTCGCTTCGCCAGTGGGAGCCTGAGCCCCCTGCACAGCGCCGCTTGCGTGCTTTGGTGCGGCGGCTGGACGACCTCAAGGAAATGCGTCAGATGGAGCAGAATCGTTTGGATGTCGCACAAGATGCGGTACAGCAGTCGATTCAGGACGTCATCGGGCACATCACCGAAGAGCTGGAAAAGACCAGGAAGGCCATTGAGCAGACGATCGATGATGATCCAGACCTGCGCAAGCGACGTGATCTGATTACCTCGATTGATGGTTTGGGTGACACCACTGCTACGTTGCTGCTCGCCGAGTTGGGCGATCCACTGAAATACCAAAGCCCCTCTGCGATTGTCGCGTTCTCAGGCCTGAACCCGGTAGTTCAGCAATCGGGAGAGTTCATAGGTCAGAGCACCATCTCGCGTACGGGCGCCTCAAGGCTGCGTGCGGGCTTGTGGATGTCAGGCACTGT
>NZ_JBIVXJ010000072.1:0-1044 GCF_044769185.1 Pseudomonas sp. NPDC090592
TTGTCGGCCAGTTGCACGTGGTTGATCAACTGCAGGTTGGTTTCCAGGGTGCGCGCCAGGTCACCTTCCATGATCTGCATGTGGTAGATGTCGTACTGCAGGAATAGGTTGTCGCTGCCCACCTCGGCCTGGATTTCCAGGGCCTGTTTAGTGGTGTTCAGGTAGAAGCCCGGGATGTCGCGGGTGTTGATCATTTCCATGACCAGGCGGATACCGGCGGCCTTGAGTTTGTCCGCGGCGTAGCGCAGGTTTTCCACGAAGGTCTTGCGCACGGTGGCGCAGTCAGGGCCTTGTGGGCGAATACCGGCCAGGGCGTTGACCTGGGTGTTACCCAGCACCTTGGCGTATTCGATGGCCTTGTCGACACCGGCACGGAATTCTTCGATGCGGTCCGGGTGGCAGGTGATGCCACGTTCACCTTTGGCCCAGTCGCCAGCGGGCAGGTTGAACAGCACCTGGGTCAGGCTGTTGGCGTCGAGCTGTTGTTTGATCGACGCAGGGTCGTAATCATACGGGAACAGATACTCGACCCCACTGAAACCGGCCTGTGCTGCGGCCTGAAAGCGTGAAAGAAACTCATGCTCGGTAAAAAGCATCGACAGGTTGGCTGCAAAACGTGGCATGTGGTCTCTCCTGGGACTTTTATTTCAAGCTGACTACGGCCGTGGGTGCATCCGCCTGACACGTGGCCAGCTCCTCGAATTCGTTTATGGCATCGATCTCGGTGCCCATTGCGATGTTGGTGACCCGCTCGAGGATGATCTCGACGACTACAGGAACACGATACTGCTCGGTCATGCGTTGTGCTTCGCGCAGGGCAGGGCCTATGGCATGCGGTTCGAATACACGGATGGCTTTGCAGCCCAGTCCTTCGACCACAGCGACATGGTCGACGCCATAAGTGGATGCGTCGTTATTGGCGTTGATGTTTTCGAACGCCAGTTGCACGCAGTAATCCATGTCGAAGCCACGCTGCGCCTGACGGATCAGGCCCAGGTAGGCGTTGTTCACCAGCACGTGGACGTACGGCAGGTTGAACTGCGC